>CAXHNU010000060.1:0-19104 GCA_964017555.1 uncultured Butyricicoccus sp. | reverse complement strand
GCGGGGTTTTCCCGCCAAGGGCATGGATTGGCTCATCTGCCATACCATCCCCTAAAATCACTGCGTATTTCATAAGGAACTCCTTCTTTTAAAATAATACATTCTAATTATTATTATTGCGCAGAATCAAGTATTTGTCCAGTACTTTGATACAGCATCTATACCTGCTTCAGAAATTTTTCTCTCATATTTTGACCGAAAATTCCCTTGATAAACAGTATGATTTCCAGTATCCCCTAATAGAATTTAAGCTTCAGCCTAAAAATGCTTCGCTGAAAAAATAACCCGCGCCAATAAATGCTGTATTCCAAAGCGTAATGCCAACCGCAGACCATACCACATATTCCTTTAATGGCATTTTTAACAGCCCTGCCGGGATGGAAACAATCGTCCGCAGTACAGGCACCAACCGACAAATCATCAGTCCGCGCCCACGCCCTTTTTCCAGTCGGGTATGACATTCCTGTACAAAATGCTGGAATTTAGGACTTTTCCCGAAAAGTTTGTGCAGCAACGGCGCACCGCCGCAGGCACAAATAAAATAAATGACCAAACATCCACCAAGCCCTGCCAGCACGGAAATGACAATCGCTAAAAAAAGATTCATTTGGCTTTGCCCAATTAAAATACCAACCGCAGGCATAATGACACCTGCCGGGAATCCAGGTAAGTTTAAGTATTCACAAAAAAAGACAGCCGCCATCATTGGTAAACCATATTGTTGGAAAAGTTCAATAAAATGCTGTACTGTTGTCATCTGGACTGCTCCCACAAAAATAATTTTTCTTTTTTTTATTCTAATCATAACAACAGGCTGTGGGTTATGCAAGTGCCACAGCCTGTTGTTTAGAAATAGTTCACAGAAAAATAAAGTGTTTTTAAAGAAAATGCAGGAATGCAGTGAATGCCCAAATACTGCCAACAGAGATACCGCCGCATAGGGCGGCAAAAAATAAATGCAGGCTTGTCCAGCGTTTGCGGCGGTAACGCCGTACCGATTTTGGTTTGCGCAAATAGCTTTCCGCAACTGCGCACGCCTCCCGTAAAATATCGCGGGGGGATTCATGGGTTTCACGTATGACAAAAATTGCTTCTTCGAAAATACCAGGGTTTGGCGGGCGTACCACAACCACCCGGCGGGAAATCCCCTTGACCATAGCAGCCTCCTGAAAAAAATTGAGATTACCTTAACAGGATAACCGCAAAAAGGGAAAATATACCTTGTATAGCCCAAAGAAAATAAAATTATGCGGAGGATGGACGATATTCGAGCCGGATAACCAGTGCAGTCAAATCATCCCGTACGCCGCGTTCGGCGGCGGATATGACAAGTTTTGCCGCCAGTTCTTTAGGGCCGTCGTCGCCATGCTCTCGGATGAGTGCGCGCATCCATTCATCTTCCAACCCATCACAAACGCCGTCAGACAGCATTACAAACAAATCCCCTGGACTCATCCGCACTGGTACGCTTTGTTCGGCAGCAGGTTCATCTGATAAGCCTACTGGCAAATTGCCGCCGGATAAACGTGTCACCGCACCGTTTGTCCGCAAAAAACTGGGGGCAGCCCCACACTTTAAGCATTCGCCTTTACCGGAAAATAGGTCGATGGTTAAAGCATCCAGCGTAACGCCGCGCATCCCATCACTGCGCAGCCGGAATGCTGGCGAAACCGTCCGCAATGCGTCAGCAGAAGTGATACCCGCCCGTAAAAACCGTTCCATCAGCGATAAAATCGCACGGCTGTCCTGTGCCGCGGCTCGCCCGGAACCCATGCCATCTGCCAACAGCAGGCAGGCACGTCCGCTTTCTGTGACAAAAGAACGGGCAGTATCCCCGGATACTTTTTCTCCAGGTTTTTGCCGCTGCCCAATGCCGACAACCGCACCGTATGGGGCTTGTTCCCGCAGCATCAAGCGAGTGCCAAGTTCATCCGAAATGCGTTCGGGATCAGTCAGCCCGACTTGCAGCACGGCGGATAGCCCTGCCGCAAACCCTTTGCGCTCATGTAAGATATTTTCCAGCCCTTCCCCAGCGATTTCTACCCGCAGCCGCCCACCGCCATCCCGAAATACGGCAACTTTATCAATCCGCCCAAACGCAGAAGCATAACTGCGCACCTGCCGTTCCCGGGCAGGAAGCGAAGCCTGGTCACGCCCCAATGTGCCGCCAATCTGCCGCAAAATGCCGGTAAGCCCGGCATATTGCTGGGCAATCAGCGAACGGTTTTCTTCACAGCGTTTGCGGTACTGCTGCCGTTCCCGCAGGGCAAATAAAGCGTCATTGACGGCATGAAGCAGTTCCGGAAAATGGATACACCGTTCTGAAAAATGCTTGGGGAAATCAGCGGCTTCCGCGCGTCCCCGCCGCAGCATTGGCGCGGCGACATCGCCCAGCACCGAAAGGGTGGAAACATAATCCTTTTGCCAGCAGGTTTCACAGATTTTACAGCCCCGGCAAACTTTATCCGCGGCACAGTCAAAAATCGCATGAATATCTTCATCAGCGGCGGCACGTCCTGCCTGTGCCCCGCTCATCATCACAAGATACATTTCATAAAATGCCTCAGATGCTTCCGCGGCATATCGCCCCGCTGAATGCCGCACCCGGGTAATGGTATCAATGGTATCATTGCGCATGGGCAACATGGTGTCGCGGATATATTGCCAGACCTGTTCCGGCACTGTGCGGAATAATACGGCTGCAATGGTGCATTCATACAGGCTGATGGTGAACAGTGGATGATCAATGCCAAGCAGCCCTGCCGCGCCTGCTGAAAGCAGCGCGGACAGCAGGAAAGGGATTTTCCCTGCGGTGCGGAACGCACCGGAAAGCAGTGCTGCCAAACCATAGACACAGGTTAAAAATGCGCCGCTGCCAGCGGCGGCATCCATCGCGACGCCAAGCGCCACGCCAAGGGCAGCACCAATGGTACTGCCGCCCAGAAAAGCCCCGGCAAGCACCATCAAAAATGCCGCTGTGCGGGCAGGGGCAAAGGCGCCAAACAGGGTAATATCGCCAGCGGAAACCAACACACTGGCAATGACGGCAAGAATACCGCCGGGACGGCGCAAATCGCCTTTGCCATGCGGCGGGGAAAGCGCTTGTATGTAACACCAGCACAATCCGCCGGACAGGATACAGGCAGAAAGATAACGGCAAATATGGGCTGGACGGATCAACCCAGGCGCAGGCAGCAACACAAAGTTACAAGCTGCCATCATCAGGGTACACATCAGCGGCATAAACCAGCCCTGCCGCTCTGCCGCGGCAGGATGGAAAATACGGGCACAAACAAAGGTTAATAATGCGGCGGTTGCGGCAGTTACGCCGCTAATCCCGCCGCGCAAAAAGATTGCGCCAAAAAATGCGCCGAAAAATGCACAATATCCTTTGCCAAGCGCGGCACACGCCCCAGTCATTGCAACGCCAAATGGTTGGAACCCGCCAAAAATCATGCCGCGGGACAATATGGCACATAATGCCAGGCGGCGAAGCCCGGCACTGATTTGCTGCACCTCATCGGTGCGGCAGAACCGAGTCCAGGTTTCTGCCGCCCGCGCAGCTACCCGGAACCCTTTCCGTTCTAAAGTATGCTTATCCATGATTAAACCTCCTTGTTTTTCCAGTATAAACCCGTTTACCCTGCACGTTTTGTTGGAAAATACAAAGGGAAATATCATACTTATGGAAATTAAAACCCAATCCGCCCTTTCCTGTTTGGGACAAACGGATTTCTGTGATTTTCACCGGTTTGCGGTTGTATCATCAGGCGGGATATGCTATACTTAGTATGTAATATTGTGGGGTTTGAATCCACTTGCAAAAAGGAGGGCTTGCATCTTGAAAATCCAGGAATCTGCGGAAAACTATCTGGAAGCAATCCTGATGATCCAACACGAAAAAGGCAACTGTCGTTCGATTGATGTGGCACAATTTTTAGGATTTTCCAAACCAAGCGTCAGCCGTGCCATGAGTCTGCTGCGCGAAAATGGTTATGTTGTCATGGATAATATTGGGCTTCTTACCTTGACTGAATCCGGGCGTGAAATTGCGGAACGCATTTTTGAACGCCATCAATTATTGACCGAATGGCTGATCCGTTTGGGTGTCAGCCCCGAAACTGCCCAGGCGGATGCCTGCCGTATTGAACACGTCATCAGTGTAGAATCCTTTGACCATATTAAAAAACATATCAGCCAGACAGACTAATGGAGGCGGGACAACCCTTTTTTATTGCATCAGATGGGACGTCCTGCTTTTTTTATTCCTTAAAAAAGGGGGAAGGGTACCATGCCCCGCACCATTTTACATTGTGACTGCAATTCTTTTTATGCTTCTGTGGAAACTGTGCTGAATCCTGCCCTTGCCAGCGGGCCTATGGCAGTCTGCGGCGACCCGGAAAGCCGTCATGGCATTATTTTGGCGAAAAATGAAGCTGCCAAGGCATTTGGCGTCAAAACCGCTGAAACCATTTGGCAGGCACAGCGCAAATGCCCGGATTTACAGCTTGTGCCGCCCCATCGGGAAGCTTATGTGGACTATTCCCGCCGCGCTAACCGGATTTATTTGGAATATACCGATTTGGTTGAGCCATTTGGCATTGATGAATCCTTTTTGGATGTCACAGGCAGTCTGCATTTATTTGGCACCGGGCAACAGATTGCCGATACCTTGCGCAAACGGATGAAAAAGGAACTTGGCATTACCATTTCCGTCGGTGTGTCCTTTAACAAAGCCTTTGCAAAATTGGGCAGCGATTATCGAAAACCTGATGCCACAACCCTAATTACACCGGAAAATTATCAGCAGATTGTATGGTGTCTGCCGGTTGGCGCATTGCTTTATGCGGGGCCAAAGGCACAGGAAAAACTGCATTTGCTTGGCATTGATACCATCGGACAGCTTGCCGCGGCAGATGCCAATCTGTTGCATCATATCCTTGGAAAAGCTGGGGATATCCTCTATACCTATGCCCGCGGGGAGGATCAAGACCCTGTTCGGTCATTTTATACCCATCAGCAGGTAAAATCGGTTGGCAAAGGCATGACATTTGCCCATAATCTCATTGATTTGGAGGAAATCCGTATCCAAGTGATGATGTTGTGTGATAACATTGGCAGCCGCTTGCGCAAACGCCATTTGAAATGCCAAACCGTACAGGTTTTAATCCGTGACCCAAATTTCCGGAATATTTCCCGGCAAGTCACCTTGTCGACCCCTACAGACAGCACCCGCTTGCTGACTGAAACCGCAATGTCTATTATTGCACAGCATTGGACAGCAAAAAAACCCATCCGTATGGTCACTGTGACTGCGGCTTCTTTGCTTTCTATGGAACAAACCGGTGAACAATTATCCCTTTTTGATGAAGGGGCAGCATTGCGCCGGGAAAAACAGGAAAAATTAGACCGTGCTGTGGATGCACTGCGCGGCAAATATGGGCGGGACGCGGTGCAATATGGCGCGGCACTGCGCGGCAAACCGCAAAAAAAGCAGAAAAAATGAGATCGCCCGGGATAAACAATGTTATCCTGGGCGATCCCCTGTAACCTTACCTTACCAATCTTGCGTGAATATAGTATAGCATAGTCCATATGAAAAATCAAGTAGTTATTTCATTTTTTTTAGATTTTTTTTAAATTTTTTTGCGGCTGTTTAGATATATTTTACAATTATCATGACAACGCTCAGCAGCGATAACCCAACGCCCAATGTGCGGTTCATCACCTTTGGGGAAGCCTTGTTGGCAAACCGTGCGGTAATGCCTGCCCAAAGCCATGTAAACACAATGCAAAGCAGCATCAGCCGCCAGCCAGTAATACCGCCGATGGCAAAATGGGATACCGCGCCTGTCAATGCGGTGAATGTCATGATAAAAACACTGGTGCCGACTGCGGTTTTGAGTTCATACCCCAAAACGCTGACCAGCACAAGCAGCATCATCATACCGCCGCCAGCCCCGACAACGCCGCAAATTAAACCGACGGCAACGCCGCAAATCATCGACTGCATGATGGCTTGTTTGCGGGTACGGGTTTTCATGCTTTCTTTTGCCTGCATGACCGGTTTAAAAATAAATTTTAATCCGGCAAACAGGGTCATAAACATGGAAAAGCCACCCATGGTTGCACGCGGCAGAAAAGATGCGGCATAACTGCCTACCAATGTAAAAACCAGCACGGTAAACAGCATGACAAGCCCATTGCGTACATCTAAATTTTTATTTTTATGATAGGTATAAGCAGAAGCGGCAGAAGCAAGCACATCGGAAGCGAGCGCAATGCCAACTGCTTCATAAGCATCGACATTTAAAAATGTGGTCAGCATCGGCGCAATGACAGCGGCGGCAGACAGCCCCGCAAGCCCTGTGCCAAAGCCAGCGCCTGCCCCGGCAATGAAACAGACAAGAATTTCTTTTAGCAGCATAGTGCCCCTTTCCAGAAAGATTAAATATCCGTATCAAGGGAATCAGCCCTATGCCTGGTTTCCAGGATCACCGGATATTGTTTTTTAATTCTCTAATTTCACGCCGCATTCCACACAGAACAGCGCATCCGCAGGCACAGGCTTGCCGCAAGCGGGGCAAAACCGCGCGGGGGTATCTGTCTGCGGCTGCATGGGCACAGGCGCCTCTGGCACCTGCTGTGCGGGCATTTGCTGGGGTATGGGCTGCTGCATCATTTGCGGCTGCATGGGCATTTGCTGGGGCGTTTGCGGCTGCGCGGGCATGGGCTGTGTGCCCAAAAGCTGCTGTTCCTCTACTCGGATCTGTTCAATGCGGCGGTTTTGTTCTGCAATCGCCTGTTCAAACCCGTAAATTTCTTTGCAAACCTGTTCAAACCGTTCCCGGTTCATCTCGCCAGCTTTCCACATGGCATACATCTCATTGCCAAGCTGAGCGATCAGGGTTGTTTGCTGACGCTGGTAATTTTGTATCTGTGATTTAATCCGGCTGGTTTCTACCATGGATTCTGATTTCACACTGACAGTTGCAATGCCGCGGTCAAGTTTATCTTTTAATTTTCCAAGCATGAAATACATCCCATCCCTTTCAGCAAAAAAAACAATGTCTTACTTTATCATACCATCACTGCGCGTTTTTTGCAACCTGCTTTTCTCATTTCATTTTGAATATCCCACGGGGGATTTATATATTATCTACAATTTTTCATGCCCGATTGACAGAAACTTTGGAAAATGGTACACTAATGAAAATAGGTTTTTCACATTTGCCGGGCAATGCCCATGCGGTTTTTTTTATATGATGATTGATTATCTTATCCTGACTTTGGTTATACTCGCAGTAATATTATCCATTCGGTATTTATACAAACGCCGCGGCGCCGGCTGCGGCTGTGGCGGCTGCGCGGGCTGTGCCCTGCGCTGCCCAAAACGAAAGGGGGATCACCACCATTGAAAGCTGTTATTACAGGCGCTTCGGCTGGCATTGGGCGCGATATGGCGCGCCTTTTATCCGCACGCGGCTATGAGCTGACGTTAATCGCCCGGCGGCAAGACCGCTTGCTGGAACTGGCAGACGAGCTGCCGGACTGCCAGATTATTACCGCTGATTTGTCCAAACCCGATGCCTGCCGTCAGGTTTATCGCCTGGCACGCGGCACGGATGTCGAAATCCTCATCAATAATGCAGGGTTTGGGTTATTTGGGCAGTTTGCGGAAACTGACCTTGATACAGAACTGGAAATGATCCATACCAACATCATTGCGGTGCATATGCTGACCAAACTTTTTTTGCGGGATTTCCGCACCCGCGGCAATGGATATATCCTGAATGTTGCTTCATCAGCGGGATTTATGGCAGGTCCTTTGATGGCAACTTATTATGCAACAAAAAATTATGTGCTACGCCTGACTCAAGCAATCCGCGAGGAACTGCGGCATGAAGGCAGCGGCGTACAAGTCGCCGCGCTGTGTCCGGGACCTGTCCACACCGAATTTAACGCTGTGGCAGGCGTACAGTTTGCCATCGGCGGCATTTCCAGCGAAATGGCAGCCAAATGCGGCATTGATGGGCTGCTGACTGGCAAAGGCGTGATTGTCCCTGGCGCGGGAATGCGGCTCGCTTTAGCTGCCCGCCATCTTGTGCCCGAATCTGTGCTGACCCGTATTGCATACCACATCCAGAAAAGAAAGGGGTAAACATCCTATGTCCAAACCTGAACCGGATGCCCGCCGCCGCCCCCGTAAGCAACTGAAAACATGGCAGCGGATTTTATTCCGCTGGCGGCTGCCATTTGTGATGGTGCTGGTTTTAATGCTGCTTTCTGCTGTGGTTATGTTGGTGATTTCCAGCAAAATAGCCGCCCGCGCCAAGGCAAAAGAACTGGAACGGCAACAGCAAGCTGCCGCTATGACCACCTTTGAAGGGGCAGTTGTTGACGCGCTGCAAGCGGAACAGGATGAAATCCATAAACTGGTCTGTTTGACCAAAGAAGATGGCAATGTCACCTATGATGAAGAAAATGACCGGGTACAATTGGTGGTCTGGTCGGAAAAACCACAGAATACCTTCAAAAAAGATGAACAGATAACGCTGGAGAATTATACCTATGCCTATCCGGATTTGGAGCTTTCCACTTGGGGCAAAGCAAATGCAGATACCCTGAAGAAAAGCCAAGAAGCTCGTTTATGTAAACTATTTGGTATGCCTGAACGTGGCGCAAAATCTACCTTTTTGCTGGTGACGGTTGCTGTGGAACGGGTATTACGTCCGGCCTATCAGCCGGATGCCCAACTGGGCAATATGAATCTTTCCTTTGAACAGACAGTAGGACAGGATTTTATTACCTGGTTTAATGGCGAAATGACCAACAATTATTTTGTCAGCCCTCGCCCCTGGACACGTCTGGGTTATACCTATGACTGGGGGGTTGAAGCCAATCAAGGACATTATGGGGTGACTGAATTTGTTATACCGGCAAATACCAAAGTGACGGTAAAATCCATTTATTCCAATGAAGATATGGTCAAGGCACTGCGCCGTGGCCGCTTATAAAGAAATCCCCCTGCCGGATGCTTTCTGGCAAGGGGATTTGTTATTTGTATTTTTTCCATTCGGCAACCGCGAGTTCATCACAGCGGTTGTTATATGGGTTTTCCGCATGACCTTTGACCCAATGGAATGTGACATCATGCTTGTTCAATAGCCCCAACAGGCGTTCCCATAACTCCGGATTTTTGGCGGGTTCTTTGGCGGTACGCATCCAGCCGCGCGCCTTCCAGCGCGCTGCCCAGCCTTTGGTTATCGCGTCAATCACATATTTAGAATCCGAATAGACCTGCACCCGGCATGGCTCCCGCAGCCGTTCTAACGCGGAAATCACACCCAAAAGTTCCATGCGGTTGTTGGTGGTCATGGGGTCGCCACCGGATATTTCCTTTTCATGCGCCCCATATTGCAGGATTGCCGCCCAGCCGCCTGGCCCTGGGTTGCCTGAACACGCGCCGTCTGTATAAATTGTCACTTCTTTCATAACCACTCCTGATTCACAGCCGTATGCTGATTTCGCCGGATGAAAGGATTTCTTGCTGCCCATTTGGGCGCGTCACAATCAGGTTGCCCTGTGCATTGATATCCTCACATATTGCCGCATAACTGTCTGCGGCGGTGACAACCTGTACAGGCTTGCCCAAACAACATAAAAGCGTGCGGTATTCGGCAAAAAGCGGGGCTGTATCCCCGCTGTTCAGCACACGGTAAAGCTGTTCCAGTTCCCATAAAACGCTTGCGGCGAGTTGTGCCCGCCGTGGGACGTGTTCTGAAAAATCGGCTAATGAACCTGCAACGGCACGAACATCCTCTGGCAGTGCCTGCCGGTCAAGGCGCAGATTGATGCCTATGCCTAAAACAGCATAATCTACCGCGCCGGTTTCACCCTCCACAGCGGCTTCGGTTAAGATGCCGCATAATTTTTTGTCCTCCATCAATACGTCATTGACCCATTTGATTTGCGGCTGGAAACCACAGAGGGCTTTGATTGCACGGCATACCGCAACAGCAGCCGCGAATGTGATAAAGTTCAGCTTTGAAAGCGACAAACGCGGTTTCAAAAGAATGGACATATACAGCCCGCCACCAGGCGGGGAGCTGAAGCCGCGCCCCAGCCGCCCCCGCCCGGCAGTTTGCCGGTGTGCAATCAGTGTAAACCCTTCTGCACGGGAAGCCGCGTAATCTTCTTTTATGGCGGTATTCGTAGAACCTGTTTCCGCAAGGATCAGCACATCCCTGCCAAATGTTTCAGTTTCCAGCAAGGCAGATACGCCGGCAGCCGTCAGGCTGTCATCTTCCGGCAGCAGGCAATAGCCGCTGCCTTGGGATGATTCAACTAAAATCCCTTCCGCACGCAGGGCTTCAATTGCTTTCCATATAGCTGTACGCGATACGCCAAGTTCCCGTGCCAACTGCCCGCCGGAAAGCCGCGTCCCTCGGCTTTGCTCCAGCGCGCGCAGCACTTCGTCCTTTACCATAAATGCTTGCTCCCCTTTCCAGGATGCCGGCAAACTTGTATACATGGTGATTAAGAAAAAAAGCGCCCCTGCGGGAAAGGGCGCTTTTTTTTCCCCGCGATACAAAGTCTGCCATGCAGTTCCCTGCTTCTATTGTAACTGTTATCGTGCAAAAATACAACTCTTTTTCTCAAATATCGCAAGGTTTCGTAATTTTACTGCGCTTTATCAGATAAATTGCACAAAACCGCTGCCGCTTGTACCCAAGTGTTCTGTGGGATTTTATAAAAACTGGCAAACTCAAATCACTGTCAATGCAGAAAGTCCTGTACGGCTTTCAAAATGCCGGGCAAACCGCTGGTTTGCCCGCTGCCCTGCACCGTTTTCCCAAGCAGTTCCCGCAGGGGCGCGCCCATCCGGCTGGCATAAATCTTATTGCTTTGCAAATCCACCAGCGCAATCCGTACACTTGACCAGCCACTGTCTGGTTTTTCGTATACCTGTTCGCTGGTTTTGCTTTTCAGCTTGCGCAGGGCAGACCATTCAGCTTGCCCTGTCACTAAAATCAAACTGACCATGCTAAATTCATGGGTGCTGTCCACTGGAACAATGGTTTTTTGCAGCTTGCAGGCAAAATCCCACCAATCGGTTAACGCTTCCATGTTAAAAACAGGCACGGCATAAACCAGCCGGAATTCATGGCAATGGGTCACGGAACCGGTTGGCATAATGCCCATCAATTTTTTTTGTTCCTGGTTGGAATATGCCGCATACAGCGCCGCGACCCGTCCGCAGCAATCTTCCATACGTTTGACCGAAAATTCTTTTGGCAATGTTGCCTCCAATTTACGGGTATAAGCGATGAACTGTTCTGGGAAATCTTTTATCATGGTTTTGCTCCCTTTATAACCCGGCTGGGTAAATGCCTGCCTGTGTCATTTGTGCCAGCGCTTGCTGAACTAACGCTTTATCTTCACGATAGGTCACACCAAACCAACGGGCATCAGTTGTCAGCAGACGTGCGTCAGCTTTACCCTGGTGCAGCAGGTTGTCAACCGCACCTGGCAGATAAAATTCTGCTTTTTGTGGGTTTTGCGGCAATTTTTCCGCGAAAAATGCCCGCAAAAGCTCGGTTAATTTGTCCATGAATGATGGCGTAAAACCCCAGATATTCATAGAAACCGGCGTGCCCTCCGGGATTTCCTTATACTTGCCATTTTCCTCATACCGGATGATACCGTCTGCGCCGCGGGCAATGGCAGTACGTTCCACAATAGATGTTAAATATCCATCTTTGCCCTGACAGACGCCCCGTGCTACTGTACCATTTTCTGTTAGTGTATTTTCCACTTTATAGCCAACCATACAGCACCGGCAAAGGTCATTTTGTTCCTCCGCTTTGGATAAGAAACCATACATTTGCTGGAAAGCATCAGCCCCGTAAAAATCATCCGCATTGATGACAGCAAATGGCTGCTGCCCTGCCAGCACTGGCGCTGCACACCAGACTGCATGACCTGTGCCAAGCGGCTTGGTGCGCCCCGCAGGGGTTGACAACCCTTCTGGCAGATTGTCCAGCGTTTGATAAGCATAATCTACTTGCATATGCCGCCGCGCCCGCGTAGCAATGGTTTGCTCAAATGCTTGCTCTAGTTCAGGGCGTATGACAAAAACCACCCGTGAAAACCCGGCACGCGCCGCATCATAAATAGAATAATCCAGGATAATCTGTCCACCTGGGCCAACTGGGTCAATTTGCTTTAATCCGCCATATCGCGAGCCTAGCCCTGCCGCCATGACCACAAGCGCTGGTGCTGCTTTTTTCATCGTTCTTTCCTCCCTTATCTTGGGCTTTGCCCTGCTGTGCCGCTGATGCACAATGGCACAGTCCTGCATAACTTCTAGTGCTATTATAATGGATTTGTCTGCGTATCTCAAGCCATGTCCGGCAAAATGCCAGAAATCTTTATACCAGCAAGGCAGGTTTTGCATAAAAACAATGAAAATGGCTGCTTACGGGTTCTTTTATTGTCAAACCGGCTACAATGGTGATAAAATAATACTTGAAAGAGAATTTTGAAATTTGTAAGCCGCAAAGGCCATTTCCGGCTTGCATGGAATGGAATGAAATGAGGTAAATACACAAATGCGAAGAACAAAGATTATCTGTACGCTTGGCCCTGCCACCGATTCACCCGATGTGCTGAAAAACATGATGAAAGCTGGCATGAATGTTGCCCGCCTCAACTTCAGCCACGGCACCCATGAAGAACACCAAAAACGCATTGAAATGGTGAAAGCCATACGTGATGAAATCGGGCTTCCTGTCGGCATTATGCTGGATACCAAAGGCCCGGAAATCCGAACGAAAACTTATAAAAATGGGAAAATCGAAATCACCGAAGGACAGCAGTTCACGCTGACAACCCGTGATGTTGAAGGTGACAATACCATTGTTTCCATTACCTATGCCGGATTGCCCAATGATGTGAAAATTGGCACACGTATCCTGATTGATGATGGTTTGGTGGCGTTTGATGTTGTTGATATCCAGGATACGGATATTATCTGCAAAGCACTCAACGGCGGGCCGCTTTCTGACCGCAAGTCCATCAATGTGCCGGGGATTACCCTGCATATGCCATACCTTTCTGAAAAAGACAAGGACGACCTGATTTTTGGTTGCTCCCAAGGCATTGATTTTATCGCCGCTTCGTTCTGCCGCAGTGCCGAGGATATGCGGGAATTAAAAGATATCCTGCGCGACCAAAACTGTGAAGATATTGAAATTATCGCGAAAATCGAAAATATGGAAGGCGTCAATAATATCGATGAAATCCTGGAAGAAGTAACCGGTATTATGGTTGCACGCGGTGATTTGGGCGTAGAAGTGCCATTTGAAGAACTGCCCGAAATCCAAAAAGATTTGATTAAAAAATCTGTTGCACGCGGCAAACGCGTGGTAACAGCAACACAAATGCTGGAATCTATGGTCAAAAATCCGCGCCCGACCCGTGCCGAAGTTTCCGACGTTGCCAACGCGGTTTATGACGGTACCAGCGCCATTATGCTGTCTGGTGAAACCAGTGTTGGTAAATATCCGGTGGAAACGGTGGAAACCATGAGCCGTATCGCGGAAAACGCGGAAAGCAGCATCCATTATGACCGCCGCCGCATGACACGCCCTGAACTGATTGATATGGATATGACAGGTGATGTGAAAACCAATGCGGTTTCTCATGCGGTATGCACCACCGCAACCGATTTAGACGCAAACTGCATTGTTGCCTTGACAGAATCCGGGCAGACTGCCCGTTCGGTATCCGGCCGCCGTCCCAGCAAGATGATTGTTGGTGCAACGCCATCCGAAAAGACATTCCATCGGCTGACCATGACTTGGGGTGTCATCCCTTGTATGGTGAAACGTGCTGCAACTGGTACTGAATTGTATATGCAGGCAGTGCGCGCCGCTGTGGAAGCCATGGAAGCAAAAGTCGGCGATATTATTGTCATTGCGGCTGGTATGCCGGTAGGCCGTGTCAGCTATACCAATACCATGCGGCTTATCCAGGTGACAGAAGATTATATCAACCTTGCCTTTGAAGATTGATTTTTGGCAGAAATATTGCAATATTGATGCTATTTGTTCATGGTTTGTTCAAAATCCGCCCTGCGGATGTGATACAATAACATTATATACGCGCGGCGGCAGCGCCGCGCGTTTGCATTTGATTCTTGTGCTGAGGGGCTGATTTGGGATATGTCATTTCACAGGCTGTTGCGCATTGTGCGCCGCTGGCTCTTGCTTGCCGCTTTGACGCTGGTCATGATTACCGTAGGGTTATTTGTCTATCGTTACCTATTTGCTTACACTTATGATAGTTCATTGGAGAATGTATCAGAACAGGAACTTGCTGTGCAAGTGAAACCGGCATCTGGTATTACAAATATCGCTTTATTTGGCGTGGATACCCGGCCAGATGAGCCAACACGTTCGGACTGCATGATGGTAATGAGTGTGGACGCGGATGCAGGCGTCCTGAAACTAACATCGCTGATGCGGGATAGCCGGGTGGAACTGGATGAACATGGCACGCAGAAATTATGCCATGCCTATAGTTTTGACGGACCAAAGGGTGCAATCCGTGCGATTAACGAAATTTTTAATCTGGATATCACCGATTATGCTGAGGTGAATTTTGTACAAATGGCAAACCTAATTGGCGAAGTCGGCGGGGTAGATGTGGAAGTTTCTGAAGCTGAACGCAAAGAGGCAAACAAATTCATTCGAGAATATTATGAATCCTTTGATATGGAGCCGGAGTATATTGAAGAAGCTGGATTCCAACATCTGAATGGTATCCAGGCAATGACATTTGCACGCATTCGCAAAGGTGGTACCGGCGATGACTGGGGACGTGTAGAACGACAATCCATTGTATTAGAGGCGATGTTTTCCACGATTCAGGACAAGTCCCTGGCAGAACTTGCCGCAATGATGCCGCGAATGATGCCATATGTGACAACTTCTCTCAAAAAAAGTGAAATGTTATCGCTTGCAAAAGGATTATTTGCAAATGGCAAGCCGCAAATTGAACATGCCCGCCTACCGCAAGATGGCGATTGGCATTATGGCGGCGCACAAGAGGAATATATTGTATACGATTTGGACAAGGCTGCCAAACAGTTAAACGATTATATTTATGATAATATACCCATCAGCGGCACTGCTGATGATGGGGAAGAATAATTTTGCGTGCAATGAGGAAAGCCCCTTCACCTATGGCGAAAGGGCTTTTTTTATGCAAAAAGTGCTTTGATTTGCGGCATTTGTGCCATTGCGGTATCATAACCGTGCTGATAATTTTGCTTTAATGTGTTTACATCCTTTTCAAAGGAACGCAGGGGATAGGCTGGCTGCAAAACAACCGTATTTTCAGGTTGTTTGCGGGCAAGCTGCCCGCAAAAACAACGGGTATCGTTATATTTTTTGGCACGCCCCAACATCGTGGCGGATAGGTTTGGGTATTTATGGCGCAATGCACGCGCGGCAGCATATGTGCCGGCGGAAATCTTTTTCTGATATCCTGCTGGACGGGTAAGCACAATCAAATTTTTCCGGCTGCCATCCTGCAAAGTTTTGACAATTGGGATGGAATCTGCAAGTCCACCATCATAATAAAGTGTGCCATCTACTGGGATTGCCGGGAAATAAAATGGGATTGCACAGGTTGCACGCAGCATGGTGCAGGGCAAATCAAGCTGCATGCCATCCAAATATTCTGCCTGCCCGGTTACAGCATTGGTTACACCAACCAGCACTTTACCTTGGTAAGCGCGGAAAGTATCCCAATCAAACGGGAGTAATTTGTTCGGGATTTCATCAAAAACAAACTCTAAGCCGAACATAGAACGGCATTTTGGGTAATTACGCAATGACAAATAGCGTTTGTCATTGCGGTAACGGGTGAACACCTCTAAATTTCTGCCGCGCTGTTTGGATAAATATGAAAACGCATATGTGATGCCAGCGGAAACACCAATCACATAGTCAAACATCAAACCTTCATCCAACAGGGCATCCATCACGCCGCAAGAAAACACTGGGCGGAGTGTACCGCCCTCTAAAACAAGTCCGGGCATCAGCAAAACTTCCTTTCATTGGGTGATCAACGCGAAATCAATCTGCCCGCTGGCGCGGCTGGCGCTGACCAGGCGCACGCGCACTTGCGTGCCAATGGTAAACTGCAAACCAGCGCGGTTTGTCAGCGACATTTTTTGGTCATCATACTCAAAATAGCCAGGCAGCGTATCAATGCGGATTAAACCTTCGGCGCCGTTTGCTAAGCTAACAAAAATACCAAAAGACTGCACGCCTGTCACTTCCGCGTCAAAATCTTGTCCTAAAAATTGCTCCATATAGGCGGCAATATACAATTTATCGATATCGCGTTCGGCAGTATCGGCGGCAAGCTCACGGGTTGTAGACTGGCTGGCAGCATTTTCACAGAAATCATAATCTGTGCGCGTGAACGCATCACCAGAAAGGGCTTTTTGCAACATTCGATGGGTTGCTAAATCAGGATAACGGCGGATTGGCGAGGTAAAATGCAAATAATATTTTGCCTGTAAACCATAATGCCCTAAATTTTGTTCAGAATATCTTGCACGCGCAAGTGAACGCAAAAGCAGAGTAGGCAATGCCCGCTGACGCGGGTCATTCGCAGCTTTATTTAAAATTGCTTGGAATTGTTTAGTGTTCTGCGGCTTGCCGGGGTCAATCCGATAACCAAAGGGGCGTGCAAACTGGGCAAAGACACGCAATTTTTCCGGGTCAGGGCTTTCATGCACGCGGAACACTGCTGGTTTTTGCTGTTTATCCATAAATTCGGCAACTGCTTCATTGGCTTGCAGCATAAACTCTTCAATGAGTTTTTCGGCGCGCCCACGGGCGCGATATGCTAAATCAATGGGTTCCCCTTGGTCGTCTACGGTGATTTCCGCTTCGGGGATTTCCAAATCCAATGCGCCGCGTTCCATGCGGCGCTTGCGGAAAAGTTCAGCAAGTGACGCCATTTTGCCCAATGTATCAACCAAAAAATCATATTTTTCGCACAATGCTGCATCACCGTCCAAGATTTTATTGACATTTGCATAGGTCATGCGCGCCTTGGAACGGATGACGGATTTTTGAAATTCTGCCTTCCGGCGGTGCCCATCCGGCGCGATTTCCAGAAATGCAGAAAATGCCAGTCGGTCAGCATCAGGCACAAGTGAACACAAACCATCGGACAACGCAAACGGCAGCATGGGCACCACATGACCGGGATAATAAACCGAGGTGCCGCGGCGATAAGCTTCACTGTCCAGCGGGCTTTCCGGTGTCACATAATGTGACACATCCGCAATATGCACGCCTAAAAGCACGCATCCATTTTCCAGCGGTTCCAAGGAAACCGCGTCATCAAAATCCTTTGCGCTGTCGCCATCAATGGTAAAAATCAAAGCGTCGCGCAAATCGCGCCGCCCGCGCAGGGCATCCGGCGGAATGCTGTCGCCAAGCTGATTAGCTTGTTCTGCTGCCTGCTGCGGAAAGGCTTCAATAATGCCGTTTTCATGCAAAATTGCGGCAATTGATGCCTGCATAGTGCCATTTTCGCCGAAAACTTTACAAACTGCCGCCTGCGGGGGCAATTTGCCATCGCCATAAAACATCACGCGCACCGCGACGCGGTCGCCAGGCTGCGCGCCATTTAAATGGGCTTTCGGCAAAATAATATCAGGATATTTTTTGCTGGCAGGCTGCAAAAAACAGGTCTTGCCGCGGTGCTGTACCGCACCGACGATTTCATCCCGGCTGCGTTCAAGCACGCGGATGACTTCGCCTTCCTGCCGTAATAAACCGTTACGCGGCGGGCGTTTTTCATCCTGCACGCGGATTAGCACATGATCGCCGTGCCATGCGCCGCCGCACGCTTTTGGCGGGATGAAAACATCCGGTTTTTCCTTATCATCGGGCGCAACAAAGCCAAATCCTTTTTCTGTTGCGAGGAAAGTGCCTGCAAGGCACCCGAAATGCTCCGCCTGTGCTAGGCGGTTCTTTTTGTTTTTGACAATCCGCCCATCTGCCAGCAAACGGTCAACACTTTGCCGGATTTGCTGCCGGCTAACGCCGGGCAGCAGCCGCCATAATTCCTCAAGCCGTTTGGGTTGGGCAAGCATTTCTAGTATCTGGTTATCTAGCCGTTCCATCCATTCCACCTCATTTCATTTTCGTTTTTAATCAACAGGTCATTTACAGAAAACCCTCCGGCAAGATTCGCCGGAGGGTAAATTTTCAATCTGCGCCCCGGTTAGAAAATTACAACCGTTGTCTTGCTTGGAACGTTATTGTAAAGCCAATAAATTCCTTCATCCATCATCCGGACACAGCCATGCGAAGCTGGGCGCCCCATGGTGCCATCTTTCAGGCGATTGGAACGCGGGTAATACAGGCGTGAATGGAAAGCATAGCCTGTTCCTGGATAGAAACGGACAATTGGGCGGCAAGTATAGCTGGAGGTCGTCCAATCGGACTGCTTATAAGTGACATAAGTGACACCAACTGGTGTAGAAGAACCAGAAGCACCTGTCGCACAAGCAAATTCATGGATTAACTTCCAATCATATTGTGAACCCTCAAAGACATTGACCTTTTGCGCATAGCGGCTAACCCAAATCAGATACTGGGTCGGGCTGGAATAACCCTTTGCATTTACGAAAACAGTTTTTTCATTTTGTGTATAATCGTTGCCAACACCGCGGAATGTCGAGCTGATTTTTGCCAAAACTTCGGAGGCATCCGGCAGATAATGGCTGGCAGGATAATTCTGCACTGCCACTTTATTTTCAACCGAACGGATTTCGGTGTCCCCAGTTGCTGGGTTTTGGTAAGTGAGCTGGAAGCCAACGGTATGTTCAAGCACCATTTGCTTTGCAAAAGTAATTTCGTGG
Source organism: uncultured Butyricicoccus sp. (assembly GCA_964017555.1). Taxonomy (GTDB): domain Bacteria; phylum Bacillota; class Clostridia; order Oscillospirales; family Butyricicoccaceae; genus Butyricicoccus_B. The sequence continues at coordinate 143 of CAXHNU010000060.1, read as the reverse complement.
GAATAACCCGAGGTAGAACCTTCACTGACTGACATGGCAGAATTTGCAAACGCTGCATCAGGCTGACCATCATAATACCATTGTGCCGCACAAACGCGGGTTTTATCCAAACCATTTATGGTAACAGTTGCCGCAAGCTGTCC
>CAXHNU010000059.1:0-19132 GCA_964017555.1 uncultured Butyricicoccus sp. | reverse complement strand
TTACGCGAAAAATGACTTTTATACTGGGCAGGAAATTGCAACAAAAGTATGGGTTGGCGATTATCAGAATGGGGATAGCTTTCAGCAGCTGGCACAAGGCGCCGAGGGCATCCGCAGGCTTGCGGTTTTGCGCGGCGATATTGATAACCTGGGTCAGGCGTTTGTGCAGGGTTTTGAAAGTGAAAAATATGGACAGCGGTATGTTGCGCTGTCCCGTACCGCAACATTTTCAAGAAGCTTGTCTTTGTTTTTTAAACGGCACATCAATGGAATTCTCCGGAAAGGAAAATATTCCCTAACAGACCGTGATGGTTCAAACCGTATTGCAACCATTGTTTATTCCGGCGGCGATGATGTGTTTATTATTGGCGCATGGTCTGATATCGTTGGCTTTGCAGTCGACTTGTATGAAAGCTTGACGATGTTCGCACAAAAAAAGCTGACGATTTCAGCGGGGATTGGGATATATCCGGAGAAATATCCGGTTTCCGCAATGGCAAAACAAACCGGTGAACTGGAGGATTTATCAAAATCATATCCTGGGAAAAATGCTGTTACGTTGTTTGAGGCAGGAAATACATATTCTTGGGAAACTTTTATCAACCATGTGTTGGAAGAAAAATATATGCTGATCTATGATTTTTTTTCATCTATGAAAGCATACTCAGAACCATCAAATGAAGATGGGGAAACTGCGAATTTGTATGGAAAGTCGTTCCTGTATCGGCTGCTGGAACTGATGTGCGAATATCACAAGCAAGGCAGCAAAATCAATTTAGCACGGTACGCATACCTGTTGGCGCGGATGCAGCCAGAGGAAAACGCGCCGGAGGCGCATAAAGCATTGTATCATAAATTTTCCAGCAAAATGTATGAATGGATGAAGGATGCGGAACAATGCCGGCAGGCAATTACCGCAATTTATATGTATGTCTATACAATCCGTGAAGGAGGAACCATAGATGAAGATTAACCAGCATAATTATGTGGATGAGGCGGAAAAGGTAATAAAAGGCATTGTGTCAATGGACAAGCAAGGCAAAATGAAGATGACGACTTCCAAGATTCGTAATCTGCTGGCAATGACTGCAGAGCTGAAAACTGATGTGCAGCACAGCCGGGAAGATACGCTGAATGCGGATATACAAAGCCGTGTGCAGTATCTGAAAATGCGGATTGCATATGAAGCGGGGCGTGAAAAGGCTGTAAAGAATTTTGTGGAAAAAGCGAGTCTGCTTGCGTGCATTTCAGAAGTGGGGCAGAAAAAAGAAAATCTGCTTCTGTTTTGCAATTATATGGAGGCATTAACGGCTTATCACAAATATTATATCGAAGAATAGAACTGATGGAGGAAAAATTTATGTATGCAAAATTAGAAATCACTGGAACGCTTGAAGTTTTGACAGGAATGCATATTGGTGCGTCTTCTGCATTTGCAGCGATTGGCGCTGTGGATTTACCCGTTATCCGGGATACATTGAGTGACCGTCCGATGATTCCGGGCAGCAGCCTGAAAGGCAAGCTGCGCACTTTGCTTGCGCTGCAATATAACAAAAACACCCATTAACAACCGTAGAAAATGATAACCCACATATTTTGCGCCTGTTTGGCAGCGCAAAGAAAAACCAGGTGCAGCGCAGCCGCTTGCTGTTCCGGGATATGATATGGTCAGATGCCAGCGTGGAAGAATTGCGCGCCGTTGGGCTGTATGCTGCAACCGAAGTAAAATTTGAAAATACGATTAATCGTTTGACAGCTGTTGCAAATCCTCGCCAGATTGAGCGGGTAATCCGTGGATGTAAATTTGATGTGAATATCCTTTACAATGCAGTGGAATTAAATGATTTGACAGAAGATATCTCCCTGCTGGCAGAAGGGATGCACTTGCTAAAATATGATTACTTGGGCGGGCATGGTTCTCGTGGCTATGGCAAAGTGAAATTTTCTGGGTTGAAGCTCCACCTAGCAGCAGGTAAAATCCCATCTGAATTGCTGCAAAAATGTCAGGTATCATTGGATGGGGTGTAACGATGCAGTTTATGATTTATCGCCTGACATTCCCTGTGGGCGCTCACTTTGGCGCGGGCGCGCTGTGGGATGGTATGAGCACCTTGCCTGCGGATACATTCTTTTCTGCTTTATGTCAAGAAGCCATTGATTACGGCGGGCAGGAAGAACTGAATCTGCTGGTTGATGCTGTGCGGCAAGGAGATTTCCGGGTGAGTGATTTGTTTCCATTCATCGGGGATGAACTCTATTTGCCAAAACCATTCTATCCGGTTGCTGCTGAACAGGAAGGCAATTCGATTATCAAGAAGAGTTTTAAAAAACTGAAATACATCCCGGCGTCTAAATGGGAGATTTATTTGCAGGGCAATCTCAATCCAGTTGATGCGGTGCAGGATTTTGGGCAGCTTGGAAAATTTACAATGCGCACCATGAGTGTTTCCCGCGCACCGGAAAAACTGGACAGCGGTGATATGCTGCCTTATCAGGTTGGAATCTATCAGTTTTATCCTGGAAGCGGATTGTATCTGATTGCGGGTTTTGCGGATGACATATTGCAAGCACAGTTTGAAACATTGCTGCATGGTTTATCTTTCAGTGGTTTGGGTGGCAAACGCAGTGCCGGGCTTGGACGGTTCAGTGTGGCAAAATCTCCTGTGCCAAATCATCTGCTGCGCCGTTTCCGCGGCACAGATAAAAATGTAATGGCGCTTTCAGTCTGTATGGCAGAACCGGATATGCTGGAATCCATATTGGAAGATGCACAGTATCTGCTGTTAAAACGGTCTGGGTTTATTGCTTCGCCAGATTATGCGCCGGAACTGCGCCGCAAACGGGATTTTTATTCATTCTGTGCGGGTTCCTGTTTTAAAAAACGGTTTGCAGGCGATGTATTTGACGTTGGCGGAAGTGGAACACACCCTGTATACCGCTATGCCGCTGCACTGTGGATGGAGATGTGAAAATGCGCAATTATACAATGACGCTGTGGACGGAAGCACCGGTCTTTATTGGTGATGGCGGCAAAATCAGCAAAAAAGAATATATTTTTGTGCCTGGGCAGCAGCTTGTCCATGTGCCGGATACGGTGAAAATGTATCAGGATTTTGAAAGCCGCCATCTGTTGGAAGCCTATGAGGAATATCTGCTACGGGATAAGCGGGATTTTGCCGTATGGCTGAAACAGAACAAAATATTGCAAGCCCGGCAGATACCGCATTGGGTTGCATATTCCATTGACAGTTCAGGTGCGGTGTTTGAGGACAAAGGCAAAAAAGAGATTTTAACGTTTGTAAAAGATGCGTATGGCTGCCCATATATACCGGGCAGCAGCATCAAAGGGATGCTGCGCACTGTGCTGTTAAGCGCCCTGCTGCTGAAAAACCGGGATAAACTAAAAGATGAAATACAAAGTGTGCGGCGGGCGGAACTGCGTGGGTCACGGATGAGTATGCTAAAACGTGAAACTGATAGGTTTGAACAGCGTTGCCTGCATACCCTGAACCGCCCAGGCACTGAACGCCGGGATAAAGTGAATGATATGATGAGCGGGCTGCGGGTGAGTGACAGCCGTCCACTGCGTACGGATGATTTGATCCTTTGCCAAAAACTCGACATTTCGACGGAAGGAAAACAACGGAAACTCCCAATCCTGCGGGAATGCCTGCGCCCTGGCACAGAGGTCGTGTTTAATTTGACACTGACTGATGCTTTCCGGTTTTCCGCAGAACAGCTATTACAGGCAGCAGAACGCTGTCAGGCGGCTTATGACGCATGTTTCCGGTCTGCATTCCATGTCCGGGATATCCAGCGGGAGGGAACGGTTTATTTAGGCGGCGGCAGTGGCTATGCGACCAAAACGTTTACTTATTCCCTGCTGGGCCAAAAGCCCGGTGTGGATTTGACCAGCCGGATTATGAACAAAATAACGCCAACGGTTCATGGGCATCGCCTGGATAAGCAAAAAGGGGTATCTCCACATATGCTGAAATGCACGCAGTACCGCGGAAAGATTTATGAAATGGGTGCGTGCAGTATTGCAATAAAAGAAGAATTGTGATATAATAAAGAAAATTTAGGAGAATTGACAGCAGGGTTGGCTGCGCTGCGTATGTGCAGCCAGTCGGTCTGCTTGTTGGAAAAGGAGAGGATATTGTTTTGCTGTGGAAAATGCTCTGCGGCGCAAAAACGAGGAAAAAAGTGAAATGCCGTACGAAAAAAGGCTTTAAATGCACCGAAATCACTGAAATCCTCAAAACGCAGAACTTTCCGCCAAAGCACAGGATTGAACCTTATATCTCCCCGCAAGGGGACGAAATAAAAGCCGCTTATCAAGCGGCATAGGATAATTGTAATCATTTTTTTGCTATTTTGCGCGGAAAGGAATTGTGCATGAGCTGTTTATATCTGAATGAAAGCGGTGCCGTTATTTCTATCGCGGGTGGGTATTTTTGTGTGAAACAAAAAGATGGTCTTGTTCGGAAAATCCCAAAAGAAACATTGGAGAGTATCACGATATTTGGGAATTCATCCATTACAACACCTTGTGTGCAGTGATCTTGATTTCTGTTTGGCAATGTCCCGGGAAATTATTGCAGTCCGATAATTTGTGTGAGGATAAACCAATGGAATATGAAAACTATTTTGGTAATTTCAAAATAACAACCAGGTTTAAGAAAAACCTGGTTGTTATTATTTGTGATATTTCAGATCATAAGCAGCGCACCCGTATGGTGAAGTTGCTGGAAGGATTCGGTTCACGGGTGCAGAAGTCTGCTTTTGAGGCGCGATTGGATGAAAAAGGATATATAAAACGATGTGATAAAATAAGGCGTTTGGTGCGGCCAGATGACCATGTGAAAATATATCGATTATCTGGTGCTGGTATCACAAAAACATGGGGGAAAGTACCTGATTTTGACGATCAAGATGTTATCATTATCTGAAAAATATATATCAAAGGTGGTTTTTGTAAATGAGTGGTTATATTCTGTTTTCTGCTATTGGCGGTACGGATCCAATTGCGAATGAACGTGATGGTTCTATGCTGCATATCTGCCGTAAATATAAACCAGATTGTGTTATGCTGTATCTTTCCAAAGAAATGTGTGAACGTCATGATCGGGATGACCGATATTGTGACAGTTTGCGCCGTTTGGCAGCGCGGGAAGGTTTTGCTCCGGAAATATTGGTTGAAGAACGTCCAGAACTTGCCGATGTACAAATTTATGATTTTTTCTTTCAGGAGTTTCAGCCATTGTTATTGGCATTACATAATCGGTTTCCAGAACATCAGCTGATTTTGAACATTGCTTCTGGCACACCAGCGATGAAAAGTGCATTATATTTACTGGCTGCTTTTTTGCCTTTTCCAGTGTTGCCCGTGCAAACGAAAACACCAGTAGGTAAACAAAACCCGCATTTAGAACCGCATATGGATTATGATGTGGATCTATATTGGGAATGCAACCTGGATAATGAAGATTATATAGACCGCTGCCAGGAAGTGCAGTATAAAAATTTGAATGTGCAGCTGCAGCGTGAAAATATTTTAGCCCATCTGAATGCCTATGATTATGCGGCAGCATTAGCAGTTGCCAAGCCGATTCAGGCTTTATTGAATCCACAATCAATTGCACTCTTGGAGTCAGCAAAAATGAGGGTAGAATTGAACTGGAAGTCAATTCATCCCACACAAAAACTTGAATTGGGTTTGCCGCTTCATGCTGAGGAACATACAAATATTGCGGAATATCTTCTTTGGCTGCAAATGAAACAGCAGCGTGGGGATTATTCAGATTTTTTGCGTGGATTAACACCGGGATTATTTGCGTTATGCAAAATTGCCGTAGAAGAAAAAGCAGGTTATCCACTTTCAAAATATTGCGATAAGTATGGGCGTTTTAAACGGAGTAAAATACTGGAAGATGAAATGGGAATGGAGATTATATCTATGCTGGAAGGACCATTCCAAAAACCAGTCAGTGGTTTTTTGATTTCCAGTCATTATGTTGGGATTCTGAAGGAAAAATATTTGCATACAGCATGGGCAAAACCCTTAATTTTGCTGCGCGAAATTGAGGAAAAAATACGAAATGCAGCGGCGCATACAATTACCCGTGTGGATGAACAATGGATACAGAATGAGTGTAAATTAGAAAAAAATAAAAACCAAGCATCATCAGATCAAATTGCATATACAATCAATCAATGGATGCAGGATTTGTATCCAGTTTCCAGCGAAAAAATCATGCGGTTAATAAAAACTGCTGTTCATGAGCTGAACAATGGACAGACGGGAAAACCTCTGTCAAAGTTGGATATTCATTGGGGTGCATATGATTTGATGAATCAAAAAATAGAAGCTGCCTTGGCGGGATTATCATAAAGATCTTACATTTGTTAAGTCCGGAAGTTCAATCCTCGACAAGCTGGCAGGCGTTCAAACAGGGGAGAACACCTGCTTTTTGTATTTCTCATAATCGTATATATATTTAGGTTTTATTTCTGCATATTGCGTTTATCAGAAATATGGATATATGGTGTTTTTCGGAGTGATTCCCCGCCGCGGCGCAGCGCTGGCGCAGGGAAAGCAAGTGCATATAAATCATCAGCAAGCCTGTCCTGCTCCAAAATGGACGTTAGGGATGAATCATGTTTTGATGCGGCAGAAGGTTTTATAATAACCGGCAAAGCGCAGGTATTCTTCATATTCCGCAAAATATCACGCCCATATTTCCCAATCGCAAGCACCCGCACGAAAGACGGCATATATGGCAGGTTGGCAGGCAGATTCAGCCATGCGCGGAACAGTACGCGACGGATACGGGCAAGCGGATAGCGCCGCGTTTGGGCGGCAGTGCAGATTTCCGCAAAAGAAGCATATTTCTGTGCAGTTTCATATAAACGGTATTCCAAACCGTCAGCGCCGCCGCAATAGCGAGAGAAATCCGTAGGGGAAAGCCGTCTGAGATAAGAAACAATCGCAGGATCAACTGCATCACATAAAACAGGGGCGGCACCTTGCCGCACGGCATCTTGTAAAACCGTCCATGACTGCGGTGGCATCAATGGTTGGCAAGCTCCCACTTGGCCATCTGCGAGCAAAGCGCGCAGCAAAGAAGCAGAAGGAAAAGCATCCACAGCATATTTGGCATCATGCGCCGCACCTTCCCGCCGGATTGTTATTGGGGTTATGGTGCTGTGTAAAGCGTCCAGTGCCGCACAATAAGCAATGCCAAGTGTATTATTAGGCTGGGAAAACAACAGGCTGCAATTCTCATCCAAGCCCATGATGGCGTGCTGCATAGCAGCAGCATATGGAAGCCCTTTTGCCAGTGCATGGCGCAGGGCAGATTGTGTTTGTTGGGATTTTTGCAGCTTGGCAGCTTGGCGGATTCGCTGGATTTCGCCACACTCACTGCCAAAGGAAAGATAAGACACGCAGCCAAGCGCATGGAGTAGGGCAATGCCGCCAAAGGCAAAGCCCTCTGCGGAAGATAAACAAGAAGACAAAGGGAGTTCCAGCACAAGATCAGCCCCACAGCGGGCAGCCATTTCTGCCCGCCGGTATTTTTCAAGCACAGCAAAATCACCTCGCTGGGTATAATTACCGCTCATGACACAAATAATGGCTGTTTCAGATCCTAAAATCTGGCGAGTTTCTGCAAGATGTCTTGCATGGCCGTTATGGAATGGGTTGTATTCTGCAATGACGCCGCAAATTTTCATGTTTCCTCCTAAAAAAATGCCGAATATCTGTTGTGCAATACAGGTATTTCGTGTACAATATGTATGTGTATATTGTTATTGTACTCTTTTTTGCAGATTCTCGCAATCCCACCTGAGAAATTGCAAAAAAATCTGAAAATGTTGAAAAAGGGAGTTTTACGGAATGAAAGTTTTGGTCATCAACGCAGGCAGTTCTTCCCTCAAGTATCAGCTCATTGATATGGACACAAAGGCTGTTATGGCAAAGGGCTTATGCGAACGCATAGGCATTGACGGCAAACTGACACATGAAGGCAGCAAAGATGAAAAGTACAAAGCAGATGTTGCAATGGCTACCCATGCTGATGCAATCAAAGCAGTAATTGATATCCTGCTGGATAAAGAATGGGGCGTCATTGCCGATATGTCTGAAATCAATGCAGTCGGTCATCGCGTTGTACATGGCGGCGAATACTTCGCGGATTCTGTACTCATTACAGATCAGGTTATCAAAGCGATTGAAGCGTGTATCCCGCTTGCGCCGCTCCACAACCCGCCAAACCTTGTTGGCATCCATGCCTGTGAAGAAGTTATGGGCAAAGATATCCCGCAGGTTGCTGTATTTGATACCGCATTCCACCAGTCTATGCCGCAGAAAAGCTATATGTATGCGGTACCTTATGAATATTATCAGAAATATAAGATCCGCCGTTATGGTTTCCATGGTACATCCCATAAATATGTATCCCAGCAGGCGGCGGAAATGCTTGGGCGTCCGCTGGAAAGCCTCAAGCTGATTACCTGCCATTTGGGCAATGGTTCCTCGATTTCCGCGATTGACGGCGGGCGTTCTGTCGATACCTCTATGGGCTTTACTCCGCTTGATGGTCTGCCGATGGGCACCCGTGCCGGCAATATTGACCCGGCAATTATTGAATTCCTTTCTGAGCATGAGAATATGAATGCAACAGATGTTATCAGCATCCTGAACAAGAAATCTGGTATGCTGGGCATTTCTGGTGTATCTTCTGACTTCCGTGACTTGGATACTGCCATCAATGAAGGCAATACCCGTGCGGCACTCGCAAAGGATATGTTTAACCTGTCCGTTAAGAAAATCATTGGTTCTTACATTGCTGAAATGGGCGGCGTAGACGCCATTATTTTCACCGCTGGCGTAGGCGAAAATGACCGCAGTGTCCGTTGGGATGTCTGCGAGCATATGGAATACTTGGGCATTAAAATTGACCCAGAAAAGAACAAGTACCGTGGCCGTCAGATGGATATTTCCATTGATTATGCGCGTGTACGTGTACTCGTTATCCCAACCAATGAAGAATTGGTTATTGCGCAGGATACCGAACGCCTTGTAAAGCAGGCACAAGCAAACTAAAACCAAAAAACAACATAAAAAGCGGATTGCACGCAGTTTCCATGCGGCAATCCGCTTTTTTATCCGGCTTAAAATTCTTTGCGGCGATAAATCAAGTAAGAAATGAAATAAGAAAGTCCAAGCAGCGCCAAACAGCAGGCATCAATCACAAGCAGGACAGGGATACGCTGAAGGAAATCCATGATTTTAATCAGAAGGTCAAAATCAGCATCAGAAGAACCAATCAGCGGGAAAACAAGGGCAGGCAGGATACAGATAACCATAACGGCAAAACGCCCTTTCGTTGCGCCGAATTTATAGACAATTGGGATAACCAAGGCGTTAAGCACAAGAACAGCGGCTAAACTCAGCAGCAACGCGGTAACGTTAGAAGAAAAGTCTGGTTCAAGGAACAATGCGGTGCCAAATCCAACCAGCAATATCACAAAGTCAATGGAAAGGCACATCATATACCGCCCACGGACGATATCCGCACGGGTAATGGGCGCGCTGAGCAGCATAGATTCCCAGCCAGACTGTTCCGCGAGTGAAAAGAGGGAAAACGGCGTGAAAACAGCCATAAAAGCGGGATAAAAATAGGCAAAGTAGATGGATTTTTGCACAATTGAAAACACAATCATAAGCGCTAAGGTTCCAATATATGTTTTCAGATAACCACGCAGCAGATAGAAATCACTTTTATAAGATGCTAACATAATAGTAAACCTCCTTATGGGCGGGCAACAGGGTAACGGGTAAGGAAAAGCATAATTTGTTCAATTGAAGCGGATTCCGCTGTCATGCCGGCAGGCAGCCGGCGCGGGTCAACCAGCACTTCGCAGCCGAATTGGTCTTGCCGTTCGGCATATACTGTGCCGGCGGCAAAATCCTGTATGGTTTCACGCGGGCAGCGCAGTATGCCATAATTTTCTTGTATCGCCAGGATTGATTGACTGAAGACAACCTTGCCATCATGTAAAAATGTAATATAATCCGCGATTTTCTCCAAATCGCTGGTGATATGGGAGGAAATCAGGATAGAATGCTGTTCATCCTGCATAAAATCACGCAAAATATCAAGCACTTCATCACGTACAACAGGGTCAAGCCCGGAAGTTGGCTCATCCAGGATAAGCAGCTTTGCATCATGGCACAACGCACACGCAATGGATAATTTCATGCGCATCCCTTTGGATAAATCCTTGCACATTTTTGTGGGGTCAATGCAGAATAATTTCAAATACTGTTGGAATTGGGACGCATCCCAGCGGGGATATGCGGCACGCAGCACATAACCGATATCCTGTGCCCGATAATTGAGTGGATGGGCAGTCACTTCACTGACCACACCAAGATGACGTTTGATATCAAGTGCCTGTGTTTTTGCATCCATGCCAAGCATGGAAATCGTTCCGCTGTCTGTATGGAGCAAGCCAAGCAGCAGTTTAATGGTTGTCGACTTGCCAGCGCCGTTTTCTCCGATAAGCCCCATCACCGAACCGGTTGGCAGGGAAAAAGAAATATTGTCAAGTGTGAATTTATCAAATCGTTTGGTCAGGTTTTTTATTTCAATCGCATTTTTCATTTAAGGTTCCTCCTCGTAAAGCTGGGCAAGCATTTGCTGTAACTCCGTGCATGAAAGCCCGTTCAGTCGGGCGCGCTGCACAACTGCACGAAGCTGTTCTTCAATCAGGCGGAGCTGTTCTGTACGGATCAGACTGTTATCTAAACCAGCAACAAAACTGCCTTTGCCGGTTAGCGTGCGGATATAACCGCCGCGTTCCAATTCTTCATAGGCGCGCTTTGTGGTAATTAAGCTGACACGCAGTTCTTTTGCCAGCAGCCGCATGGAAGGGAGCGGGGTTTCAGGTTCTAACTGTCCGGAAATAATCAGTGTGCGTATTTGTTCCGCAATTTGTTCATAAATCGGAACACCACTGGTATTGGATAAAATAATGTTCAAGGTTTACCTCCTTGCAGTCACGCTGTCAGGTACCGTTTGGCGTGATTAGTGTATATACTTAGTATACACACTATAAACGGAATGTCAAGGGGGTACAGCAAATTTTTTTTGCAAAATTTTTTTGTTGTGCGGTTAAAACTCTACGAAGCGTTTCTTGCATTGCAAACCGGTTTCGGTTAAAATAAAACCAAACGCAGGACAGGAGGTGGAAAAAATAATGGATTGTGAAAAAATCGGCAGGCTGATTTATGAATTACGAAAAGAACGGGGTTTTACCCAGCTTCAGCTTGCAAACCGAATCCATGTCAGTGATAAAGCCGTATCAAAATGGGAACGTGGCATGGGGTGCCCGGATATATCTTTATTACCGGCACTTTGTGAAACGCTCGGCATTGATATGGAAACCCTGCTGGCAGGAGAAATAGATGCCAATGATATGACAGGAGGAAATATGAAAAAACTGAAATTTTACGTATGCCCGCAATGCGGGAATTTGCTTACCGCAACGGAAGAAGCAGCAGTATCCTGCTGTGGCAAAAAACTCCACGCATTGCAGCCACAAAAAGCAGAAGAAAAACTGACCGTAGAAAAGATTGATGGTGAATATTTCATTACATCGGCACATGAGATGACAAAAACACATTATATCACATTTGTAGCATTATTAACTGGGGATTCATTTATCATGCGCCGCCAGTATCCAGAATGGGATTTACAGGCACGTATCCCACAGCTAGGGCATGGGATGCTGTTATGGCACTGCAATCAACATGGATTATTCTATCAGCTTTTGTAAACACGGAAAAAGGCGGTATTCCAAACGGATACCGCCTTTTCTTATTGATAGAATGTGTTTTATACGTCAAAGTCAAATTGTTTATAACGTTCGGGGTCATAGCCAGTGACTTTTTGCATATGTTCTACTAAAGTAAGCCCTTGTGCACGAATTGCATCAAGTGGTAAATCAGAAAGGATTTTGCCATGATGAATGATAATGGCGCGGTCAAGGAAATTTTCGATTTCTTCAACCTGATGGGTAGAAAGCAAAATGGTTTCACTGCCATGTAAGCTGGATGCCATCAATTTTAAAAAATCGCGCCGGGTAAAAATATCTTTGCCAAGGAAAGGTTCATCCATAAAAATATATTGCGCGCCTTTGGAAAACCCAGCGGCAATTTCAACTTTTGCCTTTTGTCCGGTAGAGAAGTTAACAATATGACTGCTTGGCAGCTCAAAAAAATCAAGAAGGTTCTGGTAACGTTTCATATGAAAGGACGGGTAAAAATCAGATAAAAACGTGCCGAACTGCATAGGCGTCATAAAGCCGAACCAGCTTCCTTCTTCGGTGATAAAGGAAATATTCTCATATTGTTCGCGGGCAGGTTTGCCATCAATCAGCAGGGAACCGGAATAATCGGTCAGCCCTACAAGAGATTTTAGCAGGGAAGTTTTTCCGGCGCCGTTTTCACCGAGCAGCCCAATAATCTGCCCATCCGCAATGGATAAATCCTGAATATGGAACGCACAGGTGGAATGATAATACTTGCAGGCGTTTTGTATGGTAATCATAAGGCAAAGCTCCTTTTATGGAAGGTTTTTTCGGTGATAGATGGTGTAAAAAGCAAACAAGAGCAATAGGATTTCACAAAATAGTGCAATGGAAGAATAGCATATTAATCGATGGTTTACATCAGAAAATATGGAATTATAGTTCATTTTCAGGCAGATAATTATTACTGTAAAGGTAAAGAGGTTTCCTTTCCATCGGCGGCAGCACAGACAGGCGGCAGCGCCGGATACTGGAAGCAGCAGGTTTGACAGCCAAAGCGGTACTTTGACAAGCTGCAATGGCAGCAGCGCTTGCAAAAAACGGGAAGCCTGAAAAACCTGGGGCAGTGTTTCAGGGTCAGAAGAAACAAGGATTACTTTGCCAGCATTTATTTTTGCCTGGAAGTGTAAAACATCGATACACCGACAAAGCAAAAATACAGGGTAAAATACAATAACAAGGCATAATTGCAAGATAATAAGCATACAAACTGCCGTAAAAAATAAGGTCACCCACGCCAGAGGGAGCGCTAAGGCGGGGCAGGGCAGTGATAAAAAGGTATAAATTGCATGAGAATCCTGATAGCAGTCCCGAAGGGTTTGCGAAAGCAGATATCCCAAAAAAACAAAGGCAACGATCAGGAAAATGCCCATCCAGCGCTGCATAACCACAGAATAATCTGTATATTTCGGTAGGACTTTATCTTCGATATAGCGGTGTGAAGGGAATGCTGTGGGCAGCAAAGCCAATAGATCCAGCAAGCAAAGGGAGTAAGCAGCATTGCGGAAAGCTTTGTGGAACCGTTGCAAAAAACAGCGATACAATTTAATAAGAAAAGGGATAATTGGAAAGCTCATAATTCGTATGCTCCTTTTCAGCAGGGTCGTCCAGCAGGTTAATGCGGCGGAAATGGCGCTGCAAATTGGGGTTTGTATAGATACGTAAATCCTCTGCGGCATCGGTCAATAATTTTCCGGAATAGAGGCATTGGTTTTCTGCGCTGCGCACCTCAATATAAAATTGTTTTTGAAAAATACCGTTAGAATTTCTGATGTAATCTGGGAACTCTTGCTGTATGCAAAGCAGCTTGTGATTCCGCCAAGCCAAAGCCACAGGTTGCCGCAAAGGGTTTATGGGACAGTTTTCAGCAAAAACTGGTATCAATCGGTCGTGCAGTTTGAGGCATACCACAAAATAGCTATCACTTGGGAATAAAGTATTTTCCATAGCAGCCGGATTAAATGGTATGGCAAACGGGTTGGCATCAGGAGTTAGCAAAGATAAATAAAAATCACCATTAGCATCATAGTTATGAAGATAAGACGGAAGCGTATCAACCGGGAAATTTTCAGGCAAAAGATATTTGTCAAGTAATTTACCTTTACTGCTGAATAAATAAAGATAAATTCTATCTTTTACACGGATTGTAGCGAGTAAATGGCCATGTTCTTCCCGAAGATTCAGGATAGACACCTTTTCCGCATCAAAGGTAATAATGGGGGAAATTTGCCCATATGGTTTGATATCAAGTGGGTTAGGGGATTCATAAGTTGTCATGGAAGCATCAATTCGATAGATATTGGTTTTCCCGGAGGCAGGGTAATCCGTGAGGCAGTCCGAAACCGCAAAAAAGATATGCTCATTGACTTTGGCGCTGGTAATTGTATCGCTAAGCATTGTATTTTGTGCAATGTCACCGCAGGCAATATGATAGATATCATATGATTTTGTACTTTTCACTTCTCCCATGGCATCCCAGGAATTAAAAACTCTTTCCGTATAGGCAATACAGATATCTTGCTGATTGGAGGTAATATATAGTCCAGATGGAGCAAGCACATTGCCAAGATATGTTTTATATGATATCATACATTCAAAATAAAGCTGTACTTTGTCAGTTTCAATGATATGCCCTTGCATATTGTCTGCCCTTGAAGTGTTTGTCCCCAAATCCTCCCAGCCTGGAAGGAATCCATTTCTGATTTTGGTATGCGCATCTGGTGTGGGGACAAAGATAAGATTTATGCCATCAATGGGTGCAGAAAAGGGCTTTTCGGAAGTATTTTCCCGCTGATAGCTTGTTGTAAAGCGAATTTCCTGGTCAGATAAAAGGATATGTTGTGTATGGATCTTATCTGCCAAATCAAACTGGGTTGCAAAGCCTTCCAACGCATTGCGGCCTCCGGAAATATCCTCCAGCGCAGCAGTTGATTGTTCTGGTGCATGACGGATCCATATTCCGGCAATCACATATCCGATGATCAGCACCAGGCAAAGCACAGGGAATAAAATACGGTGAAAACGGATTGATTTCATCAGAAAACCTCCTTTTTAGCTGCTAAAAAGTGTTTATTTCTTTGTTTTTTCAAAATAGGTACAGTTATTTGCCCAATAAGTTGACACACAAAGGATAAAAATTGCAAATATTAAAAAGAGGCATCCGATAAAAGTTTCATTTTTTTCCTGTATGCTTTCAGCAAAGTTGCGGAAGAAAAGCCCTTCTAAAATAATAAACATCGTGATAAACGTGTAAGCATCTGCACGGGTAACAGGGATTGTATAAATTGCCGCAAGTGATAAAACAAAACTGCCAGTTAAAAATGCACCAGGCAGGCTATGTGGAAGGCATAAATTCCCAACTTGCGAGCGGATAATTGAAAGATACAAATCATTGTTAACAAAAAGCGGCGTATCTGGGGTAAGCGTTCCAGATTGCACCAGCCGTTCTGCAATGGCGGGAAGCTGATGGGAAAACACCTGAAAATCAATAAAAAGCAAAACACATTGGGCAAACAGAAAGATAAAAATACATAAAGCAGCGGCTGTAAAGATAGAAACCGGAATGGCAATGCGCGAACCAGGGAGGGTATACAATGTATAAAGCGCTTTATGTTTGCTTTTGAAAGCAGCGTCTATAAAAAAGAGGATGGATAAAATCAGGATATAGAACGAGCAAAGAAAAATCCCCTCCAGTGGCGAATTTACAAATTGTTGGAAAGTAGGCAGTACAGCAGCATTGGAAAGGGCATACCATAGCCAGCCAAGCTGCACCACAGCAGCAACAGTGATGGAAAATAAAGTAAGCCATTTGAAATATCGCAGGAAAAAACAAGTCAGCTTATAATAATGTTTCATTCAAATCACCCTTTGTGTATTACTCGCATAGTACATTGAGGCTAAAAAAACATACTTAAGACTCCCATAATTCGCCAATCAAAGCAATCACACGCGGAAATGATAACCCATTTTCTTTGGCTTCTTTGACAAAAGCAGCAACAATCCCGCGGGATAATTCTGTATCAATCTGTGTTAATATCGCCTCGTTAATATAAATTACGCTGCCAGTATTGCCATTTGTGCGCACAAAGCCTTCTTCCTCCATCAGCCGAAAGGCTTTTTGCACAGTATTTAGGTTAATTTCCAATGTTGCGGCAATATCACGGCGGGAGGGGAGCGGGTCGCCATTTTGCGCTGTGCGGCGAAAGATTTGCCGCTTTACATGGGCGGCAAGCTGCTGATAAACGGGTTCGCGGGATGAAAACCGGAGGTCATGGAACAGCACCATAGACATCCCTCCTTTTGCGGGTTTAGTGTATTATAGCAGTAATACATAGCACATGCAAGTATTTTTACTGTATTTCGTAGGATTCCACAAAATCTATTTTGGATATTTGTTGATTTTCCCCTGCCATAAGCGATGAAAAAGTGGTATAATCGGTTTATAGAATGATTTGCTGTAAAGCAGGAAAGAGAGTTTCATTATGAAAATTGATGGGAATGAATTAGCCATCCGGCAAAATGAGCTGGATCATCAAGGCTTCAAAAAAGAAGCATATGAAATGAAAATGGAGTTTTTACGTCAGGTGCGGGAAAGCGGTGATCACTGCCCATGCCAGGAAGCATGCCCACATCATGGAAATTGCTTTGAATGTGTCACCGTTCACCGCGGACACAGGGATCATTTGCCAATGTGTTTGTGGGACATGGTCAATGAACGTGTTGCGGCGCTATCCCATATGACAGAAGGTTCGCTTCAGGCATATGAAAAACAACATAATGACTGTCAAGGCTGCGCGGGATGCAAGTGAATGTCAAACAGGGAAGATACGATGCAGCAAACCGAACAGCAAATAATTGACGGCGTATTGGCTGAATTTTTGCCGCTTTGTCAAATACCACATAGCTCCAAACATGAACAGTCGATATCAGAATACTTAACGGCGCGACTGGAAAAACTAGGATTACACGTGCAGCATGATGCTATATGGAATATTTGGGCGGATGCGCCGGCTTCAGCAGGGCGTGAAGATGAGCCAATGATTGCGCTTCAAGCGCATATGGATATGGTCTGCGCCGCAGGCACATCAGATTTCGACCCATTGACAAGCCAGGTGCAAGCAGAAATTACAAATGGCTGGATTTCTGCCAATGGGCGGTCATCACTTGGCGCGGATTGCGGCGCAGGCGTTGCACTTATCTTATGGCTGCTTGGACAAAACTGGATATCACATCCGCCGCTGCGCATTATTTTTACGGTACAAGAAGAAATTGGACTCCTTGGCGCCATGGAGATCCCAAAAGAATGCGTAGATCATGTATCTATTTTACTGAAT
This sequence comes from uncultured Butyricicoccus sp., assembly GCA_964017555.1. Lineage (GTDB taxonomy): Bacteria > Bacillota > Clostridia > Oscillospirales > Butyricicoccaceae > Butyricicoccus_B. Next base: position 1,919 of record CAXHNU010000059.1, on the reverse strand, counting down.
CTCGATGGGTTTGCGCTGAACCGTATTTTGATTGGTTCCGCGGGCGGTATGCGGGAACATTATGCCCGTGCAGTGGAATGGGTACCCTCTCCTGCGGGCAAGGCATACCAGATAAAGCTATCTGGCTTTACAGGCGGTCATTCTGGTTTTGATATTAGCGAAAAACGGGTAAATGCCGCGATTTTAATGGGCGAAGTATTACGCCGTTTGCAGACCAAAACCCCTTTTGCCATTGCGTCTTTTTCCGGCGGGGAAGCATTTAATGCCATCCCATATCAATGCACAGCCGTGATTATTTCGGCATTTTCTATAGAAAATGCAATTGCTGAAATGAAACAAGATATTCTTGCGCGCCACCGGCACACTGATCCAAATGGAAGTTTGGAGGTTATCCCTTGCGATGCGCCGCCGCAGGTTTGGGCAGGGAGCGTAACAGCAGGATTTTTGACTTTGCTGGGCGGTTTTGCGGATGGTGTATATGCCATGCACCCAAAACTCGTGGATTGTGTCAGCGATTCGTCCAATCTTGGTCATGTTTATGTGGAAAATGATGTGCTTTGCCTGGATGCGTTTATCCGTTTCATGGATACCAGTGCGGAATATGCACTGCATCAAAGCCATAGTCTGGTGGCGGGGATGTGCGGTTTTTCAGGCACAGTATGTACCCGTTATCCTGCATGGAACACAGATAACCATCATCTTGCGTCCCGCATGGTGGCGCTGTACCATGAGCAAACCGGAAAGGAAATGCAGATTTTAGCCCAGCACGTCGGGTTGGAACCGTCCTATTTTATCACGAAAAACCCAGAAATGGAATGCGTGTGCCTTGGTATGGATATTGAAGGGTGCCATTCGCCAGATGAACGCTGGCGGTTGGGGAGTATTCCTGTGCTTGGGCGGATGCTGGCAACGTATCTTGCAAATCCATAACAAAAGCAGTAGTTTTCTTTCACGATTGTACAAATTCTTTGCAAATCTTGATGGATGATTTAACAATTATGCCATAATCGTGTGAAATCGGGCGACAGGGCTTACAATCTTTGTCCCGCTATGTTATAATCATAGCTGATTCAAAATTTCATGATAAAAATTGATGGAGGACACATGATTACCGTTTCCGATTTAAGCGTAAACTTTACAGGCGAGGCATTATTTAAAGATGTCAATTTAAAATTCACAGAAGGCAACTGCTACGGCGTCATTGGCGCAAATGGGGCAGGCAAATCCACATTTTTGAAGATACTGTCTGGTGTAATGGAATCCAGTTCCGGGGATGTATCCATTCAGCCAGGGCTGCGTATGTCGGTTTTAGGACAGGATCATTTTGCGTTTGATGATTTTACTGTACTTGATACAATTATCCAAGGCAATGCGCGGCTGTATGAAATCATACAAGAAAAAGATGCTTTATATGCAAAAGACCCATTTACCGAAGAAGATGGCAATCGTGCTGCCGATTTGGAAGCAGAATTTGCCGAAATGGACGGCTGGAATGCGGACACAGAAGCAGCGCAGTTATTAGAAGGGCTTGGGCTGGATGGTGAATCCGCGTTATATCGCCCGATGACGTCCATGCAGGATACCGATAAGGTTAAAATTCTGCTTGCACAGGCGTTATTTGGACATCCGGATATTTTATTGCTGGACGAACCGACCAACCATTTGGATGTTGATGCAATCCATTGGCTGGAAGATTTCCTGATGGATTTCCCAGGTACAGTCATTGTTGTATCACATGACCGGCATTTTCTCAACAATGTATGTACCCATATTGTGGATATTGATTATGGCAAAGTCAAGCTGTATGTTGGCAACTATGAATTCTGGTATGAATCTTCCCAGCTTGTGCAGCGTATGATCCGGGATCAAAACCGGAAAAATGAAGAAAAAATCAAAGAATTACAATCCTTTATCCAGCG
>CAXHNU010000058.1:0-19154 GCA_964017555.1 uncultured Butyricicoccus sp. | reverse complement strand
TGGGGAGAGGCGCATTTGCCCAAAGAAGGGTTCTGATTGCATAGGCATTAGAAGAGAAATTGATCTTTTTCGATTTTTTTTCATTTTTATGTTGACAGTTTCATCGTTTTGCGATATACTAATAAAGCTGCAAGTCAAAAGCATGTGATAAAATAGCATCGAGGTGTGGCTCAGCTTGGTAGAGCGCTTCGTTCGGGACGAAGAGGCCGCAGGTTCGAATCCTGTCACCTCGACCACAAAAGTCCTCAGTCGATGATACAGTCGACTGAGGACTTTTTAATTTTACCTATGAAAAATCCTTGAAGTCAAGGGATTGCGGGACACTAGGGGGGCAGATGACCTCTGGTGTCCCGCTTTTTAGCTTTTGGGGGTGGGATGTTGCTGCGGGAAGGTTTGAAATTTGAACCCTCCCCTGGCCCTGCAAGAGGGAAAATTAAAAGGTTGGAGGAATCGTTGAAAGATAGTACATGGGGCGCTCAAAAATAAAGTATCAAAATACTTTATCATGGTATTGACAAATACTTTCGGATGTGATACACTATCTACAACAGCAGCAATGAACATTTAGTTTATCGGGAGGGAATATACTATGGGCCGCAAGAATAAGGCCGAGAGCTATTGGAATTTTTTTAACTTTTTAAGAGGCCAGATGTCAGCAAGCGATATGCGTGTGGCCGCTCTGCTCACCGGCATTGCCATGGAAAAATGTGAAATTAGACCAGATTTAGAAAACGAACAGGATGTCGTTCAAATCATGCGCAGCGCCTCAGAGGACCTGGGGTTTGAAAGAATTTTCTACAGGAGTGAACAAAATGCTTTTATGGGCTATAGCCTTCTAAAACAAGCTGCACCGCTTGACTGGGAGGAAATGCTGGGCGAGATTGATGAGAAGGCTGCAAATTTAGTCCATCTCCCTAAGCCATTGATCGAGTATTTTGAGGAATTCTTCGAGTCTACCACTAAGTATGTCCTAATCACTGAAGGGGAGAAGTTCACCCCTAATTTGAAATCCATGGTCGATGCTAGTCCCGAATGCGACTACACTATAACGACGATGAATCCTGCCTATACCACAATCCTTGAGCGGGTTTTCCGGGGTTACAGAAATGTCCGAGTCGTAACCACCAGTATCTACGAGTATGAGTTCCTCCAGGAGCAATTTGATCTAATACTCTCTGTTCCAGTATTTGGTAGCAGGCTTCTGGTCGATCGAGAGCAGCATTTCATGTGCCGAGAGCACGAGATGGTTGCCTTGGAAAATCTTCTCCTTCACTTGGGGCCCAGCGGCAGGTTGGTAATTCTGCTCCCCGCCCGCATTACTTTTGCTGGCGGCAACGTCAAAGACCTCCGCAATTTTATTCAGGATACCTATAAAGTTGAAAGCATTTCAGCAATGCCAGAAGGTCTCCTTGAATGGTCGGCAATAAAAACCTACCTTCTCACCATTACAACAGGCACAACTGACGATATCGCTGTTCGTCGTTTTGGCGTTCAAGATACCATAACAGGTTCTGGCGGTCGTGGAGTGAGAAGCATCCACCTTGAGGATGAAACCTTCTCGATGCTGTCCGAGTTGGAGGAACAAGGCGACTGGAACGTGGACAAGCTGTTTGCGGCCCAGGATGAGGACTGGATACGATATATGGGCGTGAAACGCGCTATTCTTGGAGAAGTTGCTACCGTATTCCGCGGGAAGAATGTGCCTCGTAAGGACCCTACTGGTAGATTCGGAGTTGTAAACATCTCGAACCTTCGGGAGTATAGCATTGACTATGACGGATTGGACCATCTGAATGAGGAAGAACGCAAATTAAGAACCTACATTTTAGAAGATGGTGATATTTTGGTGCCAGCCAGAGGCACGGCGGTACGGACTGCTATTTTCAAAAAACAAGATTACCCCTGTATTGCCTCCTCCAATCTTGTAATAATTCGCCCTAGAAGCGATCTTCTGAACAGTATTTACTTGAAGATGTTCTTGGACAGTCCTCTTGGTGGCAAACTTTTGGAATCCGCCCAACAGGGTACCAGCGTCATCAATTTGAGCTACAAGGATATGCAATCTCTTGAAATCCCGTTGCCGGACATCGAAAAACAGAACGCACTCGCAAACGAATATCAGACCGAGTTGACGATGTATCTTGAGTCTATAAGCGAAGCAGAACGTCGTTGGCGTTCTGTGCTGGACAGGCTTCAAGAACAGATGTAAAAATAAAAGCTATAACAACTATTTTAGGAGGAATGACATTGGAAAACGTCCAGCAGTTCATGAAAGGTGATGTTTTTTATCTGGATCTTGGCAAACCTGATGGCTGCATCCAAGGCGGCTGTAGACCAGTTGTAATCGTGCAGAATGACACCGGGAACCGGCATAGTCCAACTTTACAGATTGCACCCATAACAAAAAGTAAGACCAAAGCCAAATTGCCGACTCATGTTGAACTCCATAAGGGTATGGGTGGGCTAAGGGAAGATTCCATAGTCTTGGTTGAACAAACGACAATTTGCAATAAAAACGAACTGCTTCCGCAGAACAAGTTGGGGCATCTCAATGATAGTATTTTGGATAAGCTCGATGATGCAATAGCAATTCAGTTTGGCCTGTATAATCGAAGAGCAGAGCAGCGACGTATATCGTAAAGGAGGAACACGATATGCTTGGAGCAGTAATCGGGGATATTGTTGGGTCCCGATTCGAATGGAACAACTACCGTGAGAAAGATTTTGAATTTCTCACCTATAAATGTAGCCCCACCGATGACAGTATCATGACGCTGGCATTGGCCAAGGCCATCTTAGAGAGCAAACCTGACCACAGCGACCTCGCCGAAAATGCGGTGAAGCAGATGCAGCTCATTGGTCGTCGGTATCCGAATTGTGGCTATGGAGGCAGTTTCCGCAGATGGATGTTCTCAGATCACCCGAAACCGTATAACAGTTATGGGAACGGGGCCGCAATGCGGGTGAGTGCAGCTGGTTTTGCTGCTGAAAGCCTGGATGAAGCGAAACTGATGTCCCATTGCATCACCGCTGTAACACACAACCACCCAGAGGGCCTTAAGGGAGCCGAAGCGACCATCGTGGCAATCTACATGGCCCGTGAGGGGAAGAACATTCTGGAGATTCGAGACTTCATCAACAAGAATTACTACCCCATGGACTTTAAACTGGACAGTATTCGAGATAGCTATCAGTTTAACGAAACCTGCCAAGGAACTGTTCCCCAGGCTTTAATGGCTTTTTTTGAGTCCACCAGCTTTGAGGACGCCATCCGCAATGCTGTTTCTATCGGCGGAAACAGCGACACCATCGCTGCCATCACCGGAGGAATTGCAGAGGCATACTACGGAATTCCGGCAAGCATCCGCAAATATGCGCTGACCTTTTTAGACGAGGATTTGCTGAAGATTGTGGTAGCTTTTGAAAACAAGTACCCTCCTGTGATGGAGAGAGCTGTTGGGAGTATTTCTGTTCCGGTGAAGCGCAAAAGCGGTCGTAAAGTCAAAGGTGGAAACCGGGCGGCTATAATGGAGGCCGCTGTAGAAGCTGCCGATGGTGACGTACAGGCAGCGGAGGCGAATACAACAGAAATCACCAGCAAACAGCTCTTCAACCACCTGTACCAGTGTTGCAGCATCTTACGCGGTCCCATTAATCAGGATGAATATAAGAGCTATGTAATCCCGATCCTGTTTTTCAAGCGCATATCTGATGTGTACGACGAGGAATACGCCGAGGCTCTTTCCTATTCCGGCGGAGATGAGGAATACGCCACTGCTGAGGATATGCACTTCTTCATTATTCCGGAGGGTTGTCATTGGAATGACGTGCGTCAGGTCACGCAAAATATCGGCAAGGCTATTGTCGCAGCCATGACCGGTATTGAAAAAGCCAATCCTGAAACCTTATCAGATGTGTTCAGCAGTTTTGATGATGCAACTTGGACGGACAAGGCCAAATTGACTGACGAACGTCTGAAAAATTTAATCGAGCATATGTCCTTGATTTCTGTTGGAAATAAGAATTACTCTGCCGACGTCATGGGTGATGCATATGAGTACCTGATCCGGCAGTTTGCCGATGACTCAAAAAAGAATGCCGGTGAATTTTATACCCCGCGTCCTATTGTCAGGCTAATGGTCCGGCTTTTGGACCCCAAACCTGGTGATTCCGTGTATGATCCGGCGTGCGGAACTGGCGGTATGCTGATTGAGGCTATTCATCATATGCACAATGACCGTCTCTCATATGGCAGGATTTTCGGCCAGGAGAGCAATATGTCTACCTCGGCTATTGCTCGAATGAACCTGTATTTGCATGGCGCCAAAGATGTACAGATTATGCATGGCGATACCTTGCGCGACCCCAAATTTTTGGAGAAGCGGAAATTGAAAACCTTTACCTGTGTTCTGGCGAATCCTCCATTTGGCAAAGACAAATGGGGGGCGGCGCAGTTCGAGTCGGACCCTTTTGGGAGAAACTTCTGGGGCAACCCCAGCGATTCCAGCGCAGATTTTGCTTGGTTGCAGCACATGGTTAAATCCATGAACCCCGAAAACGGTCGATGTGCTGTGGTACTCCCGCAGGGAGTACTTTTTCACTCTAGGAAGGAAGGCAAGATGCGTGAAAAGCTGATCCGTTCCGATAAACTGGAAGCGGTAATCACTCTGGCCAGCGGTGTTTTCTACAGCACTGGCGTTTCTGCCTGCATTCTTTTCCTGAACAACAAAAAGCAGCATAAACACAAGGGCCGGATCTGCCTGATTGACGGTAGTGAGGTGTTTACCGCGATGCGGGCACAGAACATTCTGTCGGCGGAAAATGTTAATACGCTGTACGGCTATTACCAGGATTATCAGGATGTTATCGAGCGTGTTAAGATTATCTCCATTTCCGATGCGGAACAGGGCGGCTTTGAGCTTATACCCAAGAAATACATCGAACATAAGAAACAGGAGATCACACCGCCCCACATCGTTCGGAGAAACTACATGGCTGCAATAGAAGCGGTAAAGGCGGCGGAAGATAAGGTCAATAGGCTGTTGATCGAAGGAGGTTATGTCCATGAGCAGTAAAATCACACAGAGCGAATTGGAAATCTACCTGTGGGGCTCAGCCGTTCTCCTCCGAGATCATGTTGATGCTGGGTCCTACAAACAGTATATCTTTCCCCTTCTCTTCTTTAAACGCTTGAACGACGTTTATGACGAGGAAACTGCGACGGCTGTTAGAGAAAACGGGCCGGAGGCGGCAGATTGGGAAGAAACGCACTCCTTCGTGCTGCCGGAGGGCGCCCGCTGGGACAATGTACGAAATGTTCCGCAGAATGTGGGCAAGGCCATTACCGCGGCATTCCGGGCCATTGAAAATGCCAATATTGACAAGCTGAGGGGCATTTTCGGTGATGGTACATGGACCAACAAAAAGCGTCTGCCGGACCGTCTGCTGAAAGACCTGCTGGAGCACTTCAGTACCAGAACACTTTCCCTTGAGAATTGCCCGGAGGACGAGCTTGGACAGGGCTATGAATTTCTGATCCGAAAGTTTGCCGATGACAGCGGCCACGGAGCCCAAGAATTTTATACCAACCGGACTGTGGTCCATCTGATGACCGAAATGCTCAAACCGGAACCGGGCGAATCCATCTATGATCCAACCTGTGGAACAGCGGGTATGCTGATTTCTGCGATAGCTTACTTAAAACAACATGGAAAAGAGTGGCGGAATGTATCCCTCTATGGGCAAGAGTGGAACACGCTGACGACCGCCATCGCACGAATGAACCTGTTTCTTCACGGCATTGAGGACTTTCAGATTGCCAATGGAGATACCCTGCTCAACCCCGCTTTCGTGGAGCGGCGCAAGCTAAAAAAGTTCGATATGGTCGTGGCAAATCCGCCCTACTCCATCAGCGACTGGAGCCGGAGCGCCTTTGAGTCTGACCGGTATGGCCGCAATATTCTTGGCGTGCCCCCGCAGGGGCGGGCCGACTACGCATTTATTCAGCACATTCTGGTCAGCATGAATCAAGGTACTGGACGCTGCGCTATCCTCCTTCCGCACGGAGTGCTTTTCCGCAATGAAGAGAAGGATATGCGCGAAAAGCTGGTGCGGTCAGATATGCTGGAATGTGTGATCGGACTTGGAGCGAACCTGTTCTATAACTCTCCAATGGAAGCCTGCATCATGATTTGCCGAACAGAGAAGCCTGACAATCACAAGGGACATATCCTGTTCATTAATGCAGTGAACGAAGTAACTCGCAAGAATGCACAGAGTTTCTTGGAACTTCAGCACATCGAAAAGATCGCCGGTGCCTATGATGCGTTCCAGTCGGATGACGATATCGCAAAGAAAGTTTCCATTCGGGATGTTGAAAAAAACGATTTCAATCTCAGCCTCCCGCTTTATGTGAGGCCGGAGTCCGGCGGCGGAAACGAAGATAATCGGTCCATACAAGAATGCTATAATGATTGGAAAACTTGCTCACAGTCCGCAGTATCTGCCTACCAGGAATTGACTGCACCATTGGGAAAGGAGGCCAAAGCTGATGAGTAGAGTGACCCTTGGCGATGTTGCCATCGAGCGCAGGGAAACGCTGAAAGGGGCTAAAGTGGACTATCCTACTGTCGGCCTGGAGCACCTGATTCCGAAGCAAATCACCCTGACCACTTGGGGCAACGACTCAGATACCACGTTTACAAAGGTTTTCCGCAGAGGACAAGTTCTCTTTGGCCGCCGCCGGGCATATTTGAAGAAAGCTGCCATTGCCCCTTTCGATGGCCTCTGTTCCGGTGACATCACGGTGATTGAGGCGAAAGCAAATCTGATCCTCCCGGAACTTCTTCCGTTCGTCATTCAAAACGACGATTTCTTCGATTACGCCGTCGGCAAGTCCGCTGGCTCTTTATCTCCTCGTGTAAAGTGGGAACACCTGAAGAAATATGAATTTGAACTCCCAGATATGATCAAACAGCGAAAACTGGCCGAACTTCTGTGGAGTATGGTGGCGGCGAAAGAAGCCTATCAGGAGCTGCTCCGACAGACCGATGAGTTGGTGAAATCTCAATTTATAGAGATGTTTGGTAATCCCATGACCAATGATAAACATTGGCCTACAAAGAAAATGAAGGATGTTGCACCTTCCTCTCCTTATGCTGGTGAAATCATCAAAAACAGCAACGGATACTGGCTTTTGAATCTGGATATGGTTGAGTCAAATTCTGGCCGCATTATTGAAAAAGTCTATGTTGCAGAAGAGGAAATCGGCCAGTCTACAACGACATTTTCAAGTAAATATGTGCTCTATTCCAAGTTAAGGCCGTATTTAAACAAAGTTGTTGTCCCCGATGACGACGGATACGCAACAACTGAGTTGATTCCTCTTTTGCCAAATCAACAATTGCTGACACAACTATACCTCGCTCAGTTGCTCCGAGGTGACGAATTCTTGTCTTATATATCTACGCAAGTATCGGGAACTAAAATGCCTCGTGTCACAATGAATGTGTTTTGGGATTTCGATGTAATGCTACCGCCGCTGGACCTTCAGGAGCAGTTTGCAGCCTTCGTCCGCCAGAGCGATAAATCAAAATCTGAATTGGAACAGGCCATGAAAGCGTTGGAAATTGTCTACAACAAAATCTTATCGGAAAACCTCGGCTAAGTGTTAAAGGAGGAACAATCTATGCCTAATTTTAATGAAGGAAACACCACAGAGCGGATGATTCTTGATGTTCTCCAGAAAAATGGCTGGAGATATGTCGCACCGGAGGACCTGCCGCGCAACCTCTCCGATGTCATTGTGGAGCCCCTATTCCGCGCTGCGCTGGCCCGGCTGAACCCGGAAATCGCCGAGGACGAATCCCGTGCCGACACTGTTTTGTACGATCTGCACCGTATCATCACAGCCACCAACGTGCAGAATCTCATCACGCAGAATGAACTGTTCAAGCAGAAGGTGTTTGAGCAGAATACCTACCCCTTCGGTGAGGACGGCAGGCAGATTTCTATCGACTTTTTTGGCACCGAGATCAATGGGAAATCGGATTTGAACGACTATATGGTTACAAATCACTGGTGCTTTCCGAAAGCAAAAGCGGACGGAGGGAAAGAACTGGACATCGTCCTGCTAATTAATGGCATCCCTGTGGCGGTTGGTGAGATGAAAACCCCGGTCCGGGCCGCTATCACCTGGCTGGACGGGGCTAAGGACATCAGCGACTACGAAGAGAGCATTCCGCAGATGTTTACGGCGAATATCTTTAACTTTGCCACTGAGGGCAAATGCTATCGTTACGGTTCTATTGGAATGCCCATTGCCAAATGGGGACCCTGGCACACCACCAATGATAAGTCCGACGGCAGCTTAGTGGCGGTGCATACCAGTGTGACGGATATGCTCACTCCTTACAAGGTGATGGACTTGTTTCAGTTTTTCACGCTGTTTACCACTGACAACAAATATCGCAAGTACAAGGTCATCGCCCGCTACCAACAGTATGAGGGCGCGAATATGATTGTAGATCGTGTCCGGGCGGGTTATCCCAAGCAGGGACTGATTTGGCACTTCCAGGGTTCTGGCAAGTCTTATTTGATGGAGTTTGCCGCCATAAAGCTGCGTATGCTCCCTGATTTGAAAAACCCCACAGTCATCATCGTGGATGACCGTTTGGACCTAGAGTCTCAGATTACTGCGCAGTTCCATGCCTCGGATGTTGGGAATCTTGAATCTGCCTCCAGCCGCGATCAACTGATGACTATGCTGCGCCAGGACATTCGGAAGATCATCATCACCACGATTTTTCGCTTCCAGGAGGTCACCGGAGAACTCAGCCAGCGTGACAACATTATTGTAATGGTAGATGAGTGTCACCGAACCCAGGAGGGTGACTTGGGCATCAAAATGCGCTTGGCCCTGCCTAATGCTTTCTTCTTTGGTCTGACTGGTACTCCTATCAACCGCATTGACAAGAACACCTTTGCCACCTTTGGAGCCACCGAGGATCGGAGCGGTTACATGAGCAAGTACAGTTTCTCTGATTCCATCCGTGACCGCGCCACGTTACCGTTGAACTTTGAGCCGGTGCCTATTGACCTCCGTGTGGATCGGGAAACCATGGACCGAGAATTTGATGTACTGACCGCAGGCTTGTCCGATGTGGAGCGGGCTGAACTCTCCAAGCGAGTCAATATGCAGGCAATCATGTATGATCGGAAACGCATCCACAAGGTTTGTGCGCACATTGCAAAGCATTTCACTGAAAAAATCCGTCCAAACGGCTATAAGGCCCAGGTGGTTGTGTATGACCGCCCGTGCTGCCTGATGTATAAGGAGGAACTGGACAAGCTCTTGGGCACACAGTGCTCTACAATTGTGATGGACACAAATGATGATAAGGCAGACAAATACAAACCCTATCGCCGGACCAAGGATGAAGAAGCGAAGGTGCTGGACCGCTTCCGCGATCCCAGTGACCCGCTGGAGATTGTCATCGTAACAGCCAAGCTGCTCACTGGCTTTGATGCGCCTATCCTCCAGGTTATGTATCTGGATAAACCCATGAAGGACCACACACTCCTTCAGGCCATCTGCCGCACCAATCGCACTTACGATGAAGGCAAAACCTTTGGCTTGATTGTGGACTACATTGGGATATTCGATAATGTTGCCAAGGCGCTGAATTTCGACGAAACCAGCATGAAAAAGATTGTCACAAATATTGAGGAAGTCAAGAAACGCTTTCCTGCGCTCCTGCGGAAATGTCTTAGTTTCTTTATGGGCGTTGACCGTACCATTGAAGGCTGGGAAGGTTTGATGGCAGCGCAGGAGTGCTTACCCACCAGTAAGGAGAAGGACGAATTTGCAGCGAATTATCAGGTGCTTAACCGTGTCTGGAACGGACTGTCTCCCGATCCTTTTCTGACTCCCTTTCAACCGGACTATATGTGGCTGACAAAGGTATACGAGTCGGTTCGCCCAACAAACGGTAGTGGTGGACTTATTTGGGCTGCGCTCGGCAATAAGACGATGGCGATTGTGCACTCCAACTTGGAAGTTGGAGCGGTTCATGATGATATGGACATTCTCTCCCTGAGCGCCGACTTGATTGATGATTTCATTGAAAGCCATAAGGATATCAATTCTACTACAAAACGAGTGGAAATCGACTTAGTTGCACGCATCCAGAAGCACGCAGATGACCCCAAATTTAAAATGCTTGGGGAAAAACTAGAGGAGCTACGTAACCGTCATGAGCAAGGCTTAATCAACAGCATCGAGTTTTTGAAGATATTGCTGCAGCTTGCTAAGGAAGCTGCCCAGGCAGAGAAGGAAGTTGTGCCAGAGGACGAGGTAGATAAGGGTAAAGCCGCCCTGACGGAGCTCTTTAATGGTGTGCGCAACGAGAGTACACCGGTCATTGTCGAGCGCATCGTTACGGACATCGATGACATTGTGAAAATTGTCCGCTTTGACGGCTGGCAAAACACCACCAGCGGTCGGCAAGAGGTCAAAAAGGCCCTGCGCAGTGTCGTTTGGGTGAAGTACAAAATCAAGGACAAAGAGGTTTTCGATAAGGCGTATGCCTACGTTGAGCAGTATTATTAAGCGTTGGAGCGAGGTGGCAGTAGATGAGATACCCTGACTTTAAAACATATGATATTGTCAATATCAGTTGACACATTAAAGTCAAAAATCTGCAAGATCTAAGAGCCTGTTTAGCATCTATCCAAGCATCGCAGGAAGAGGTATAATAGGAGATGAAAGGCGGGGAGATGGATATGAGAAAAAGTTATCCAAGTGACATCAGTCGAGAACAATTTGAAGAAATACGAGAGGAATTAGCGAAAGCAAAAAAGGCAACACATCCCAGAAAGTACGACCTATATGATATATTTTGTGCTATTCTGTATCTGTTGAAGGAAGGATGTACATGGCGAGCCATCCCGCATGATTTTCCCAAATGGCAAAATGTGCGTTATCATTATGATATATGGGCAAGTCCAGATGAAGATGGCGTCAGCATTCTTGAAGGTGTCAACTTTATTTATACAACATCACGCACAGGCAACCAGTTCCCCTTTCCGGTTCCACGCACCATATTGTTTCATGTCCCCTTTATCTCGCAGGGAAGATAAAGTGCGGACAAAATCAAGTACAGCATTCGTGTTCTGCAAGGCGTCCTGTACAACATCTTCTGGCAGTGCATTCAAATAGCCAGTCATTTCATCTTCATCATCGACCGAATTTAGAAACTGCTGTGCATCTGCCTGGCTCATTTCACGGATCATGATTCTATCGGTTTGTAACACTTGCTCACCTCAACCAATCCCTAAGACCTATCCTGTGCTGCCCGATGCCATGCTTGGAATTCCCACCGCAACGGAGGATAATCAGAAATCTGGGCTTGTAGTTTTTTCTGATAATCTAAATACTCCTGATAGTCATCCACCTTACTCCATGGTTTCTGAAAACGCGGGATGCCAAACATTGACTGTGCCACTTTGAGAATAATGTTATCCAGGGGCGGATGTAAAAAAAGAAAAATTTCCTTAAAGGAGTATGTACCGAGGACATAGAGGTACTTCATCATCATGTTAAGCCATTTTTGTGACTGTCCGTATGTAAAGGTTACTCCCGCTCTGATATAGAGGTTTCGTAGTTCGGTGCAGACTTCAAAATGCCAGTTGTCATACTCTGCCTGAGAGCTGATCTCGGTAGTCATCATACTCTTGATAGATTTGCGCAACATTTCTGTCCCTTTTCAAAAAGCTCTTGGCGTTCAGCTTGGCTTTTCTTCTTTAAATTCAATGTGCGGTTGAAGTCCAAGTATGCCCTTCGGCTACAGGCTACATAGTGGTCAACAGTAGATTTGAAAAGAAAGTCTTGAAGGAAGTCTAAACCATCTTTATCAATGGAAATATTTTCTACATCTAACATATTGAATACCTCCTGATTATTTAAAGTATATAGAGCAGGGGGAATTTTGGCAACAGGAATTTATCTATTGCCTCCATTTTTCTGCGGATACCGGGTTATTACTATAGTCACAGTAATAGGTCTAAGCCACATTTCCAGCCCACCTATACCCGAACGGTGATACAATTAATCCGCTGGAAATCAAAGTCACATTCGGCTATGGCAAAGAAATCTCGTTTCGGACTTGTGTCGCATCGGCGCGAGATCAGTTTAACTCTCCAGTATTGCACAAAAACAATTCGGTCTAAAAAAGTGGCGGAAAGCCACCGCATTCTCCAATTTATCGCCCGTTGCACCCTCCCTAAGAAATTTGAACCCCTTTGCACCCTAACCCAGAGGAAAAATTGAATTGTATCGGTGCTTGGGTCATAACGCACAAAAGTACTCAGTTAATGATACAATCGGCTGAGTACTTTTTAATTTTCCCTATGAAAAAGCCTTGAAATCAAGGGAATCGCGGGACACTGGGGGCAGAGGGCCTCCGGTGTCCCAGTTTTGTTTTGTAGGGGGCCCGATGATGCTATGGGGGGTGGAATTTAAACCCTCTCCCTGATCTATGAAGCGAAAAATTGATGCGAAAAGCCGTTTTTTTATTGGCTTTGCAGTCATGGCAAACTTATACTATTTTGAAACGCATGATTATTGTAGACTCAAAAAGCATCCAAAATGCTGATACTGCTGAAGCAAAGGGTTATAACGCTGGAAAAAACGTCCGGGGTAAAACTGCACATTGGGGTTGATGTTCTAGTGCTTCCCCATGCGATCATGATCACACCTGCCAATGTAACAGACCGAAGCGGAGCCATTGACATGGTCGATTATTATTGTGATGCAACCAATTATTTATCTATGCTCAAAAAACTCCTGGCAGATGGAGGCTACACAGGAAAGCATTTTGCCAACGAAATCAAAAAACTTTCTGGCGCTGAGGTTGAAATCGCAAAACGCAATGCACTGCATACCTTTGCTGTGATACCAAAACGATGGATTGTTGAGCGTTCTTTTGCTTGGCTCGACAAATATCGCAGACTTTGGAAAAACTGTGAACGCAAATTGCAGAATTCTTTTCAAATGATTTCTCTCGCCTTTATTCGTTTACTCCTGAAAAGATACTGAACAGGCTCTTAGGCGTCAATATCCAAAAGAACTGCACCTATACGCCGGATATGTCACGCGGTTATGATGTTGTATTTTCTGCTGTTGGTGCGGAATATCTTCGTGTTATTCCAGGCAGCAATGGTGAAAATGTGATTACAGCCGTTGATGCGCTGAACCATCCGGATAAAGTGGGCGAAAAAATTGTGATTATTGGCGGCGGCGCGACTGGCTGCGAAACCGCGGAATTTTTCGGCGCACAAGGGTATGATATCTACCTGCACCGGATGAAAAATTTCAGCGGCGATTTGGATATGACCGTCACACAAAATAAATCGTTTACCAATAAAGATGTGACCATTATTGAAATGATGCCTGCACTGGGGATTGGTATGGAGGAATTTTCAAAGAAAATCCTGTTTGAAACCCTGCGTGTCAATGGTGTCAAGTCAATGGTGAATACAAAAGTTTGGAAGATTGAAGATGGTGTTGTCCGTGTTGTAGACAAAAATTCCGGCAATGTCGTCGACCTTCCGGCGGATACCGTTATCCTTGCAGGCGGTTTGCGCTCTGGTGAAATTACTGTGCAGGCTGAAAATGCTGAAGTTTACAACATTGGCGATGCTGATCAGCCCGGACGCGCAATTAACGCGATCTTCCGCGCATATTGTGCTGCAAGGGAAATTTAAATTTGCTTTCATTCAGAACGGATTCCTGAATGATGGGACCACAGCAGCCAATTGCTGTGGTCACGCTTTTTTTTAATATCCATACTGTTTTTTAAAGTGAACCAGGCACAGCACAGAAATCAAAAACATCACCCCTTCTGCAACAGGCACTGCCAGCCATACGCCAGTGATGCCCCAAATCTGTGGCAGCAGGCATATCCCGCCGGCAAGCAAAACAAAAGTCCGTAAAAATGAAAGAATTGCGGATATTTTGCCATTGGATAACGCAGTAAACATAGCAGAGGTAAATTGATTCAAGCCGCAGAACAAAAAGCTAAAGGAAAAGACAACAAAACCATTTGCCGCAATGCGGTAAACTTCTGATGTTCCCGCCGCAAACAGCCGCACAATATGGCAGCCGCCAAACATAGAAACAGCAAAGATCAATATGGATGCCGCCGCGATAAATCCTATACTGATTTTGAATACTTTTTTCTGCTGCACATTATTTTTGCATCCATAACAATATCCAATCACCGGGGCAATGCCGATAGAATAACCAATATACAGCGTATTCAGTAAAAATTGTGCATAAATCATAATCGTGATTGCCGCAACGCCATCTTCACCCAGCAAGTTCATCATGATATGGTTAAACAGAAATGTTGTCACCGCAGTTGCCAACTGCCCCACCATTTCAGATGACCCATTGAAGCAGCTTTCTTTGATGATATCCCACTTTAATTTTGGTTTTGTAAAGGACAGCGCCCCATTTGCCCGTGCAAAATAAACAAGTCCCGCAATGGCAGGAATCAGCCAGCCAATCCCTGTGCCCAAGGCAGCACCTCGGATGCCCAAGCCGCATGGCACAATAAAAATATAATCCAAGACAATGTTTGCCACACCAGCCAGGACGGACAAACGCAGTCCAAGCCCAGGTTTTCCGGCTGTTGCAAATAAATTTGAAAACAATGTTTGCAGCACATTTGCTGGGATAAACCAAAGCAGCGTCATCAAATAATCTTTACAATAAGAAAAAAGCCGGTCACTGGCGCCAAGGGCATAAACAATTTGACGGATTCCAATTACCCCGCTCGAAAAGATAAAAACCCCAACCGCAAAGCCTGTTATGATAAGTAATGTAAAATCTTCTTTTGCCTGCTGGTATGCACCTGCCCCCATTTTCCGGGAAACAATCGCATTGCCGCCTGTTGCAATCATTGTCCCCAGCCCTACAGTAAGATTGATAACAGGACATACCATATTGATTGCAGAAAGCGCGTCTGTATTGACAAACTGCGCCACAAAAATCGTATCCACTATGGTATATAGCCCCATGAACAGCATCATAACGATGGTAGGCAGCGCAAAGCGCAGCAGCGTGCCTGCACGCCATTGCTGGCTGAATACGGTATGGTTCATGATTGCTGCCCCGCTGGCAGAACCAGCCGCTGAGTAGGATAGCCAAACTCTGTCAGTAATTCCGCTTCGGCAAATCCAAGCCGCTGGTATGCGGCACGCTGCCCCGTATCCGCTTTATCCCCTTGCCGGAATGTTGTGATGCTGATTTCCTGCCCTGCAAACACATAACACAGCAGAAAATCAAGAAATGCTTTTGCGATGCCATATTGGCGGTACTGCGGATGTACCGCGAAAAAATCAATGCTTCCAGTCTGAACAGAAAACGCAGCCGCGCCAATGATTGTTGTGCCATCCTGCATAACCAACGCCCCTTTTTGCGCAATATACTGTTTGACCTGTTCCAAATGGGATGCCGCATTCAAACAGGGGAACCCATCAATCACAAGGGAAACAAAATCCATCCAGTCAGGGATATCCGCGAATGTGGCATAGGTAATTTTCTGCATGGTATCATCCGGCGCAGAGGGATTTTCATGCAAGATAAATTCCAGCTGCAGCGGATAAAAAACCGCGTTTTGCCGATATTCCAGCGGCGTTTGTTTATACATTGCCTTAAAAACAGCTGCAAACGCCTGCTGGCTTTCGTAGCCTGCAATCAGCGCAATTTCAATGATTGGTTTTGCAGAGAACACCAGCAGTTTTGCCGCCTCAGTAAGCTGCCTGCGCTGGATATAATCGTGAAGTGTTATTCCAAGCGTATCTGTAAACATACGGTGTAAATGATACTTGGAATAACGCACCGCATTTGCAACCCGGTCTAAATCCAGTTTTTCCCGTAAATGCGTTTCGATATAGGTAATGGCTGCCGCAATATTTTCAATTTTGTGGTTCATAATAGCCCTCCTTTCCACATCTGATTGTAACAAAAACAACTGCCCTTTGTTTTCATCATTCTTGCGGTATTTTTGCGCTGCCAAATATTGTGCGAAACTGCTGAAAACCACGGATGCAGCTGCTGTTATCATTTGCGGTTTTGCTGTCTTGTTTTTATCCGGCGGTTCTGATAAAATATTAAAATATTACCCAGTGGGAGAATAAAAAAAGGGGGCTGATGGTGATGGATCGTGTAACCGATATGACAAAAGGAAAACCAATCCGTTTGATTTTCTTTTTTTCGCTGCCGCTGATGTTTGGCGGGATGTTCCAACAGCTTTATATGATTGTGGATACCATGATTGTTGGACGGGGTGTTGGTATCCAGGCATTGACTGCTTTGGGCGCCGCGGATTGGATCAACTGGATGGTACTTTGGGCAATCCAGGGGCTGACACAAGGGTTTTCTGTGCTGATTGCGCAGGAATTTGGTGCAAACCATATTGCCGCATTGCGCAAAACGCTGGCAATGATTGTGAAGCTATGTTTGCTGTTCGGTATTGTTATCACAGCTGCCAGTTTGCTTGCTGCCAAACCGCTGCTGCTGCTTTTGAAAACTGACCCAACGATTATTGGTGGCTCCCAAACATATCTTTATGTACAGTTTTCCGGCACGCTTGTGATCATTGCTTATAATATGGCATCTGCTGTACTGCGCTGCCTTGGTGACAGCCGCACGCCGCTGCTTGCCATTGTCATTGCTTCTGTGGCAAACATTGTGTTGGATTTGCTGTTTGTTCTTGTATTCCATTGGGGGATTTTTGGCGCAGCAGTTGCAACTGTCATTGCGCAGTTTTTTTCCTTTCTGTTTTGTGTCCATGCCATGCGCAAGCTGGAAATCTTACAGATGCAGCCTGCGGATTGGCAAAATGACCGCGCTGTAATGCGCCAGCTTTGCCGCCTTGGTGTTCCAACTGCGCTGCAAAATGGCATTATTGCAATCGGCGGATTTGTGGTGCAGTATGTTCTCAATGGGCTGGGGTTAATTTTTGTTGCCGGGTTTACCGCAACAAATAAGATTTATGGCATACTGGAAAGCGCTGCAATTGCTTTTGGCTATGCAATGACCGCTTATATGGGGCAAAACTGCGGCGCAGGGCTGGTCAAGCGGATTGACGCAGGGATGCGCAGCGTACTTATGCTATGCGCAGGAGTTTCCACGGTGATTTCTGTAACCATGATTCTATTTGGGCGCTATGTGCTGCAATTATTTGTTTCCGCCCGTGAAGCCAGCGCACAAGCTGTGCTGGATGTCGCATACCAATATTTATTTGTGATGAGTTGTGTTTTAATCCTGCTGTTTTTGGTACATACATTCCGCTCTTGCCTGCAAGGGTTGGGCAATCCCACCATCCCGATGCTTTCCGGGTTTATTGAACTTGGTGTGCGTATTTGTGTGGCACTATTGCTGCCTCGTCTGATTGGCGCTTCCGGCATTTTCTTCGCGGAGGTTGCGGCATGGGCAGGCGCTGTGCTGCTGATGGTGATTTATTATTATGCCAATATCAAGGCGATCAAACGCAGCATCCTTTGCAGCCAGCCTCGCCCGGCTGCAAAGGAAAAGGTTTGAAAAACCCGGTTCCTCTGTGCATTGGAGGACCGGGTTTTCTTTGCCTGCGTTTATTCAGCTGGTGTTGTGCTATTATTAGGTGTTGTGTTATTGTTGTTTGTCGCATTATTGGTGTCTGGTGTGTTCAGGCTGCCATTGCCTGCGGCTGTGTTTGGCGTATTCGCCCCGTTGCCGGTGTCTGTCCCTGCAGTGCCTGCGGTACCTGTGTTATTATTGTTATTATCATTATCCGGCGTCAAATCGTCAACCAGATCCTCTACTGGGTTGTCCCGGTCGTTATCGTTGTTGTCGTTTGTACCATTTGCGCCATTGTTTGTGGTATTGCTGTCATTTGTACCGCCGTTACCGCCATTTGCCGCACTGTTATTATCAGTGTTGCCATCGGTTACGCCGCCTGTCGCGTCATCTGCGCCATTTGTCTTGTTTGCACAGCCAGCCAGCAGCGATAAAGCAAGCAAAACACCAAGTACCATGGATAAAATACGTTTCATATCCGAAATTACCTCCTTTGATTTGTGCTTAGTATTTGAAGGGAATCCCGGTTTCATACAAAATCAAATTTGAATTTTTTTCAAATGACCAAGTACCGCGCTGGCTGTCAGCCCGGTGACAAATCCCATCGGCAACGCGCTGAGCAGCAGAAGCGGCAAGTATCCAATCACATCGGTTGTGCCAAGCGTGATGATTGCCGCGGCAATCTGTCCGATATTATGCGCGGCAGCGCCCGCAATAGATATGCCAATCAGCGAAAACCAACTGCCTTCCCGCATGAGCAGCAGCCGCATGAGCAACAGTGCCAGCAAGCCGCCAGAGATGGAAAACAAAAACCCGGTCACACTGCCCATAAACACCGAAGCAAGCACCACGCGGCAGATTAAAATCGCAAGTGCCTGCCGTGTGCCGCAGGCGGATAATGCAAATATGGTCACAACATTGGCAAGCCCTAACTTAATGCCGGGGATCGGCACAACCGCCTGCAAGGGGAACATTTTTTCAATCAGCGATAAAACGAGTGCAGTCGCAACAAGCAAGCCGCCCTGCGCAATTTTTTTCATAGCGGTTTCCCCTTTTTCATGTGGCAATCGCGTCAATTTCATCCTGTGCGCCAACCAGGCGGACGATGACCCGGTTTGGCAGGCAGACCGCAATCTGTCCCGCCCGGGTTAGTTTGCCCGTGCGGACACAGACTTGATCCGGGCAGTCTGAATGCGAAAAATACACACTGTTTTCTGTGATTTCAATCACATTGGTGACTGTGCCTTCAATGGTAATGGTATCCTGATAACCCGCCCCAAGCTGCACCCGTTTTATCAATTTGCCATCCTGTGTAATCTCACAGGTCAGTGTTTTGGCAGGTGCAAGCGCAAATGGCAGGAAAACCGCCAACGCGAGCAGCAAAACCACAAAAATAATCACAAAATCCCCAGGGCGCAATCCATATTTACGTGACAATTTCATAGTCTGCTCCGTCTGCCAGTGTTATCCGTCCCTGCAGCCCTTCTGTGATATAGATTTTGCGGTCTTTTGTGATAAATGCGGCAGCAAT
>CAXHNU010000057.1:0-19491 GCA_964017555.1 uncultured Butyricicoccus sp. | reverse complement strand
TCCCATATGAAAGATATTCGCCGGACATTTGAATACCATGGCGCAGAACATAAAACCATCTTTTGTTATGAAGCGGCATTGCCGCTGACGGTGGAAAATATCCGCGGGATGCCGCGGTTCCATCCGCGGTGCGGCACAAGCTTTATGTTTGTTTTGATTATTGTGGCAACACTCGTTTCTTCTATCGTTTTTTCCATTGTCACAGTGACAAATCCATTTTTGCGCGCGCTCACACATTTGCTGATACTGCCGCTGGTTGTCGGCATTTCTTATGAATTTAACCGCTATGCCGGGCGGCATGATAATATCATCTGCCGGATGCTGCGGTTCCCAGGGCTGATGATACAGCATTTAACCGTATTTGAACCCGATGACAGTATGATAGAGGTTGCGATTGAAGGCATGAACCATGTGATTCCTGCCGATGACAGCGATGCTTGGTGATTTTTCTTTGATGCTTTGCCGGTGTGGTGAGGATTAGGAAAAGGGGAATCCCCCTTCCCATACAGATATGAACAAAAGGAAGCAGGACAGCTATGACCAAAACCATCAATGATTTGTATATTGAAATACGCCGCTGGTTCCGGGCGGAAGATATCTCTATGGCGGAATTGGAAGCCCGTGAACTTGTTGCTTTTGCTGCGGGGATCGACAAACGCACCACCGCAGATTGGCCCTACCGTTATTTAGACCCCGATACCATTCAGCACGCCCATGCCCTTGCTCAGCGCCGCCTGCAAGGTGAACCCCTTGCTTATATCCTTGGCGAATGGGATTTTTGCGGCTATACCTTCACTGTGAATAAACATGTGCTGATTCCCCGCCCGGATACCGAAACTCTTTGTCAGCTTGCCATTGAGGACGCAAAAACATTGGAAGCCCCCAAAGTCTTAGATCTTTGCTGTGGTTCGGGCTGCATTGGGCTGACACTGCTGCGTGAAGTGCCGGACGCCCGTGTGGCAGGCGTTGACCTGTCAGAAGATGCGCTGATTGTTGCCCGCGAGAATGCCCGCCGCCTGGGCGTGACTGCCCGCTTCTTTTCTTCCTGCGGCGATGCGCTTAGCCTGCCTGATGAACGGCTGGGCAAATTTGATTTGATGCTGTGCAACCCGCCTTATATCACCGAGGAAGAAATGCAGTCGCTGGATAAAAGCGTCCTTGATTATGAACCGCGCATGGCGCTTTATGGCGGCGTGGATGGTCTGGATTTTTACCGCAGTATTTCCCGCCGCTGGACACGGATGATGAACCCTGGCGGGCGAATGTATTTTGAATGTGGCTTCCGGCAGGCACTGGATGTCGCCGCGATTTTCCGGGAACGCCATATGGATGATGTCTTTATGGCAGATGACTTATCCGGCATTCGCCGGGTGGTTGTGGTCAAGGCAAAATAAAGGTGTAAAATATACCACGAAAGAATATCGAACGGCTTTTCGCAAAACACTTGCTTTTTTTTCACCACTGTGCTATGCTATAAAAGGCTTCAGGCAGGGTGCTTTTTGCCGACCCATTAAAAGGCGCCAGCCGATGCCCTGAAAACCCATGGATTGAGGAGGCTGTCCAATATGGCAGAAAAGAAAAAAAGGCTGGATCCGGTTGCCCCCGCAGCCGATAAGAAAAAAGCCCTGGCACAAGCACTTGGGCAGATTGAAAAGGATTTTGGCAAGGGCGCGGTTATGCGCCTTGGCGAAAATACCGGTATGAATGTAGAACATATCCCAACCGGTTCGATTGGGCTGGATATGGCGCTTGGCATTGGCGGGCTGCCCCGTGGGCGCATTATTGAGATTTATGGGCCGGAATCTTCCGGCAAAACAACAGTTGCCCTCCATGCTGTCGCACAGGCGCAGAAAATGGGCGGCGAAGCCGCGTTTATTGATGCGGAACACGCGCTTGACCCGATTTATGCCCGTGCGCTTGGCGTGGATATTGACAGCCTGCTGGTTTCCCAGCCCGATACAGGCGAACAAGGGCTGGAAATTACTGAAGCGCTGGTGCGTTCCGGCGCGGTGGATATTATTGTGGTGGACTCGGTTGCGGCACTTGTTCCGCGTGCCGAAATTGAAGGCGATATGGGCGATTCTTTTGTCGGGCTTCATGCCCGCATGATGAGCCAGGCAATGCGCAAACTTGCCGGTGTTATCGCAAAATCCAATTCCTGTGTTGTTTTTATCAACCAGCTCCGCGAAAAAGTTGGCGTGATCTATGGCAACCCCGAAGTGACCACCGGTGGGCGCGCGCTGAAATTTTATGCGTCTGTGCGCATTGATGTGCGTCGCGCAGAACATTTGAAGGATGGTTCCACGCTGATTGGCAGCCATACCCGCTGCAAAGTTGTCAAAAATAAGGTTGCCCCGCCATTCAAAGAGGCAGAATTTGATATTATGTATGGGGAAGGCATTTCTTTCACCGGCGAACTGGTTGACCTTGGCGTGAAATATGGCATGGTGCAAAAAGCTGGCGCTTGGTTTTCGATGGACAGCGTCCGACTTGGACAAGGGCGTGATAATGCCAAACAGTATTTCAAAGACCACCCAGAACAAGCAGAAGAACTGCACAAAAAAATTGAAGCGGCAATCATTGCGGAGCGGGAAGAAGCGATGAAAAAAGGCGTCCGGGTGACTGGTTCTTCTAAAACGGCGGATGACGGCGAAGGGGAAGAAACCGAAGCGCCTGCACGTCCTGCAAAAGCGACTTCTTCAGCCAAGGCTGTGGCGATTGACGCGGATGATTTCGATGATGATTTGGAACTGTAACCCATGGATCGCGAAACACTTGAAAAAGCCTATCAAGCGGCATTAGATGCCGCTGCCCGGCAGTTATCTTACCGTGGACTGAGCACGAAAGCACTGCGGGAAAAACTCATGCAAAAAGGGCATACAGAAGATGCGGCAGATTATGCACTGGCATGGCTGACGGAACGCAGGCTGCTTGATGACAGCCGGTTTGCAGAGGATGTTGTGCGTTCTGGTATGCGCCGCGGTTATGGTGAGCTGCGTATCCGTCAGGAATTATATAAACGCGGCATTGACCGCGAAACCGCGGAAGCCGCTATACAGGCGGCATATGCGCCGGATGACGGCGTAATATATGCGCTGCTAGATAAAAAGCTGAAAGGGGATACCTCTGACCCAAAAGCGGTACAGCGTGCGGTTGCTTATGTGCAGCGGCGCGGGTACCAATGGGGGGAAATCCGGCGTGCGCTGACGGCATATGGCGCGGCGCAGGATGATTTCCCGGACGGCTGATAAAAAACAATGCGCGGCTTGAAATTGCAGGCGATATCAAGCCGCAGGCAATATTTTTGCCCCCCTTGCGGGGTGCGTAGATTGAAATAAGGAGTATTCCCCAATGTTTGATTTTCATGCCCGTGTCCCTAAACAAGAGCTTGACAACCGATTGGCTGCGCTGCGCGCACGCCTGACAAGTGCAGACCCGGATTGGCAGCTTGTCCTTATAAATCACAAAATTAATTTGTATTACCTGACTGGTACCATGCAGGAAGGTGTATTGACCATTACGCCCGACCAGGCAATTTTATGGGTGCGTCGGCATTTTGACCGCGCTGTAAAAGAATCCAATTTTGCAGATATCCGCCCCATGCGTTCTTATCGGGTGATTGGTGAGCATTTTGGACAGCCCCCGGCAACCGTTTATCTGGAATCCAAAACGGCAACGCTGGAATGGCTTGGTATGGTGAAAAAATATTTCCCGATTGAAAATTGGAAATCCATTGCCCCATATTTGAATGCACTGCGTGCCTGCAAAAGTGATTATGAGATTGATTGTATGCGCGCCGCTGGCAAGCTGCTTGCCGAAGTGACAGAAATTGTGATGCCAAAGCTGCTGTATGAAGGCATGAGCGAAGCCGAACTTTGCGGCGCGGTTTATTTGGAGCTGTTAGAACGCGGTTCTATGGGCATTTGCCGTTATAATCAGCCGCTTGGCGAGGATGTTGCTGGGTTCAGTGGGTTTGGTGAAAATACCATTGCAGGGCTTGCGTTCGATGGCCCGGATGGCTGTGCAGGCACGTGTATTGCGGTGCAGTCGATTGGTTCACCAGCACGCAGGCTGAAAGAAGGCGATTTGGTTTTAATGGATCAGCCTTCCGGCTTGTGTGGCTATCATATGGATAAAACGGTAGTATATTATTATGGGCACCTTGCAGATGACCCAAATGAGGCGTTAATCCGCGAAGCATATGAATGCTGTACCCAAATTGAAAAATGGGCGGCAGAGCAGTTAAAGCCTGGACAGACGCCAGAAAATATTTATTTGCAGGCGCTTGAAATGGTGCCGGAGAAATTCCAGCAAGGGTTTATGAATGGCGGCAAATTCCTGGGGCATTCCATTGGGCTGACTATGGATGAACCGCCCGTGCTCGCAAAATCATTCCAGCAGCCGATAGAAGAAAATATGGTATTTGCGATTGAACCCAAAATTGCGCTGGACGGCATTGGGCTGGTCGGCACAGAAAATTCTTATCGGGTGACAGCAAATGGCGGGCAGTCTTTGACAGGATCTATCCTGCCGCTGACCGAAATTTGGGAATAGGAGGGGCTATGCAAAAGTTTGTATTGGTCGCAAACTCAACCATTGATGAAACTGCTGCATATTATGAAACAAATGATATCAAATGTGCGGCATTGTCATTTTCAATTGGTGGGCGTGTGATAAAAGAGGATTTTGGCAGGACAATGCCGTTCAAAGAATTTTTTGCAAACCTCCGCGCCGGGCGTATGAGCACCACGTCACAAGCCCAAGTCGGGGATTATCTGACCTATTTCCGGGACGCCTGCAAAGCAGGGCTGGATGTATTATATGTTGGGTTTTCTTCTGGGCTTTCCGGGTCATATGACGCGGGCTGTATGGCAGCGGCAGAAGTTCGGGCAGAATATCCGGAACGCACCATCCGCTGTGTGGATACGCTGAGCGCCGCAGGCGGCGAAGCGATCTTAGTGGAAAAGGCACGTCAGCTCCGGGATGCTGGTTATACGGCTGATGCGGCAGGCGATGCAATTGAAGCATTGCGGCTGCATGTGATTCATTTGGTGACAGTGGATGATTTGAACCATTTATGGCGCGGCGGACGAGTGAGCCGTTCTTCTGCGGTAATTGGTGGGCTGATTGGCATTAAACCGATGATATATGTAGATGATGAAGGCAAATTGCAGGTTTGCGGCAAAACCCGTGGGCGGAAAAAAGCGCTGAATGAGCTGATAGAAGTGACACTGGAACAAATTACGGATAGAGAAACGCCGGTGCGCATCAGCCATGGCAATTGTGAAGAAGATGCGGTTTATGTGGCACGTCAGTTGGAAGCCCATGGGCTGAAAACAGAAATCCGTATGATTGATACGGTGATTGGTTCGCATACAGGCCCCGGTGTGATGACAGCGTTTTTTGTCGGCAACAAGCGGGCGCCGTTTTAATCTGTTTGCTTGTATATATAAAAAATCCAGCCAGAATAGGCTGGATTTTTTTGTGCTTAATGTTTGGGTTTTACCGCGCCGTCTTTGACAAGATCCCAGTTTTTCACCATATAATCAATGCCTGCATATAGCGTCACAAGGGTAACAACAATGGCAACAATACCAAAGATAGAGGTACCGGTTGTGATGACAGCGGTTGGACCATCGGCGCCGCCGATGATGCCAAGTGCAATGTCAGAAGTAAGGTCAGGCAGTGTCCCCATGTCAATTAACAGCAGGAAATCAATGATGATGCCAGCAATTTGTACACAGGTTTTGACTTTGCCTGTCCAAGTGGCAGCAAGAACACGTCCTTTGGCTGCTGCGACATTGCGCAGGGAAGTGATGATAAATTCCCGTCCGAGGATAATAAAGACCATCCATGCAGGGAAAATGCCTTTTTCACAGAAGATGAGCAGGGCAGCGCAAACAAGCAGTTTATCCGCAAGCGGGTCAACGAATTTCCCGAAATCGGTCACCTGGTTATATTTGCGGGCAACATAGCCGTCCAGAAAATCGGTAAAGGATGCGGCACAGAATAAAATGAGTGCAATGATTTGGCTTGTCCGGTCATTTTGCAGCGCAAACCAGATGAAAAAGGGGATCATAGCAATGCGGACAAGGGTAATTTTATTGGCTGTGGTCATTGGGGACCTCCTATTAAAGCGCCTTCTAAATCGGCGCCAAAACTGTTTTCAATGTGTACGGTGACAAATGCACCGGGTTTGATTGCCGTATCAGCGGAAAAATACACTTTTCCATCAACGTCAATGGAGTCGGCATAACTGCGTCCGAAATAAAGGTTTGTTTCAGCATCAAAGCCTTCACATAGGATAACCATATTTTGACCAAGTCTTGCATGGTTATAAGCATCAATGACGCCGGATTGTAATTCTTCGATGATCAACCGGCGGCGATGTTTTTCATCATCGTCAATTTGATTTGGCAGTTCAGCAGCTTCTGTACCTTCTTCCGGAGAAAATTCAAAAACGCCAGTGCGTTCAATCTGTACATCCTGTAAAAATTCGCACAGTTCTGAAAATTCTTCTTCCGTTTCCCCAGGCAGCCCAACAATTAAACTGGTACGCAGAACCAAGCCGGGGATCGTATCGCGCAGTTTTTGGAGCAGGGCAGCAAAGCTGCTGCGGTCGCCGGGGCGGTGCATGGCACGTAAAATCCGTTTGGATACGTGCTGCAGTGGGATATCCAAATATTTTACGATTTTATCTTCTTTTGCGATCACAGCAATGAGTTCGTCTGTGATTTGGTCGGGATACAGATAATGCAGCCGAATCCAGGTAAAATCAAGTTGGCAAAGCTGCTGTAAAAGGGTAGGAAGCAATCGTTTGTGTTCAGGTAAATCCAAGCCATATTTGGTGATATCCTGCGCGATAACAATCAGTTCCCGCACGCCTTCGGCAGATAAAGCGCGGGCTTCATCCAGCAAGGCATTCAAAGGACGGCTGCGGTAAGGACCGCGCAGTTTGGGAATAATGCAGTAAGCACAGCGGTTAGAACAGCCCTCCGCGATTTTCAGGTAAGCGGTATAGGGTGGTGTCAGCCGGTCGCGGGCGCCCTCCAGTGCGGCAGAAGTGATATCCGCCATATAGGCAGCTTTTTTCCCAGCCAGGGCATCTTGAACCGCTTGGACAATAGCGGTATAACTGCCTGTGCCGCAAATGACATCGACTTCCGGCAGTTCTTCTTCGATTTCCTTTTGGTAACGCTGTGCCAGGCAGCCGGTGACAATTAAGCCCTTTAAGTGACCGGTTTCTTTATAACGAGCGGTATCTAAAATCGCTTCAATGGCTTCCGTTTTTGCGGCTTCAATAAAGCCGCAAGTATTGATGATTGCAATATCAGCATCTGCCATACTATCGGTGATGGTATAGCCAGCAGCGCGCAGCGCGGACAGCATATGTTCCGAATCGACTAGGTTTTTTGCACAGCCAAGCGATATAAGCGAAATACTTGTCAAAATTTGACCTCCTGTAATGATTTTATATTATTTATTTTACCACAACCCTGCCCATTTGCCTACTTTCTTTTGTAAAAAGAAAGTAGGGACAAAGAAAACGCTTTTCCGCCGCTGCACGCTGCGGCGGGGATGCAGCGCTATTTAACACGGCGGCGTACCGCTGCTCGCTTGTGTTGGGGGTACCCTCGCTCGCTGGCGCAAGCAAAATTCCCGCCGCAATGCGGCGGGAATCAAAACCAGCACATGATTGCTTAAAGCAAAATGGGTTGGAGCTGTTTGCCACCCAATGCAGCTGTAATGGTTTCCGGAATGCGTTCCATATCTGCAACCAATGAACGTGGTTTTGCAGAAGGGGCATCCTGACCAAAGGGGACAAAATAGTAATGCCGCCGGTTGAGCAATATCCCGATATTTTCAGCAGAACCAGATAAACCATCATTGGTCGATATCGCAAGGATAACGGGCGCTTCCCGCCGTAAGTGGCTTTTGACAGCCATTGCAACCGGGGTATCAATGACAGAATGCGTGAGTTTTGCAAGTGTATTGCCTGTACAGGGTGCAACAACCAAAATATCAAACATGGCTTTGGGTCCAATGGGTTCAGCGGTTTGTATAGTATCAATCGCAGGTGTACCACATAATGATTCCAGACGGCTGCGAAAATGGGCTGCGGCTCCAAAACGGGTGTCCATCACAGCAGCATTGCTGGATAGGATAGGGGTTATTTCATATTGCTTGGATGCCGCCATGGTTTCCAGCACAGAAAGTACACGGGCAAACGTGCAAAAAGACCCTGTTAAGGCAAATCCCAAACGGATTGGCGGTGTCATAAAATCTCTTCCTCCTGTAAAATAGAGTAAACTGTGTCCCGGATTGCACGCGCCGCGGATACGGGTGCAACTTTGCCTGGCAGGGATAATGCCCAAATGGCACGCCGTCCAAGTTCGCTTGCTGCTGTGAAATCCACCCCGGCGGGTGAGAAAATCAGGCAGGGCAAGCGGCATATTGGACAAAACAGTTAGAATATATTGGCAGGAAAGGAGGGATGCAAAAATGAAAGCATCTGAGAATATTGTATGGGCGTTTTGTGAGGATGGGCAGCCATTAGAGGTATTATTATTTGATTTAATTCGGAAACATTTACAGCAGGAGAAATGATGGATATGCCGAAAGTTGGGTTATATTTGCGATTATCCCGTGAGGATGAAGCGGGACGGGAATCCCAAAGCATCGAAAGCCAGCGGATGATATTACAGCATTTTTTGGCAGAGCATGGATGGAAGGCGCATGAAGTTTATATAGATGATGGTTGGAGTGGGGTGCAGTTTGATCGCCCAGCATTCCAAAGGATGCTGCGGGATATTGAAGCAGGGAAAATTAATATTGTAATAACAAAAGATTTATCCCGTTTGGGACGGAATTATGCGCGGGTTGGGGAATTGCTGGAGGAATATTTCCCAGCGCGTGGGGTGCGATATTTATCCGCAAGTGAAGGGTATGATTCTGGGCAGGCGGGCGGCGCGGGGGAATTTGCACCATTTATTTCTATTTTCAATGATATGTATGCCCGTGATATTTCGCGCAAAGTCCGTGCCGCCTTAGATGCACGGAAACAACAAGGGCAGTTCATCGGGGCGCAGCCGCCATTTGGATATTTGCGCGATGCAGCACAAAAAGGCAAACTGATACCAGACCCACAAACCGCAGAGGATGTCCGGTTGATTTTCCGGCTGTATTTGGCAAGCGGATCGATAAGCGGTACAGCCCAGCAATTAACTGCGCGCGGCATTTTGCCGCCTGCCTGCCGTAAAGGATTGCCAAACCACAGCAAAACATGGAGTGCTCAAACGGTGCGCCGTATTTTAGAAAACCCGACATATGCAGGGCATTTGACCCAGGGAAGAGTTCGTATTTTGAGCTATAAAGTCCGGCGGCGCATTGCATTGCCGCCAGAAGATTGGCGCATTGTCCGGGATACCCATGAACCGCTGGTCAGTGAAGCGGATTTTTTACATACACAGCAGTTGTTAAAAACTCGCAGTTATCATAAACAAAATATGCCGCCGCATTGCCTGACTGGGTTAGCTTTTTGTGGGGATTGCGGCGCGCCAATGGTGCATATGCGGGAAAAGGATCGGATTTATTTGGTATGCCGGAATTACCGCCGGGGGAATGGCTGTACATCCCATCGGATACGGGAAGATATTGTTTTGGCAGCAATCACAGATTCTTTGCGGCAGATTGTGCAAAGAATATCGCTTGAAACAACGTTGCTGCAAACCATAGCAGCAGAAAACAGTAAAACAGCAACACAGCAAATATCCCGTGCTAAAATGCGGGAACAAAACTATGAGCAGGCATTATTACAAATGTATATGGATTATACGGCAGGAAAGCTGTGTGAGCAAGAATATACAACACTTTCCAGTGAAATGAAAGCGTCATGGCGGCAAGTAAGGGAGGAAATCACGCAATTAACCCAGACGCAAAGTCAAACCACAGAACAAAATAGCCATCGCATACAGGATATCTTAGCATTCCATACATTGGAACGCACAGATGTAATTTTGTTCATCAAGCAAATCCTGATTCATCAAGGGCATGGTATTGAAATTCAGTTTCGTTTTCCGCAGCCCTAACCTAAAAAAGGCAGTGGACAATACAACCACTGCCTTTTGCTGTTTGGGTTATAACCCCATTTCTTTTTTGAGCCGTTCCAATTCATCATCCACAGCGGTATTGCCGCCGGAAGCGTATTTATCTGCCAATGCAGCGGCTTCATCGGTTGGCTGAGCATTTAGTTCCGCCATAGCGTTTGCGCTGTCCAGCATATGTTCTGCTTTGGCTTCCATCCGGTCAAAAGCACTCATTGCACCGGCAGCCCGCCCGGATGCCGATGTCACTTCATTTAACCGCTGCTGAGTTTTGGCAACCGCTAATTTTGCCTTAATTGCTTGCCGCCGTCCATTTAATTCATTGATATCGCTGACCAGTTTATCGTGCATTTGTCGCATTTTTGTGGCGTTTTCATGTGCTGCTGCATAAGTTGCCTGCAACCCTTCTGCTTTGGCTTCAAGCGATTGTTTTTTCGCAAGAAATACCCGTGCGTCATCTTCATTGCCTGCCAGCAAAGCTTTTTTGGCAAGATCGCCATATTTGGCGATTTCCGCCGCGTTTTCATCGACAAGCCGTTTGCTGCGGCTTTCTTCTGCCATAACACCCGCGGTTTCTTTTTTGACCTGGGCAAGGCTTTCGGTCAGGTCGCGCAGGTATTGGTCAATCATTTTTGCCGGGTCTTCTGCTTTGTCCAGCAAAGCATTGATATTTGCTTTGATAATGTCATTAAACCGGGAAAGGATACCCATTTTTATGCCCTCCAATGTAAAAATTAGTCTTTGTCCTGATATCGTTTTGCACGTTCTTCCGCATCCGCGTCATCAAAGCTTTCCAGCGGTGTGCGCAGGATTTCTTCCAGCTGTTCTGCTTCACGGTTGCGTTGTGCTTTGGCACGTTTCCACCAGGAAAATAACAGAGCAACCAATAATAACAGCACAATGCCGCCGATAACAAATGGCACAGGCGAACGGGTAACTGTCATAATCCGGTCAGCCGTATCACGGAACACGTTGCTGAAAAATTGTTCATCATCAATATCCTGGGTGTAATACCGTCCAATATATCCGGAAAGGATGCTGATTGCTTCATCATCCAGCACACTTTCTGCCGCATCGCCGATATGATATCCACAGTTATAGGCGCCATTTGCTTCTTGGAAAACAAGCAGGAAATGGGCTTCATCTGTGAATAACTGGTTGTAAGTCATGCGGGCAAAGCTGGAAAGCTGCTCAATCGTAGGATGATAATTCCCGTTTATGTTATCCACAATATAAAGATAGGGCTGGATACTGGTTTTTTGATAAAAATGTTTTAGCCCTGCTGTTAATTCACTGCGGTTTGTAATCCAGCCGAGTTCATCGGTATAATAATCGGTTTGCTGCGCCATGCCAGCCGGAAGAGCTTCACGGTGCACTGTAGAGGCAGGGATATTGCTGCCGGTGCTGAAACTGCCTGCGGCTGCACTGAATGCCAGTGCAATCACGACAACAACAATTAAAATGACAGCAGTTGTCGCAGAAATGGGGCTGGCAATGACATTGCCATAGCTGCCGCCGCTGCGATACCGGCGGTATCCAGGCTGATAGCCGGGTGAATGGCGCTGATAGCTACCAGATGGTCTTGTTTGCCGTGAGGCGCTGCCGCGCCCACTGCGTCCGCCGCCGGAAAAACCGCCGCTGCGCCCACCGCTGGAAAATCCTCCGCTGCGTCCGCTGCTGCGCCCACCAGAGCTTCGCCCTGCACGTCCCATACAAAAACCCCTTTCCGGTTCAAAAAAGTCAAGTTGTCATACACTTATATTATATCATATTGATGGATGGTTTTTAAGGGTAAATTCAATCATTTCAAAAAAAAGAATCCCTTTCGGCAGCAAGCTGCTGAAAGGGAAAAACTTTGTGCGAAAAAAGAGAAGAATTATGGCATAGGGGTTCGTATCACATTATGCCGGGTCGATTTCGGCATAAACGCCGTAAATATAAGGAGTTTCGGTATCAGAATCGTCTAAAACTCTGCCAGTTGGCTGAGGGCCAAGCAAATCATCTTCGCTATAAACGACTTCCAATTTACCAGTGCGCAGGGTTAAGGTTTGGGTTTGGGATGTGCCATCGGTAAAGGTAACAGTGACAGTCAGTTTTGCGTCCCTGAAAAAGTCAACACGTCTATGCCAATCTTTTTGCAGGTCATCGCTTTCTGCTGTAAGTTCTTCTTCAGTCTGCGGCGGCGCCCAAAAACCAAAGTTAAGGTCAGGATTATAGCCTTCTGTAAAACCATTTTCCAGGACATATGCCAGCGTTGCGGTATAAATGGTTGGGTCATCATTGTTGTCATCCATATTTGCATAGGCAGAGCTGCCAAGCGCCACATAATCAGCGCCTTGAATACGCGGGTCGGTTTCCTCATAGAAACCAGGCATATCCGCATCAGTCAGACCGGTTATTTGGGTTTGGCGATATAACTTGCCTTTATCAATGGAAGCGCTGACAGATTTGATATCATCGCCAGTGACTTGGAACAAGCAGCCGGAGAAAAACCCTTTATCAAGGGTATCGGCACCCGAACCGCTGCCAAAAATAATTTTATTGTTCTTTGGGGCAACAGTTTTGCCGGTATCGGCGGCATAAGCCACAAACCCAAAGGAATTTGCCATACTGCCTGCTGCTGAAACGCCATTTCCAGCGGCAGGGTTTACTGGATTGCCATGCCCACGCCAGACGGTAACGCCGCCGCCAAGGATCAGCCCAAAGGCACAAGCGGTAGCAAGGATACGTTTTGCCATGCCAAACCGGGGACGGCAGGGACGGGATTGGGGCAAGGTGCCAGTTTCGCGCAGTTCACGCGCGGAAGTGAGCGTCCGTTGTTTCAGGGTTTCGGGCGCTTTGATGTCCTGCAAATGGCGCAGGTCGTTGGTTTTCATAATCGCTTTCCTCCAATTCCAGTTTTAGCTGTTTGCGGGCACGATACAAGCGGGTACGTACCGTTGCGGCGGGGCAGCCTGCAATGGCTGCGATTTCTTCGGTGCGGTAGCCTTCGACATAATGCAGATAAACCGCAGTACGCAAATCGGTGGGCAAGGCATAAACTGCCTGCCACAATTCCGCATATTCCCCAAGAGCAGGCGCGGCGGCATCGGCTGCGGCTTCCAGCGGGGCAGTCCGTTTGAACCAGGCGGAACGCCGCAAGTCATTGCACCGGCTGATGGTGACACGGATAAGCCATGCTTTCAGGTGTTCGGTGTCCTGAAATTCGGTGGTATCCTGCAAAAGCCGCAGGAATACCTCTTGATAGATGTCCTCCGCATCGGCTGGGGAACCCAGCCGGCATAGCGCCAGGCGATAGACGCTGTCGCCACAGGTGTCCATTGCTTGGGTTAAAAATGCGTCGGAGCGTAAGTTTTGATGCACTGTGATTGCCTCCTTTCTGTAAGCAACACGAATGAGGCGGGCAAAATGTTCACTGCACAGGGAAAAATTTTTTTCCCTGGCAGGGCGCTGCCCCGCACCCCGCGCTTGCGCGGCGAGCGCCAAAGGGACATTGTCCCTTTGGAATCCCATGCTGCAAAAGCGCTGCTTTTGCAGCGCCTGCCTAATTGTACCATCCGCCCCGCCGGGTTTCGAGGCAAGGTCGAGCACCAAGCAGGTTTCGGGCAATTCGGTTAGTTCCGCAATGTTAAGTACACGGGCAGGCACGGTATTGATGACAAGATCCATGTCTGCGAGGTGTCCTGTGAGCGAACTCGTATGGAGCGGGATATGCCCTGCGGATTCAATACGCGCAAAATCGCGGGGAGAACGCGCAGAAACCCAAACTTTTGCGCCCAAGGCATATAGTTTGGCAGCAAGGATACTGCCAATGCGCCCATTGCCAATGACAAGGGCATGGCAGCCATGCAGGGTAATCGGCATTTCCTCCATGGCAAGTTGGATTGCGCCTTCTGCCGTTGGCACGGCATTGCGGATGGCAAGTTCTTCCCGTGTCAGATAATCAATCAAATGCAAATGGTTTTGTGCGGCACGGCTGCGCAGGGCGTTAGACACAGCGCCTGCAAGCACTAACATATCGGAAGGCAGCGCGTCCAGGATAGCGGATATATGATGGGATGTATTGGAAAGCGGGGCGTTCAAAAAAATGCCGTCCCGTTCTGCGGGCATGGGCAGGATCACTGCCTGCACACCTTCTGCAATGCCAAAACCAGGGGTTGCAGAACGTTGTATGCCGCCGGTAAATGTATGCCGGTCAAGGGCGGAAACCGTTACTTGATGTCCATCTGCACATAAAAGCTGTGCCAAACACGCCTGCCGCAGGTCGCCGCCAATGACAGCCAGCGACGTGCTTTTCTTCATGCTTCATCGCCTCCTTCTATTTGCAGGCTATGCCGTGGCGGGCGGGGCTGTGAAAAAAACATTGATGCCGGAAAGATTGCTGAAAGATTTCTTTGTTATCATAAAATCAGAAAAAACGATTGGAGGCAATCATATGGAGATTTTAGAAACCAAGGACTTGCGCAAATATTATGGCGCAGGGGATACCGAAGTCCGTGCGCTTGATGGCGTCAGCTTTTCGGTGCAGCAAGGGGAATTTGTGTCGATTATTGGCACATCGGGTTCAGGTAAATCTACGCTGCTGCATATGCTCGGCGGGCTTGACCGCCCCACAAGCGGCAAAGTGATGGTAGAAGGACGGGATATTTTTGCGCTGAAAGATGATGCACTGACCATTTTCAGGCGGCGGAAAATTGGTTTTGTGTTCCAGGCATATAATCTGGTGCCGGTACTCAGCGTTTATGAAAATATCGTACTCCCGATTGAACTGGATGGCAACACCGTTGACGCGGGATATGTGCAGCAAATTATTGAAACCCTTGGGCTGGGCAGCAAGCTGAACAATTTGCCCAGTCAGCTTTCCGGCGGGCAGCAGCAGCGGGTCGCGATTGCGCGGGCGCTGGCAACCAAACCCGCGATTATTTTGGCGGATGAACCAACCGGGAACCTAGATAGCCATACCAGCCAGGATGTGTTGAGTCTGATGAAAATCAGCAGCGAAAAATTTGGACAGACCATTGTCATGATTACCCATAATGAAGAAATTGCCCAGCTTGCCCAGCGGATTGTCCGCATTGAAGATGGGCAGATTGTAAGGCGGTGACGGCAAAAATGTTCAGGGTTGCAAATAAAAAATGTATCCGCCGCCTTTCGGACAAAAGTCTGAAAGCGGCACGGCTGCGCAATACCATTGCAGTGCTGGCAATTACACTGACAACAGTATTATTTACCTCGCTGTTTACCATTGTGTCGTCGATTAACTATTCTTTTCAGCAGCAAAATTTCCGGCAGGCTGGTGGGGATAACCATGGCACATTTAAGGATGTAACTGACGCGCAAATTGCCGAGCTGGAAAAAGATCCGCTGATTGTGGAATCTTTTTCTCGAAAGCTGGTTGGCATGGTAGACCGGGTGCCGCCGTTTAACAAGGCGCATATTGAGGTTAGCCATTTGGATGAGATTGGCACAAAACATTTTTTTATTACACCGGTAGAAGGCAGTTTGCCCCGGGAAGGCACGGATGAAGCCATGACCGATACCCGTGTGTTAGGGCTGCTTGGTATTGAACCAAAAATCGGCGCAAAATTCACGATTCCAATCGGAATTGACGACAATACCGCACGAAAATCTGTGGTAGAACGCACATTCACATTAAGTGGATGGTGGGAATATGACAGCGCTATTGTGGCTTCCCATGTTATTTTGCCGCGCAGCGCCACAGAGGAATTATGTGCGCTGTCCGCTGGTGGGGAAAACAGCATGACTGGGCGGCAGGACTTGAATGTTATGTTCAAAAGTTCGCTGCATATCAAGGATGATATGCACCAGGTGCTGGAAAACTGTGGCTATCAGAGCGATGATGCAACAGCGCCCAATTATATTGCCATTGGCGTCAACTGGGGTTATTCAGGCGCACAGCTTTCCGCCAATATGGATATTACAACCGTTATTGCGATTGTGGTGATGCTGCTGCTAATTATTTTCACAGGATATCTGATTATTTACAATGTATTCCAGATTTCAGTCAGCAGTGATATCCGGTTTTATGGGCTGCTGAAAACCATCGGCACAACGGGCAAACAAATCCGGCATATGATTCGGCGGCAGGCATATTTCCTTTCGCTGGCAGGTATCCCGATTGGGTTAATCCTTGGCTTTTTGATTGGCAACAAATTAACGCCGGTGATTATGGCGCAGCTTTCTTATAAAATCACCTTTGTATCATTTAATCCGTTTATTTTTATCGGGGCAACGATTTTTTCACTGATTACAGTACGCATATCCTGCCGCCGTCCTGGGCGGATGGCAGCGCGGGTATCTCCAGTGGAAGCAGTACGTTATACCGAAGGTGCAAAAGGACGCAAAAAACCAAAAAAGCGCGCAAATGGTGCCAAACTGCACAAAATGGCATGGGCAAACCTGGGGCGCAGCCGCGGTAAAACGGGCATTACCATCATTTCGCTGACACTTGCGGTGGTGCTGATGGAAATGACTTATACGTTTGCATGTGGGTTTGATATGGACAAATATTTACTGCGCAATTCTGCGGTAGATTTTACGCTTGGTGATGCGGCATATTTCCAAACTGGCGTTGGATTTCATAGCACAGATGAAGCTGTGACAGAAGATACAATTGCCGCTGTGAACGCGCAAGGCGGTATTACCGATTCCGGGCGCATTTATGGGCAGGTATCCAGTATTCAGGAATTTGTGACAGAGGATTATTACCGCCAGTTATGGGGAAAATGGAACTCAGCGGAAATTTTAGATGCCAAAGTAGCAGCCTGCCAACGGGATGAAAATAACAACCTGCAAACTCATGTCATGATGTATGGCATGGAAGATTTCCCATTATCCAAAATGAATGTGCTGGAAGGGGATATTTCCGCTTTATCTGACCCAACCCGCAACGCGATTGCTGCTGTTTATCTGACCGATGATTATAACAGTCCACATTGGCAAAGCCATTGGGCAAAAGTTGGCGATAAAGTACGCCTTCGTTATGTCGATGCCTGGGAATACTATTACACAGATACCGGTGAAATCATCCCACCGGAACAGGCAGATGCTTTATTGGAAAGCGGCAGTGAACGGAATTTTGGGCAGCGTGCAACGCAATATCGCGATGTGGAATATGAAGTTGTGGCAGCGGTGACAATCCCAGGTTCACTGGATTACCGTTATTATAGTGCGGATCAATTTATCCTTGGTGCAGAACAATTTAAACAAGATACCGGCACAGATGCTGTGATGACTTATGTATTTGACACCGAGGATGCCGCCACTGAAAAGATGGAAAATTTCCTCGAAGAATATACAAATAAAATCCAAACCCTTTTAGATTATGAAAGCAAACGCAGTGTGCAGGAGGATTTTGAAGGATTCCGGCAGATGTTTCTTGTTATGGGCAGCGCACTGAGTTTTATCATTGGTTTAGTTGGCGTGCTGAACTTTATCAATGCGATTTTAACCGGCATTATCACCCGCAAACACGAATTTGCGATTTTGCAGGCAATCGGCATGACCGGCAAACAGCTTAAAAAAATGCTGATGCTGGAAGGCTTGTATTATGCACTTGCGGCAATCGCGCTCAGCACAGCGTTGACCATTGTACTTGGCCCGATTGCGGGAAATGGGCTGAACAGTGTATTTTGGTTCTTCACTTATCGGTTTACCATTCTGCCGATTTTAATTTTGCTGCCTGTATTTGTAGCATTTGGGTTGTTGATTCCGCTTGTGACCTATCAAACGACAGCGAAACAAAGCATTGTGGAACGAATCCGTTCAGAGGATTGATTTTTCTCTTTAAATATGATATCTTTTATGTAAATTCATTTGCCGTATGCGGGACGCATACGGCAAATTGAAGTTTTTGCCGGCTTTTTTCAAAAAGCCGTGGGGACGAGGGGCGAAGCCCCTGCGGGTGCAGGGCAGCGCCCTGCCCAAGGGTTTGGGGCGGGACGCCCCAACAGAGAGGAGCGAGAGGATTGCCAGAGATATTGCTTGTCGAAGATGATGCCGCGCTGGCAAAAGGTGTGGCACGTGCTATCGCCGCCGAAGGGCGGCATATTACCATCTGTGGTACGCTTGGCGCTGCGCGCCGCGCGCTGGAACGTCCCGCCGATTTAATTTTGCTCGATATCGGCTTGCCCGATGGCAATGGCTTGACGCTTTGCAAAGAACTGCGTTTGACAAGCCGTATGCCAGTTATCTTTTTGACCGCAAATGATACTGAAGAAGATGAAATCGCTGGGTTTTGTGCCGGTGGGGATGATTATATCACCAAACCGTTTCGGCTGTCGGTGCTGCGTGCAAGGGTGGATGCTGCTTTGCGGCGTGCAGGCTGTGAAGATGTTCTTTTAATCGATGGGTTCCGATTTGATTTTGCCCATGCTGATTTTTCCCGCGATGGCAAGCAAATTTCCCTTTCCCGTTCCGAACAAAAATTATTATATGCACTGGTCAGCGCCCGCGGGCGCATTGTGCCGCGGGAAACCCTTCTTGACCGCATTTGGACAGATGGCCTTGAATATGTTGACGAAAATGCACTGTCAGTTACAGTACGACGGCTGCGTAAAAAATTGGGCAAGGCGTATATTCAAACCGTTTATGGCGTAGGATATCGTTGGGAGAATGCCAATGTTTAATCTGCTTGCAGCCCTTTGCCTTGCTGCCGGTGTGGTACTGCTGGCATACAGTCTGCATACCATGCACCGCTTATCAAATATGCTGCGGCAGGTGCTGGAAGGGCATTTTCAGGAAACCGGCTGGAATGAAACCCATATGTCACGGCTCGAAGGGCAGTTTGCCCGGTTTGTCGCGGCAAATGCGCTGTCCCGCCAGCGCCTTGCCGCGGAGCAGTCCCGCATTAAAGCATTGGTTTCGGATATCTCCCATCAGACCAAAACGCCGCTTTCAAATATCATCTTGTATACACAGCTTCTGGAAGAATGTGAACTGCCTGCGGATGGACAGGATCTGGCGCGCGAAATCAACCACCAGGGTGAAAAACTGCATTTCCTCATTGATTCATTGGTGAAAATTTCACGTCTGGAAAATGGTATCATCCAAGCCAGCCCACAGGTGCGGCAAATGCGCCCGATGTTAGAGGAAGTCGCCGCGGCATGGCAGCCCAAAGCCAGCAAAAAAAATATTACGCTTGAGCTTGATCCAGGGCAGGACTTTACCGCCTGTTTTGATGCAAAATGGACAGCCGAAGTGCTTGACAACTTGCTGGATAATGCCATCAAATATACGCCAGCAGGCGGGCAGGTGCGCATCAACGCGGATTGTTTCCAAATGTATTGCCGGGTCAGTGTGATTGACAATGGCATAGGCTTATCTGAAACCGAACAGGCACAGGTTTTTGAACGCTTTTACCGTGCCC
>CAXHNU010000056.1:0-19615 GCA_964017555.1 uncultured Butyricicoccus sp. | reverse complement strand
GAGGGTTCAAGTCCCTCCATCTGCACCAGGAAAAGTGCCGATTCCATTGGGTTTCGGTACTTTTTTTGCGCTTTAATATCCCATTATTTTGCTTTCCGACTTTTTACGGCAAAAATGGTTTGCCAGCATTTATTGTGCCGCAAATGAATGTATTTTATTGGTCACACACTATTATTTATCTGCTTCGCGCAACGTTTTCATCCCTCATCAGAAAAGAATTGCCTATGTTTTCTCATATATGGCAAGTAAATAAATCTGCAAAGAATATAGGAGCTTGGTATGAACGATACGCAATATACAGAATTATGGTCTTACTTAAATGATAAAAGCAAGCGCATCGAAACCGAAATGGATGCTTTGACGCGAAAAAGAACAGGAAGTTATTATACAGATTTAACACTTACTGATGTTATGATGGGCGAGTTGGTTGAACAGCTTACAGCGAAAAATGCAGCAAAGAAAATATATGAGTACCGTTTTTTAGAACCGTGTGTTGGTGTTGGGCATTTTGTTTTTTCATATATCAAGGCGGTCAGCGCTACCGGCATTCGTAAAGATAATGCGAAAGTTATGCTGGATAATATTTATGTTGCAGATGTAAACTTAGAGGCGCTTCATGCGTATAAAACATCTTTAAAGAAGCTGGCGGCATTGTTCTGGGATATCACGCTATCAGAAGAATATTTTCGCAAACATATAGGCGTTGGTTTGCTGATTGATGTAACAGCAGCGGAATTGACCTATCGTGGAATTGATGAAGTCTTTCCAGCAGAGATTGTCCAAAACGGATTTGATATTATTGCGACAAACCCACCTTATAAAAATCTTAAAGCTGAACGTGACCATTATGGAAGTGATGCTGAATACGACAGGGATAAGGTCAAGTACGCTGCGATTTCTAAACTCGTATCAAAGCATTTTAAATATTCTGCAAAAGGCATTTTGAATTTATATAAATTATTTGCAGAAGAAATCATTGAACATTATGCAAATGAAACCGCATTTGTTAGCCTGCTTATTCCGGCATCAATCATGTCGGATAAAACATCCATAGCGCTAAGAACACATATGCTTCAGCATAATAAACTCATTTCCGTAAAAGTCATTCGGGAAGGCAGCGGTTATATCAATGCCCAACAAGCCTTAAGTGCAATCCTTTTACAGAAAGGCGGCAAAACAGATCAAATATCAGTTGCCAAAGATTATTGCAGCGATCCAAATGATATCGCGGAAATTGCAATCAATGATATTCTGAATGAAAACACCGGAAATGCGATTGTTACAGTTTCCGCAAAAGAATATCGGATTTTGCGCATGTTAAGGCGGTTCCCGGTTGTCAAGGAACTCCCCTTTGTGACAAACCTAAGAGGAGAAGTTGATTTAACTGCCAACAAGCATAGCATTATTCATACAAATACAGGGTACCCTTTGGTAAGAGGCAGGCATATTGGCTATTATACTTTGCTTGCTATGCCAGACAATGAATTTGTAACAAGTGAATTTGTTCATGCGACGAAAAAGAATTGTTATATTGCGCAGGAAAGAATTGTATGCCAGCAAATTGCAAACATGAATAAAGACAGGCGTGTAACCTTTGCTTTGGTGCCTAAGCATTATGTGTTGGGAAATTCATGCAATTTTATAACCGTAGACGAGAATCCATATGGAATAGACATATATACATTATTGGGTTTATTCAATACCAAAATAATAAATTGGTTATTTAAATTAACAAGCAGCAATAACCATATCAACAATTACGAAATTGATGGGTTCCCTATCCCGGTAGAAGCACCAGAACTTAAAAAAATATCAATGCTTGCAAAAGCATTCTTAAACAAACAGAATGATGCAATTCTTGATGAGATAGAACAATTAGCAGATAAAGCATATGGTATTTCAGCATTCATAGGAGAATAAGAAATGGAAAGGCATAAATATATTTGTGATTATATGAATGCAATAAAGCATATTCTTCCTAAAATCGCAAAAGAAGAGGCAAGCAGCATCCTCAATGGCAAACTGAAAATAGACCATTTTTTTGATGGCCTTTGTAAATTTGATATCCATGTTGCCAAAGGAATAACGATAAAATATACGGCACTTTTTTATGGGCTATTGCTGAATCATACGACGTTTAAGTTAAGTGATTTGGATTTGGAAATGATAAAATCCGTACCGCCAGGTGGAAACTGGAAAGATATACCGATGGAAACCGTGGAAAAGTCAAAGCGGCTGAAACGCATCACACAAACAGGAGGCAGAACCACACTATATGGCCGAATTGACTACGATAAGCCAAGTTATACAATAACAACTTACTTTAACCGGCCAGGGAATGGCACCTATGTTCATCCTGTCCATGAAAGGGTATTAACAGTCAGAGAGGCCGCAAGGTTCCAAACATTCAAGGATGATTATTATTTTTTCGGGAATAAAACACAGTGCCTAAAACAAGTTGGCAATGCAGTCCCTACATTATTGGCATATCAAATCGCATGTGCAGTCAAGAGAAAAACAGGATGTTCTAAATCGATTGATCTGTTTTGTGGTGCGGGTGGTATGACTTCTGGCTTTCAGGCAGCCGGAATTCGGTCATTATTAAGCAACGATATTGAAGAAAGTGCCTGCATCACGCTAAAGATAAATCATCCTGAAATCCAAGTATTATGTGGAGATATCACAAAAGCAGAAACGAAGGATGCCATTGAAAAAGCGGCACTGACTGGCGGCGCAGACATCATATGCGGGGGGCCTCCTTGCCAAGGGTTTTCAATGGCAGGGTTTCGCGCAGAGAATGATCCAAGAAACCAATTGTTCAGGGAATTTGCCGATATCGTAAAACGGGTAAATCCAAAAGTGATTGTATTTGAAAATGTTGAAGGGTTGTTAAGTTATCAGGGCGGAAGGACATACTGCGAAGTACACACCCTTTTCGCTGAGCTCGGCTATCATACAGAAGGAAGAACTTTGATGGCAAGTGATTATGCCGTTCCGCAAAAGAGAAAAAGGGTTATTGTGATATGCACACGAAACGATATAGGCGTTTCTCCGGAAGAATTGTTTCCAGCAGCAGTTACGGCTGATACATCATGCCAGGTTACTGCAAGAGAAACAATCGCTGATTTGGCATCTGTCCCCTGCGATGATACCGCAAGATATGTTGATTTTGATGAATCGGATATCCTGAAATTTTTTAAGGGGAAATTATCATATGAAGAATATATAAACCTTAAAACGTCGGATGGGATAGGGACGAAAAAAGCCGAAAAACAGCGTGGAGAATCGCAATTGCTGGACACCCCATAAAAAAGAGGATGATTATCATCAATGTGATGGAAATCATCCTCTTTGTATTTTATAATGAACGAATTATCCTTTTCTCAATTGTTTCAACAAGTTCAATGACAAGCTGCTTGTTTTTTGCCATAGAAGCACCCGATTCAATGCTGGCGCAAATTGTCTTTAAGCTTGCGATTTCAGCCGCATTGAGGTTATGCCTATTGTTACGGTTATCCTTTTCCTGATAATCATAAACTGCTTGAATCGCAATTCTCCGATACCGGTCTGTTTCGTTTTGATTGCGTCCCGTATAGTGCCGCTCCTTTTTATCGATAATTTCACCTTTATCATTAAACGTATAGGTATATTTGAAACAATCATCGTTTGGTTCTAAAAACGCAGAAACGAGAAAACTTTCCCCATTGTTAGGGCAGCTTTCAAGTATGGTTAACAGAATGAACATATAGTTTGCCATATTTTGTTTTAACGCATCCCGATAAATGGTGGGGACTTTATGGGGATTCGCAGAATAGTTTGCTTTTATAAATTCCCAGATTTGTTTTGACTGCCATGACATAGGATATACACCGGTTCTCTGTTCGGTTTTAATGATGTTTTCAATGTCTATGATTTGTAAGCGGTCACGTTTTGAAGCGTTATCTCCACTCGGCATAGGCTGCAAATATCTTGGGTCATGTACAAAACCCAAAGAAATCGGCCCAATATGGTCGGCTGACGTGTCAGCAAAAAAGTGGCTTCCCATAAACTGATTGGCTGCATGAATATTTTTTCCACCACTCCAGTATTCATAAGCACGCCGGTCTTTGGTATAAGATTTCAGATTTTCTTTTG
This sequence comes from uncultured Butyricicoccus sp., assembly GCA_964017555.1. Taxonomy (GTDB): domain Bacteria; phylum Bacillota; class Clostridia; order Oscillospirales; family Butyricicoccaceae; genus Butyricicoccus_B. The sequence goes on along the minus strand of CAXHNU010000056.1, from coordinate 15,481 downwards.
ACCGCCCCTTGTCTTGTGTGGCCCTGCAACAGCGATTGTATGTATGGAAACCATCAAAACGGTCAGGAAAGTTTGACATTGCGCCTGGGCCTAAGCATTTTTTACCCCCTTTACGGCAAGCATATTCCAACGCTTCTATGATTTCATCTTTTTCAGCAACTTGTACATCTAAATTCAAACCGCCCTTGTCAATTAAGAAAGCCGCAATATCAATCTCAGGAATATCACGACCGAGCAGTTCATCCCATATATCACCAATATGATCACAGTCCGAAAAATCCGATTTGAATTTCCGATTTAAAGATTTCAAAAAAGTTGCATTTGGATAGTGATAATAAAGGGACATCTCTTTACCACAGATTTGGCACACTTTCCATTTTGTCGGATGGATTGCAAGCATAACATCAGCATACATTCCAGGATATACAGCACCTGTTTCTGTAAAGCCCAGTGTCTGAGCTTTGTCAATACACCAGTCGATTCTTTGCCGACCTATTTCTGATTTTGCGGTTGCGATCCAAGCATATGAACCATCTGGTTTCTTTTTAATTGCCAATCCTTCATAATGCGGATGATTTATGATTTTGCTCATATATGCAAGAAATCGTGGATGCCACTGTTTCCCATCTTGCGCCATAATAAAACCTCCCAATAAATATAAATAAAATCAACAAAATCAGCCTTTCGCGATTTCAAAGATACTGCCATAAACCGTATTTATCACCACTGTGAACAGTATACATGGTATTCTCTGGGCTGTCAATGGATACTGATTTTATGGTAAGTCATGGAATGTTCAATTGCATTACAAAAACAGGTTCCTATCATTTCGAGCCGTGAAAAAATATAAAATTTTTCTGTCAGCAGCCATCAAACCTGTCAAACCGCTTTCACTCATATGGCACAAAAATACTCCCTTTATGATGCGCAGTTTTACTGCCGCTCATAAAGGGAGCATATCAAAACCTTCACCTTTTGGGGTGCTGTTTTTTCGTTAAGATAACATTAGTATGCGATACCCTGCCACAGCATTGCGTCACAAACCTTTTCAAAGCCCGCAATATTTGCACCAGCAACCAGGTTGCCAGCCATATTGTAACGCTCAGAAGCGTCTTTGCAAGCCTTGTAAATGTTAATCATAATCTGATGCAGTTTTGCATCAACTTCTTCAAATGTCCAGCTCAGGCGCTGGCTGTTCTGGCTCATTTCCAAGCCGGAAGTTGCAACGCCGCCTGCGTTTGCAGCCTTGGCAGGACCAAAGGCAACACCTGCTGTCTGGAACGCGGCAACAGCTTCTGGGGTGCATGGCATATTTGCGCCTTCTGCAACAGCTTTGCAGCCGTTTTTGATAAGGACGGCAGCTTCGTCACCGTTCAGCTCGTTCTGGGTTGCACAGGGCAGTGCAAGGTCACATGGAACGCTCCAAATGCCGCGGCAGCCTTCTACATACTTTGCGCCCGGCACATAGTCAACATAAGTCTTGATGCGTGCGCGCTTAACTTCCTTGATTTCCTTAATCACCTTGAAGTCAATGCCGTTTTCATCGACAATATAACCGTTGGAATCGCTCATTGCAACGACCTTGCCGCCAAGCTGGGTTGCCTTCTGGTTTGCATAAGTTGCCACATTGCCGGAACCGGAAATCACAACACGTTTGCCTTCAAAAGAAGTGCCCATATCCTTGAGCATTTCATTCATAAAGTAGCACGCGCCATAACCGGTTGCCTCGGTACGCGCCAGCGAACCGCCATAACTGAGGCCCTTGCCGGTGAGCACGCCGGTGAACTCATTGCGCAGGCGCTTATACTGCCCAAACATATAGCCGATTTCACGTGCGCCGGTGCCGATATCACCAGCCGGTACATCGGTGTCAGCGCCGATATGTTTAGCAAGCTCGGTCATAAAGGATTGGCAGAAACGCATAATTTCGTTGTCGCTTTTGCCCTTCGGGTCAAAGTCAGAACCGCCTTTGCCGCCGCCCATGGGCAGACCAGTCAGGCTGTTTTTGAAAATCTGTTCAAAGCCCAGGAATTTGATGATGGACTGGTTGACAGATGGGTGCAGGCGCAAGCCGCCTTTGTAGGGACCAATTGCGGAATTAAACTGGATACGCCAGCCGCGGTTTACCTGTACCTTGCCAGCATCGTCCACCCAGGATACACGGAAATTGATAATGCGTTCTGGTTCGACAATGCGTTCCATAATTGCATTGGCTTCAATTTCGGGGCGTGCGTCAACAACCGGCTCCAAGGATTCAAAAACTTCCATGACAGCCTGAAGGAATTCAGGTTCATGTGCATTGCGCTGGGCAAGCCCGGCATAGACGCGATTCAGATACTCGTTTTTCAGTGCCATTGGTGAAAATCTTCCCTTCAATCACAATAATTATCAGCGCCAAAATGATCTGGTGTTGATTGTGCATAAATCTTAGAACGACTGTTATTTTATCATGAAAGTAAGAAAATTGCAATCACCAATCGCATAATAATTCATCAAAAATCTGTCCACGAGGTGTGGATTTTTGTTTTTTCTGCACGTACCCACAATTTTGACAGGTATTTTACAGGGATGAAAACACAAATATCTGTGTGAAAATACAGCATAAGACAGGCAAAGACCGCGGCAGCAAAAGGATGCCCAAAATTAGTAAGTAAACATCTGCACCCAATATGGGACACCATTAATGACTGTATAACCAACACCAATGGTTGTATATTTATTATTCAGGATATTGGCGCGATGGCTGGCAGAATTCATCCAAGCAGACATAACAGCCTGTGGCGTTGCCTGCCCATAGGCGATATTTTCGCCGGCGCCGCGATAGGAAACACCAGCTTCTGCAAGCGCGGTAAAACAGGAGCGTCCATCCGGACGGGTATGGGCAAAGCTGGTTTTGATTTCACCGGCACGGGTGAGTGCTGCGGCAGAAACACGGCTGTCAAGCTGGAGCGCAGATAAGCCATTTTGTGTGCGTGCTTCATTGACAAGCGCAACAACCTGGGATACATAACTTGAAGATGCACCTGTGTTAGAACCGGAGCCTGTCCCAGGTTTCACTGTACCGGAACCTGAGCCCGAACCTGTCCCAGGCTTCACTGTACCGGAACCTGAACCAGAGCCTGACCCCGAACCTGTCCCAGGTTTCACTGTACCAGACCCTGAACCTGTTCCAGGTTTGACTGTACCGGAACCAGAACCTGGTTTGGTAATGCAGGAACTGCATCCTGAATTGCCACCGGGGTTTATCACAGTATCCACATCCGGGATGCCATATTGCTTGAGCAGCTGCTGCCAGATTTGGTCAGCACTCAGGTTGTGCCGCTGCACGACTGGACGGTAATACGCGGCTTGCGCCTGTGGGCAGGCAGCGCCTGCGGTGATGCCCGCTGCCATCATTGCTGCAACAGAAAAACTTACAAATCGTTTCATCGTTTTCATACTCCTTTGAAATTTCGGGCAATGCACAAAATCTTGCGCAGTGCGGCGGTGTTTTCCCCGGACGGCAAGGCTTGCCTTGTGGGGCAAAACCAGCATAACATTTTTGTTCCAGAAGTGACAGCGGTATATGTTCCCGATTTGGGCAAAAAGTGCTGAAAAGCAGGCGAATTCTATAAGAATTGCCTGCTTTTCCGTTAATTTATTTGATTTTTTCGATGTTATATTCGTTGTTCAGCACCAGCCAAAGCTGTGGGAAATACCGCATGATGTTCCATACGCTGATACCGCGCAAGCCAAATTCCCGCGCAAGGTTTAATTTTGCCTGGATACTGCGGGCATCTTCAAACCAAACTTCATGCTGTTTTTTGTCATGATAATAATTGTAAAATGGCGTTTGGGCAGTTTCATCAAATTCGATAAAAGCGCCATGGTTAATCGCTTGTTCCACCGCTTCATAATTGCCGATGCTGCGTGCAACCGACTGTCCTGCGACATATGGAAGCGTCCAGCCACAGCCATTAGGATAGCCCTTTGCCCGCAGGCGGGACAAGCGGAAAAAGGATTAAATCAAGATCACTGTCTGCCGCGCCGCGCGCGGGAATTGTCTTCTTGTACCGAATGCCGGAAAGCAAAGTTTTCAGCAGATCATTTTTCTGCTGCGGGGTATGGAGCAGCTCATAAATATCCATAACGGGTATAGCGCAGGGCAGCAGATCGGGCGGACGATTCATCTCGTTTTGCAAACATAAAACCTGCTGGCTGACCTGTTCTAATGACTGCAAAATTTCGCTGCGCCGCGCGGTAAGGTGCGCATGGCGCTTTGCAAAAATCTCCGGCGGATAGATGCCGCTTTCCGCCATATCATAAGCGCGGCTTAGCTTTGTGGACAGCAGCTGCAATTCTTTTTGTAGCGCGGTTTGTGACTGTGCAAGCAAATGGGCACGGCGCTGCAAGTCAGCAGGCTGGGCAGCCTCAGCCGTATAACCGGCAAACCACTGGCGCAAAGCAGGACAGAGCAAAGCTTCAATTTCTGCCAGTCCAGCGGAAACTGTGCCGCAGTACATGGGGCAATATAAACGGAGGTTTGCGCTGTGATTTCGCGCCTGCATTTTATGCCCGCATTTGCCACAGATCAGCAGTCCCGCCAGCGGGTTTTTTAACGCTTTATCCTTGCGGACAGGAACAAAAGATTTCTGTTGTAATTTAACTTGGGCAGCCTGCCACATTTCCGGCGGGATAATGGCTTCATGCCGCCCAGGATAAACCGCAAATTCCTTATGTCGGGGGCATTTGCGGATGACTTTTCCATCTGCTATGGTTTTTTCCGCGGCACGTCTGCCATAAGCGGTCAACCCGGCATAAACCGGGTTGCGCAGCATCTCCCGAATGATCCGTACATGGAATAGTTTCCCTGTTGCGGAACGATAGCCAAGCGCATTGAGCCTGGCGCATAGTTTCACTGTGCCAACGTCAGCTTCTGCTGTGAAAATTTCAAAGGCGGTGCGGACAATGGCACTGTCCGCATTGGGCACAAGCGATGACCCTTTTTCATGCGGCAGCTTGTAAGCGTCATATCCAAAAGGCGGTGTACCGCCCAGCCATTTGCCTTCCTGCGCGGAAGCTAACCGCCCGGCTTGCAGCCGGCGGTTAATCGCGCGGTATTCCCGCCGGGACATAAACAAACCAAATTCAAAATATTCCTCATCAAATTCATTGCAGGGGTCATATGTTTTCAGCGGGGTGATAATTTTGGTGCCGGATAACCGGAACGCCTGCGCGACAAGCCCCTGGTCAATGGTGTCGCCGCGGGCAAGCCGTTCGACTTCCACGACCAATACGCCATCCCACAAACCATCTTGTACTTCGGCAAGCAGCTTTTGCATAACCGGGCGTGCGGCAATGGTTTCACCGGATACAATTTCGCGGTAAATGCAGCGGATGGGCAGTCCAGCTTTTTGGGCATAAGCGGTCAGGCGGGCTTCATGACGCGCAAGGGTTTCGCCTTCGCCATGGGCTTCGGCGTCGAGGTCAGCGCGGGATTTGCGCAGATACATCACATAATTCATGCTGTGGAATACCTCCTTTCCTTGGCTATCAGCTTATGCGGCAGCGGCAAAAATCATGTTGTGAAGGAGATGATGCAATTCATATGGGCATACATATCAGCACAGACAGCCTCCGGGATATTCCACCGGAAGAACTGGAAAAACGGATACAGCATATGAAAGCGGTTGCGGGCAAACTGCTTGCTGAAATCCAAAACAAAACGCCAGATGATGCAGCCGCAAAATAACCGTGACAGACATCGGAAACGCTGGTATAATAAATTACAGAAAACCAGGAAGGGAATATGAAATGCACTATTTAGATAATGCGGCAACCACACGGGTGCTGCCGGAGGCGGCACAAGTTGCCTTAACGGTTATGACAGAAGAGTTTGGCAACCCATCAAGCCAGCATAGCCTTGGCATCCAGGCGGGCAAGCTGCTGAAACAAAGCCGTGAAGCCGTTGCGGCAGCGCTTGGCGTGCAAGCTGGGGAAATCACGTTTACATCCGGCGGCACCGAGGCAATCAATACCGCGATTTTTGGCGCGGCATATAAAAACCGCCATATCGGGCGGCATATCATCATTACCGCGATAGAACACGCAGCTGTGCGCAACGCGGCGGCACGCCTGCAAGCGGAAGGCTTTACCGTCACGGCATTACAGCCGGACGCACAGGGACAAATCCCTGTGGACACTTTTGCTGCTGCCCTGCGGGATGATACGGTTTTGGCAAGTATCATGCTGGTCAACAATGAAGTTGGCACCATACTGCCTGTGGAGGAAATGGGCAGACTGCTGCACAGCCGCTGCCCCAAAGCGCTTTTCCATATTGACGCGGTACAAGGGCTGTTTCGGGTGCCGCTGACGCCGCAAAAATGGAACTGTCAGCTTATGAGTGTCAGCGGACATAAAATCGGCGCGCCCAAAGGGATTGGCGCACTCTATATGCAAAAAGGCACCAATCTGCGCCCATATATTGTCGGGGGCGGGCAGGAAAATGGAATGCGTTCGGGTACAGAACCTTTGCCGGGGATTGCGGCGTTTGCAAAAGCATGCCGTATCCGGAGCAATGCCATGCACGCGGACAATCAGCATATTGCAGCGCTTCACCAGTATTTACAGCAGCAGATTGCGGCAGAGCTGCCTTGGGCAGAATGGAACAGCACAGAAGGTGTGCCGCACATTGCAAACCTGTCATTTCCGGGGTGCAAAAGTGAAGTTATGCTGCGGGTGCTGGAGGGCGACGAAGTCTATGTATCAGCCGGGTCAGCGTGTTCACGTGGCAAAGAAAGCCCTGTGCTCAAAGCCACTGGGCTAAGCAAAGAACGCATTGACAGCGCGTTGCGTATTTCCTTTGCCCCATGGAACACAAAAGAAGATATTGACGCACTGATCGCGGGACTGAAAAAAGGCGCGGCAATGCTGCGCCGCTGACAGAAACAAAAGGAGTATCAGAAAAATAAAAATGGAAGTTTTGTTGTTAAAATGCGGTGAGATTGTATTAAAGGGACTGAACCGCAAAGCATTTGAAGATCGATTATTGGGCAATATAAAACGCAGGTTAAAACACGTCACACCTTGCGAAGTGATGATGCGCCAATCCATTATTTATGTATGGGTGGAAGATGACAGCCATACCGATGCGGTTTTAGATGTTGTCCGAAAAATATTTGGCATCGCGTCAATTTGCCGCGCGGCGGTTTGTGAAAAAACGCTGGAAGCTATGCAGCAAACCGCGGAAACCGCACTTGCCGGGCATATTGCGCAGGCAAACACATTCAAGGTGGAAACCAAACGCGGGGATAAACGTTTCCCGATGACCTCGATAGAGGTTTCCCAGCATATTGGCGGTGAAATCAATCATAAGTATGCGCATTTAAAGCCGGATATGCACACGCCGGATTTAACCATTCATTTTGAAATCCGGGATGAACACGCCTTTGTCCATGCCGGTCCGGAACCGGGCGCAGGCGGTATGCCAGTCGGCACAAATGGACGTGCGGCACTTTTGCTGTCCGGCGGGATTGATTCGCCGGTTGCCGGTTATATGATGGCAAAACGCGGGTTGGAACTGGTAGGCATTCATTTTTTCAGTTACCCATATACTTCCGAACGGGCAAAAGAAAAAGTGGTTGAACTGGCAGAAATCATGAACCCATATACCGGGCGAATGCCGCTGCTGGTTGTGCCGTTTACAAAGATTCAGGAAGCCATCCGCGACAACTGCCCGCAGGAAATTTTTACGCTGATTATGCGGCGGTTTATGATGCGCATTGCGCAAAAACTGGCGGAGCAAAATCAATGCGGCGCGCTGATCACAGGCGAAAGCCTGGGGCAGGTTGCAAGCCAAACCATGCCTTCTATGGCAGTGACAGGCGCGGTATGCAGCCTGCCCGTATTCCGCCCGCTCATTGGCATGGATAAAGAAGAAATTGTCCAGATTGCGCGCAAAACCGGGACATTTGAAACATCCATTTTGCCTTATGAAGATTGCTGTACCGTCTTTACACCAAAGCATCCGAACACCAAACCCAAACTGCCCAAAATCCTTGCGGCGGAAGCTGCGCTGGATGTGGAAGGTTTGGTCGAAGAAGCTGTTTCAAACATCGAAATTATCATCACGGGCAAACGGAAAAAGGATGAATGAATCATCCCCCGCCGGACACCGGCGGGACATGAAAATTTGTGATTGAGGTGAAACCATTATGAATGCAGAATTAATAGCCGTTGGCACGGAAATCCTGCTGGGCGATATTGTGAATACTGACGCCCAGGTGATATCCCGTGGACTGAGTGAACTTGGCATCAATGTTTATTATCAAACGGTTGTTGGCGACAATCCCGCGCGGCTGGAACGCGCGGTTCGGGAAGCCAAAGACCGTGCGGATATCATCATTACCACTGGCGGCTTAGGGCCGACATTGGATGATTTAACCAAAGAAACCCTTGCCAAAGTATTTGGCAAAACCATGGCATTACATGAACCATCGCTGGCGCATATCAAAGAATTTTTCCAAAAAATTGGGCGCGAAATGACGCCCAATAATGAAAAACAAGCATGGCTGCCTGAAGGCTGCACCGTGTTTGAAAACAAATGGGGCACAGCGCCCGGCTGTGGGTTTGAAGCCGAAGGCAAACACGTGCTAATGCTGCCTGGTCCCCCGCGTGAATGCACCCCCATGTGGGAACAATGTGCCAAGCCATATTTATACCCACTGGCAGGCGGCTGCATTGTGTCCCGCAATGTCCGGGTGATGGGACTGGGCGAAAGCGCAATGGAAGCCCGTCTGCATGACTTGATGGCATCCATGACCAACCCAACCATAGCCCCATATGCGAAAGTATCGGAATGCTTTGCACGGGTAACGGCTATGGCAGATACCGAAGCGGAAGCGGAACAAATGCTGGCGCCTGTGGTGCAGCAAGTGGCAGACCTTTTAGGCGCGGATGTTTATGGCATTGATGTGGATTCGCTGGAACAGGTTGTCGGCGATACTTTGCGCCAGCGCGGCATGACATTGGCAGTCGCGGAAAGCTGTACCGGCGGACTGCTCTCCAAACGCATTACCGACCTGCCGGGCGCGTCGGATTATTATAAAGGCGGCGTATGCTCTTATACGAATGAGGTTAAAATAAACCTGCTGGGTGTGCAGCCAGATACCCTTGCGCAGTATGGCGCGGTATCCGCACAGACCGCGGAACAAATGGCAGCAGGTGCCGCGCGGGTATTCGGCACAGATATCGGCGTAGGCATCACCGGCGTTGCAGGTCCCAACCCTTCCGAAGGCAAAGAAGTCGGGCTGGTGTATATCAGCGTATGGTTCCAGGGTGAGCTGATTACCCGCGAAACCCGCAACAGCCTTGGGCGTGACCGAGTGCGCAACCAGGCAGCGTCCAACGCGCTGGATATCATCCGCCGCAAGCTGCAAGGCGTACTGTAAGCGGAGCGCAAAAAAGCGAAGATATACAGTGGAAAACTGCCAGTCCAGCGGCAGGATGGAAGCCGAAAAACGGGGGCTGCAAGGCTTTTTCCTGCAGCCTGAAAACCGGCATATAAAAATGAACAAAAAGTGTCCGGTGATTTGCAAAATTACTGGACATTTTTTTATCAGTGTTGTATACTATATCTAGTAAATATCAAGCTGGTCGTAAAGAATCTGTGCGATGGCTACAAAACAGCAAGAAGGAATAAAAAAGATAATAAAAGAAGGCACATATTTTGTGTGCCAAAGAGGAGATGAACACATGGAAGTTAAGGCGAAAAAAATGAGCCTGGAGGAACATTTGCCGCTGTTCCATTCCGGCAGGGATTGCCGTGCATATGAAATTATGGGCGCCCATCCGGATTCACAGGAGGGGCAGGATGGCTATGTTTTCCGCGTTTTTGCGCCGAATGCCGCCAGTGTTGCAGTCATGGGTGAGTTCAATGGCTGGAACCGCACCGCAAATCCGCTAAACCGTGATGACCGCGGTATATGGGAAGTTTTTGTCCCCGGCGTAAAAGAATATGACAGCTATAAATATGCCATCGAAACGCCCGAAGGCTATCAGCTCGACAAATCAGATCCCTATGGTTTCCATGCTGAAACACGTCCCGGCAATGCGTCGAAAGTGTTTGACATTGAAGGCTATGAATGGTCGGACAGCAGCTGGCTCAAATGGCGCAAAGAACACCCGCCATATGACCAGCCGGTCAATATTTATGAAGTGCATCTTGGTTCATGGAAAATGCACGAAGACGGTAGTTTCTTTTCTTACCGTCTGCTGGCAGATGAACTCATCCCGTATGTCAAAGAAATGGGTTATACGCATATCGAATGTATGCCGCTGACCGAGCATCCATTTGACGGTTCCTGGGGCTATCAGGTAACAGGCTATTTCGCAGCAACATCGCGTTATGGCACACCCCATGATCTGATGTACTTTGTGGACAAAGCGCACCAGGCAGGGCTGGGCGTCATTATGGACTGGGTGCCGGCGCATTTCCCCAAAGATGGGCATGGGCTGGTTGAGTTTGACGGCTCTTATCTCTATGAATATGCCGACCCGCTCAAAATGGAGCATAAAGAATGGGGTACCCGCGTATTTGATTATGGCAAGGTTTCTGTACGTGACCTGCTGCTGTCCTCGGCAATGTTCTGGATTGAACAGTTCCATATGGACGGCTTGCGCGTGGATGCGGTTGCCTCCATGCTGTACCTCGACTACAACCGCCAAGGCGAATGGCGCCCCAATATTTATGGCGGGCGCGAAAACCTGGAAGCCGTTGATTTCCTGCGGCTGCTGAATGAAAAAATCCTCACCGACCACCCCGACTGCATGATGATTGCAGAAGAATCCACCGCATGGCCCATGGTCACAAAGCCGGGCTATGTCGGCGGCTTAGGATTTAACTTCAAGTGGAACATGGGCTGGATGAATGATATGCTGTGCTATGTGGGCGCTGACCCATTTTTCCGCAAGGATATGCACGACAAAATTACGTTCTCTTTCATGTATGCCTTTTCGGAAAACTATATCCTGCCGCTTTCCCATGATGAAGTCGTCCACGGCAAAAAATCACTGCTGGACAAAATGCCTGACCCATATGAAAACAAGTTCGCTTCCCTGCGGACGCTGCTTGGCTATATGATCGGTCACCCCGGCAAAAAGATGCTGTTTATGGGCGGCGAGTTCGGACAGTTCTCTGAATGGTGTGAAGCCCGCGGGCTGGACTGGATGCTGCTTGACTATGACGCCCACCGCCAGCTTCAGGAATATGTGAAAAACCTGAACGCGTTCTATCTTGCCAGCAAGCAGCTTTGGGAAAACGATATGGATTGGCAGGGCTTTGAATGGATTTCCCATGACGACAATGTGAACAACATCATTGCGTTCCGCCGAATTGCAAAGGATGGCACCGAGCTGATCTGTGTGGCAAACTTTGCACCCGTCTATCATGAAAGCTATAAAATCGGCGTGCCTTATGCGGGCACATTTGAAGAAGTCTTTACGTCTGACCGCGTGGAATTTGGCGGCGGCGGCGTAAGCAATGGCAAGGTGCGCAGCAAGGCGGAAGAAATGCACGGCATGGAAAATATCATTGATTTGAAAATCCCGCCGCTTTCTGTGCTCTATTTCCGGGGTAAACAGCGTGCGCCCCGCCGTGTCAAAGCGGAAGCTGTCAGCGAAAAGCCAAAGAAGAAAAAGCTGACCGCCAAGAAAACCACGGAAAAAGCATCCCCCCGCAAAAAAGCCAAGAAAACCAAAGAATAAACCAAGTGCGTAATACGCCCATTTCCCACGGCGTTTACCAAATAAAATTACAGGGTAAGAAACGGAGATTACTATGTATCGGAAAAAAGAATGCGTTGCAATGCTTCTCGCAGGCGGGCAGGGTAGCCGGCTTTATGTGCTGACAACCAAAGTAGCCAAGCCCGCAGTCCCCTTCGGCGGCAAGTACAAAATCATTGACTTTCCGCTTTCCAACTGTGTCAACTCCGGCATCGATACGGTCGGCGTGCTGACGCAGTATGAACCCCATCAGCTAAACTCCTATGTCGGCGCAGGTCAGACATGGGATCTTGACCGTTTGAACGGCGGCGTATTTGTGCTCCCGCCATACCAAAAGGGCAAAACCTCAGAATGGTATAAGGGCACCGCAAATGCAATCTATCAAAACATCGGCTTTGTTGATGAATATGACCCCGAATATGTGCTCATCCTTTCGGGCGACCATATCTACAAGATGAACTACAACAAAATGCTCCAGCAGCACAAAAAAACCGGCGCGGCTGCAACCATTGCCGTTATCGATGTGCCGCTGGACGAGGCTCCCCGCTTCGGTATCATGAACTGCAATGAAGACGGTACGGTTTATGAGTTTGAAGAAAAGCCCAAGCAGCCAAAATCCACGCTGGCTTCCATGGGCATTTACATCTTCACCTGGAAGAAACTGCGCCAGTACCTCATCGACGATGAAAACAACAGCGCTTCTTCCAACGACTTTGGCAAGGACATTATCCCGGCGATGCTGGGCGCGGGCGAAAAACTGGTTTCCTTCCGCTTTGAAGGCTACTGGAAAGACGTTGGCACCATCGAATCTTTGTGGGAAGCAAACATGGATTTGCTCAGTCCCAAATCCGGTCTGAACCTCACCGATGATTCCTGGAAAATCTATGGGCGCAACAACGGCGCACCCCCGCACTACACCAGCAAGGATGCCAAAGTGACCCATTCGCTGGTATCCGAAGGGTGCGAAATCATGGGCAATGTATCTGAGTCGGTGCTCTTCTCGGATGTTACCATCCACAAGGGCGCAACGGTTGAATATTCTATCCTGATGCCAGGCGCAGTGGTAGAACCCGGCGCAGTTGTCCGCTATTCTATCATTGCAGAAAATGCCCATATCTGCGAAGGCGCACAGGTCGGCGCAAGCCCCTCAGACGGCGAAATTGAAAACTGGGGCGTTGCAGTGGTTGCTGCCAATACCCGCGTTGGGCGCGGCGCAAAACTCGGCGCCAAAGAGATGGCAGGCGAAGACCTCCCCGACAAGATTTAAGAGAAGAAGGGAAGCATGAACATGAAAAACGTACTTGGCATCATTATCGCCTTTGACACCGATAATGACTTGCGTGAGATTACAGAACACCGTACCGTGGCAGCCGTACCGTTTGGCGGGCGCTACCGCATTGTGGACTTTATGTTGTCCAATATGGTCAACTCCGGCATCTTCCGTGTCGGTATGCTGATGAAGGATAAATATCAGTCGCTTATCGACCATATCGGCAACGCAAAGGATTGGGATTTGTCCCGCAAAAATGGCGGCGTCACCATGCTCCCGCCATACTCCTATTCCAAGAAGGCATCCCCGCTGGTCACCGGCGAATACCGCGGTAAAATTGACGCGCTGGCTGGCGCAATCGACTTTTTGCAGAAAAACCGCGCTGACCATGTTGTCATTGCAGACGGCGATGTTGTAGCCAATATCCCGATTGACGATGTGGTAGATCAGCACATTGCTTCCGGCAATGATATCACCATGGTGGTTGCCAAGAAATCCAAGGACAGCCCGTTTACCACTTACTGCGAAATGAACCGCCGCCGCGAAATCGTGGATATCCGCGTGGGCGACAGCAACGACAGCAAATGCAAACATGAAGCGCTTGGCGTTTATGTGATGGGGCGTCAGTTCCTCATCCGTCTGATTGCCGACTGTGTTACCCATAACTGCATCCACTTTGAACGCGAGCTGCTGACACGCGCACTCACTGACAGCAAAATTGGCGGCTACCTGTTTGGCGAATATGCCGTCAAGATTGAGGACGCAAAGGACTATTTCCAAGCGAACATGGATATGCTTGACAAGGAAACCCGTGATGAGGTATTCCTCCGCACCCGCCCGATTTATACCCGTATCTGCGATGAATCCCCAGCATATTATGGGGATAAGGCGGATGTATGCGACAGCCTTGTCGCAGATGGCTGCCATATCGAAGGCAAGGTCGTCAACTCGATCCTGTTCCGCGATGTCCTGGTCGAAAAAGATGCGGAAATCCGCGATTCCATCATTATGGAAAACGGGCGTATTCTTTCCGGTGCATCCCTTGCCCATATCGTGACCGACCGCGGTGTTACCATCCGCGAAGGTCGCACCATGATGGGGCATGAAAATTATCCGGTCGTGATTGCGAAGAGTTCTGTTGTATAAATCAAAAAAACAGGACATCCCGTATTAAGGCTTTGAATATGTTTTGGGCGGGATGACCCTTTTTGGGCATCCCGCTGTTTTCCGGTTTGGAGGTCGGTTCCCTATGAAAATTATGTATGTTGCCAGCGAAGTTGCGCCGTTTATCAAAACCGGCGGTTTAGGCGATGTGGCAGGTTCACTGCCCAAGGCGCTCGCGGCAGAAGGCAACGAAGTTGCCGTGTTCTGCCCGCTGTATAGCGCCATCCCCGCTGTATGGCGCGAAAAGCTGACGTACCTCAAAAATGCGTATGTACAGCTTGGCTGGCGCAACCAATACTGCGGCGTGTTCCACTATGCGGAAGACGACGTGGACTATTACTTCATTGACAACGAATATTATTTTGCCCGCGGGCAAATTTATGGCGAATATGATGACGCGGAACGCTTTGCGTTCTTCTCCAAAGCAGTGCTTGAAATCCTGCCCGATTTGGAGTTCCGCCCCGATGTTATCAACTGCAACGACTGGCAAAGCGCCCTTGTGCCGGTTTATTATAACCTGATGTTTGCCGGGCGCGAATTTTACCAGGGTATGAAAACGGTATTTACCATCCATAATATCGCGTACCAGGGGCGTTATGGGCGCGAAATTTTGGAATATGTCCTTGGCATTGACGATGCCCATTATCGCTCAGGCTTTATGGCGATGGATGGCGACGTCAACCTGATGAAAGCCGCGATTGTTGCGTCTACGGCGGTGACAACCGTATCCCCATCTTATGCGGAGGAAATCCAGACCCCATACTACGGTCATGGCTTAGATCCTATTTTACGCGATTGCAGTTATAAACTGCATGGCATTATCAATGGCATTGACCAGGATACCTTCAACCCACAGACAGACCCGCTGATCTTTAAAAATTATACTGCCCGCAGCTTAAAGGGCAAGGCGGTCAACAAAGCGGAGCTGCTTGCACTGTGCGGGCTGGAAGGCGACGCGGATACACCGGTCATCGGTATGGTATCCCGGTTTGCCGGGCATAAGGGCTTTGACCTTTTGGAGGCTGTGCTTGACAACCTGCTGCAGGAGGATATCCGCCTGATTGTACTCGGTAAGGGCGAATGGCGCTATGAGCAGATGTTCATTGAAGCAAAACGCCGTTATCCCGGCAAGATTTCAGCTTCCATCATGTTCTCTACCGACCTTGCAAACAAAATTTATGCCGGTGCGGATATGTTCCTGATGCCGTCAAAATCCGAACCATGCGGGCTGGCGCAAATGATTGCCCTGCGCTATGGCACCATCCCGATTGTGCGCGAAACCGGCGG
>CAXHNU010000055.1:18347-19885 GCA_964017555.1 uncultured Butyricicoccus sp. | reverse complement strand
CATGCCACGCGCCCCCTTTTCCCCTATTATACCACACCTTCTTGACTTATGAAGGATTAAATCAGTGGTTCCTTAAATAATGTCTATATAGCTTTTGCAGATATGAAATAATTGCAGGAATTAAAATCATTTTCCTTCTGCTTGCTTTGCTTTTGGTCTGCTCCTTTTCAACAGTCACACCAAACTTTACAACAGTATTACAGATTTGCATTGTGCCCGCTTGAAAGTCAATATCCTGCCAGCGCAGTCCGCAAACTTCACTGCGCCGCAAGCCATAATATAAACCTAAAATAACTGCGGGTTTCAATGGTTCATCATCCAATACAGATAATAATCGTGCCGCTTGTTCTGCGGTATAAGCTTTGCTTTCATATGTCTGCTGTTTTGGTAATGTGATGTATTGTGCAGGATTAAAATGAATATGCCTTTTGCAGACAGCTTCTTTTAATGCGCTATTGATAATAATATGATGATGTTTTATACTGTTAGGGGATAAACCATTTGCAAGTTTTGCAATATAATAATCTTGAATATCCTGCGTGGTAATGGACTTCAGTTTTATTTTACGGCTGTCAAAGTAGGGGTTGATGTTAGTCTTTATGTGCGATTGATAGCCGTGAAGCGTAATAGGTCTTACTTGTAATTTTTTATCTCCAGCCATTTTGCAAGCCATTCACTGAATAACATATCAGAATGGGCTAAATCAGAATCCCGCTTAAGCTGCGACAAGATTTGACGCAATTTCTGTTCTGATTTACGTTGCCGCCTTTGGCTGGTATATTGGTTTATATCCATTTTGCTTTAATTTGATATTTTAGTCTGGAATACGGACAATTATATAGTCTTTGTTGTTTTTTATTGTTAGGCTACCTGTCATTTGGCACCTCTTAATTCTGACAGGCATAGATTAACCTTGTTGCTGTAACTTCTATTATAACGATATGATATTAGAAATACAAGGTTTTGATGCAAACTTTATTCAGTCCTTTCTATGCGGAGTTATGCGGTGGCGAAATACCACCACACCGATTATATTTTATTTGTTGAGTTCCCTCGTGAAACGCGATGCCATGGATTATGTGCGCTGGGTGTCACCAATTCAATGACACCAATAATTATAGTTAGATAGTGCAAGCGGGATATATTTACTTTCGCCCACAAGTGAGGGAAACAAAAGCAGAACATATATAATAATTTAATATTAAAGTATCGTATTTGTATATTATTAAACAAAATCCCGATGCACTGTCCACGATGATCCGAAGGGGGGGTGGCACTTTCTTCCTTATAACATACCAGAAAATAGCCTGTTACGATTGCCAGAATGGGGTGGTTTCACGATAGACTTGTTTTACTGCTGATTTTTTGCACATTTTTGCCCCTATTTTATCACTTATTTTATATGATATAGTATAGGCTAAGCGATAGCGCAAGCCGTATTTATGGAACCATACTTGTATAGTCGAGCCAAGCAAAAGAACGCTCAACAATCCATCGTTTTGGTATCACAGCAAAGGTATGCAGTGCATTGCGTTTTG
>CAXHNU010000055.1:0-17655 GCA_964017555.1 uncultured Butyricicoccus sp. | reverse complement strand
CTGAGAATAAGTAAATAGATGCTTTTTGTGATCGTACTGCAGTAGCATCCTCACTCATAATGCCAGTATTTAAATCAAGACGCATTTCGGATGCAGCATATGAATGCTTTTTAAATGGTATTTTCAAGTTTTTAGCATGGTTAAATATAGAAAATAGATAATATGCTGAAATCTTTTTGACCCAAACATATTGTAATTGCGTGTGTATTTCTTCAATACAACGACACAATGGATGGTTTTTTAGTGAGTCCAAAAGTAGTTTTTCTGATGTTGTGAATGCAAATGTAAAATCTCCAGAAAGCAAATGCGGATATTCTTCATTGTCCACTGTCTGCGAAAGTATAATTTTTTGAAACTCCGGAATTGTATTGTCTACACCTGAAATATATTCATCATCAAAAGCAATAAATGCTGCTATATATTCCTCATATGTGCGAAAAAAATACCGAATCCATTGTAAAAGATGTCTGCAATAAGATGGATATGATTTCCCTTTGGCATGGGATAAATATTGCAGAAATCGTACAAATACAAATGCTGCTATGCTAGCCAGCCGGAGCTGTTTCAGATTGGTTTCAATATCATCCTGCTTGCTTTCTGATCCATTCATTTTGCAGTACTGACTGTATGCTTCAAAAAATTTTTCAAGCTGAATGCTATGCAGATGAAATGGTTCCTGCATCGTGTCACGATGTTTTTCCCACGCATTGAAAAGACATTTTTATGTCATAACCTTTTCAAAATTATCTAAAAAATACGAAAAATCTTCATAATATCTGCGACCACTGTTCATTGAGCGCTGTTCCTGGAACACTTTATCAATTAAACAATGCCCGTCATGTGCAAGCGAAAAAAGAGAGGATGTATATTCATTCGAAGAATTTATATCTGTAAGACATTTCGCAGCAATGACATGCAAATCTGCTGCACGCAGTGAATCAATAGAAAAATTTTGTGAGATATAAGCCGAGCCGAATAAGAAATCACAATCTGCAAAAACCATTTGCAAAAGGCGCTTGATTTTGATACGTGTAATGCTGTCTGCATAAAATTCTTTGTATCTTATTGCTATCTCATGGAAAAACGCAACAATATTGTTTGTTGGCAAATGATATTTGCTGCATAATCCATGAAATTCTATTAAAATTTCTTCTAAAATTTCCTTTAAATCCTGCGGAGGCAGATATGAGGTTTTCGGGAAGGGAAAAGCGATAACTTATTAAAGACTCGAAATTAGTATTTGATGTAACCAGCAATCCTGCTTCAAACAGCTTGTGCAAAGATCTCATTGATATTTCTGACATTTCAAACCTCCTGATGCATTATAAAAGGCAATTACCTGTTCAATATAGCTAAATTATAAAACGAAATTTTGTGCAGAATATGCATTTTCCTCATTGCGTATTTGAAATGAATTTGTTCTGCTTTTTTGATAAAAGTGGGCTATTTAAGACGAGTTCAGAAAAAACGGTGAAAATGGCTGAACTGAAGTTGTTATGAGATTGCATGAATCTGTGATAAAGTAAAACCACAGAAAAAACACCCGAACAACATAACCCGCATGATAGCAGCAACAAAAGGAGGATACCAAAAATGGGAAATAAGGAACGAGAGTTTGGCGAATATCAAAATGGCAAGCTGATATGCAACTGTATAATAGAAATTAGTAAAATATTACACCAGCTAACCGATTAAGGTTCCGCTAATTTTGCAGGAATACATCTGCATATTCTGTTTGAAGATGGAAATAAAGCTATGATGTCACTTCGCGCAGATGAAATGTCGGCACGAACCATTAAAAAGATCGACGGTCGCATCTATGTTCCGAACCATGGTCGATTTAATGCTTGGCTACATCAAAAATTACAAACAAAGATCGAATATGAAAGAGCGAACGGATGCGATCGAGAATACTATTTGGATTATCCAGGGTTGCATCGGCTTCCGGGAGGAGGATATTGTTATATGTTCAATAACCAGTTGTTAGGGGAACAGACCGACCATATTTATCACGCAAATACTGGATATGCAGCAGCAGTTTCGCAAGACTCGGATAGTGCATTGAAGACATTGTGTTGCGAACTTTTATTTGTGGAACCGGATATATTGACTGGAATTGCATTCCTGGCAGCGACATTGGTGCGCTCCGGAATACAAGCAACAGGTGTTGACTGGCAAGTGGTATTGTATATTTTTGGAAAGCAAGGCATTGGTAAAACTACTCTAGCACGTTTTCTTTCTGGTTGGTTAAAAAACAGCAAAACTGGGAATATTGCGACATTTCACAGTGCTGGTAGCAGTACTGCTGCCATGCGGGATTCAATGGAAGCAGCCCGGGATCTGCCAGTTGTGGTGGACGATTTGTGCCTGTCTGCAAGTCGGGCGACACAGCGTAAGGCTATTGAATTGGGAGCGCAACTCATTCGGGAAGGTACAAACGAGGCTTCCATTATCAAAAAGAAACCTGGAGGGCATACAATAGAAATTAACTGCCAGGCAGGACTTATTTTCACTGCAGAATTTACATTGGACAACCCATCAGATATTACCAGATACGTATTTCTGAATATCGGTCAACAATTTAAGTTGCCTCCTATAAGTGTAGAGCAAATGGGAAGTGCCCTTCAATGCTACTTGGGCTGGTTTGCTTCTCATGCTAAAGAGGCATTTCAAACATTGCAGGAAGCTGTAAACCACAGGCACACGGATTTGCATCCACGTATTGATAACAATTATACCATTTTGAAGTGGGCAATGCAACAACTGCTATTAGTGGCTGTTGCGGATGGGTTATCCCAAGAAGAAGCAGAGCGTCTGAATAAAAGATATCAAGTTGCGGAGCGGGACTCAATGCAGTTCCAGCAAGATAAATTGGATGAATTGGAATCTCGTATAAAAAAAGAAAATATAGCAAGCTTGCTCCTGAAGGCAATTAAAAACGAAGATGCATTTCATATGACAAAGAAAACGAAAAAGCTTTCTGAATATGCCGGAATATGGTGGAAAGGTGACTTGTGCCTAACAAGAGCTTCTCTGGAGCGGTTCATGCGGACACAAAAAGAATACCAAAATTATACAATATCCAAAGTTATTCAGGAACTGAAAGATATCGGTGCATTAGTAGTGCAAGAAGAAGGTACAGCACAGGTGAAAATCAAAAAAAGGTTTGCCGAGGGTTTATCGCATTCGAATAAGTGTTCTGGAATCTGAAGCCAAGGAATTTTGAGGCATATATTATAATTGGGAGGATATAGAAATATGTGATATTAATACAATTTCAGCAACGTATCAACGGCTGCGTCAAGAAGGATACAGGATTTCGCTGAATACACTGCGTGGTTGGGTTCGAAATGGCACGATTCCAGCCGTATACTGCGGTGAAAAACGCGCAAAAGCGCTCATAAGCTATGAAAAGGTTATAAAAACGCTGTATGATGGAACACACAATTGACCTGGGATATCGGCGCACATAATGTGCGCCGATACTTTTCACAAACAAAGGAGGACATAGAAAATGGCATCAATCGAGAAAACTAAGGGCAAACATGGGATAACATACCGTATTATTGTGTCGGCAGGTTATGATCAAAATTACAAGAAGGTCCGACGGATCAAAAGTTGGCGACCACCCGAGGGAATGTCTGAAAAGCGGGCAGAGAAGGAAGTTCAGCGGCTGGCGTGCGAATTCGAAACGCAGATCAAACAGGGCTATTAAATCGATAACAACAAAACATTTGCGGAATATGCAGAATACGTTATCAAGTTGAAGGAGAATAACGGCATCAAACCAGCCACAATCCGCCTGTATCGGTATCTACTGCGGCAAATTAGCCCCGCATTAGGGCATTTAAAACTGGTGGACATCCGCCCACATCATTTAAACGAATTTTATCAGACACTTTCACAGCAAGGAGTCCGATATACTGAGCAAAAAGTTCATGCTAAAACAGATTTGGGCGCATTGCTGACTGATCGTCAAATAATACGAGAAGCACTTTCAAAACAAGCTGGTGTATCTCACACAACAATCACAGCAGCCTGCCGGGGACAAAAGATCATGTTGGATCGGGCAGAGAAAATAGCCGCTGCATTGGGTGAAAAAGTGGAAGATTTGTTCCAAGCTGAACAATGTCATGCTCATTTGTCTGGAAAAACTGTGAAGGAGCACCATCGTTTTATCCGTGTCGTTTTGGCGCAGGCTGAGCGGGAAATGCTTATTCCATATAATGCCGCAGATCGGGCGATGGCACCCAAAACTGCATCCAAAGAAGTAAATTACTTTCAGCCTGATGAAATCACAGCGATATTGCAGAAACTGGAAGATGAACCTTTAAAATGGCAAACCATCACACATTTACTTATTGTAACAGGATGCCGCCGTGGAGAGATTATGGGACTGAAATGGTCAAAGGTTGATTGGGATAATCATCGGATCAAGATTGACAATAACCTTTTGTATTCCAAGGAATGTGGTATTTATGAGGGCGGTACCAAAACAGAAAACACACGGTACATAAAACTTCCCAACGAAACCATAAATCTGTTGCGGCAATTCCGAACACAGCAACAGGAGCTGCGTTTAGCAAATGGTGATCGCTGGCAAGATCTTGATTTTGTATTCACACAAGATGATGGCAAGCCAATGAACCCTGGAAGTATCACATCATGGCTTAGCGATTTTAGTAAACGACATGGATTACCACATATTAACCCTCACGCATTCAGACATACAGTTGCGTCAGTTCTCATTGCCAACGGGCTGGACATCGTAACAGTTTCTAAACAGCTTGGTCATACCAAGGTAAGTACGACCGATGATTATTATGCCCACATCATTGAAGACGAAAAGTCAAAAGCCAGCGAATGTATTGCAGATATCATGCTGCGCCGTAAAAAAGCTTGAGTTTAACATTGAATATTTACTTTGGCATGAGAGCGCCAGCCCAGTTTATGGGCTGGCTTTTATGCTGTTTATGGCATGTAATAAACACCCAGTCACAAAATAGTCACAAAATCAGGACGAGCATAAAAATAAACCGTGCTTAAAAGTGCAGAAAAACGGCAATTTATATATTCATAGCAATCCTTATACGAACCCCACAGTATTTATAAATGTTGCAAAACAAGGCTTAAATCAATGTTTGAAAGCATTTACATGATGAAAAAATACAAAAAAAGAGCAGGTACTTTTTGGTATCTGCTCTTGGTACGCCAGAAGGGATTCGAACCCCCGACCTTTTGGTTCGTAGGGGACTTTCCTGGCTGAAACAGTGTATAATGATATACAAAATATTATAGAATCAGGCTGATTTCGTTGGTATAGATGTAATGGCGTGATACTTTGCATCAAATGGGATAATATCAATGGACGCTAAATGGACGCCAAAAGGCGCTATTTTGTTTCGCACAAAATTGAGATATATCTCACTGAAAATTAAATTTATACGGTTTCAATATTTTGCTTGCAGACAATAGCCAAGTTTGATAAGATAGAAAAAAGAACAGACTGGCTATGAAAAGTCAAGGGTAAATTAAGAAATTGCAGCGGGGATATAGGGGGAGTTATCACGGAGGACAGCAAAGATAATAGAAACCATTTTGCGGCAGACATGACCGATGGTGGTCATGTGGTCTTTGCCCTCGGTCCGTTTACGTTCGTAAAGTGCGTGGATGGCAGGATCCTTAAAAGCAGCGACGGTAGAAGCGAGCCAGATGGCTCGGCGCAGATAAGGGGAACCGCGTTTGGACATTTTCATGCGAGTGCCGTTAAAATCACCGGATTGCCTGACAGTCGGATCGATGCCGGCATAAGCGGCGAGTTTGGCAGCGGAGGAGAACTTGGAAATGTCACCGCCGATCTCAGAGAGGATCACAGCAGCAAGAGTAGTGCCAATGCCGGTAATGGTGGTCAGTTGAGTGTCAAAGGCACCGAAGACACGGGCAATCTCAGCATCAAAGACAGCGATGGAATTTTCCAGGGAACGGATCTGCTCCACATACTGGCGAACAATGAGAGCAAAGCTGGAGGAACCCATTACGATGCCGAAAGAGTTTCTGGCGGCGTCTTGCACCTCCAGGGCTTTGTCAGAGCCAAATCTTCCATGGCTGGCAGTGTTGAGAAGTTCCACAAGCTTGTCTGTATCCACTGCGAGGATCTGCTCCGGCGTGGTGTAGGCAGAGAGGATCTCCAGCGAAGAACTGCCAAATGTATCAGAAAAAAGTTTTTCGTATTCCGGGAATATCTGATCGAGCAAGGCAATGACTTTCCGCTTGAGATCGGATACCATATCTACGACATAGAAGCGCTGGCGGCACAACTCCCGCAGAGCCTGCAGATCGCCAGGTTCCACAGAAGTTTCACAGTAACGACCAAAACGGATCACATCAGCAATGAGAATTGCATCAATTGCATCATTCTTTGTCTTGCGGATGTACATTCCGCGCAGCGCGTCAGACTGGATGGGGTTGATGACATGGACGGTGAAACCGTCATGGCGCAGATGTGTATAGAGTGCAAGCCAATAATGATCGGTAGCCTCCATGCCGAAAACGACTGGCTCGTCCAGTTCCCGCACGGTCTGTACCAGTTTATTGTAGCCCGTATGCGAGTTGGCGAAGCGGAAGGCCTTACAGACTGTTTTTCCAGCCTGGTCGATGACAGCGGCTTGGTGGTTACGTTTGGCAATATCAATTCCAACAAACAGCATAGAAAACACCTCGGATATTCGAATATATTGTTGCGGGCAGACCTCTGGTCACTACGGGTCATAACCTACTGCGAGATGAGAAGATGGCATACGACTGCCCCAACATCCGGCTCATAACTGAAATCCCGTATAGACAGAGGTCACACTCTGTTCAAAGTAGACAGATGCCACATGGAGGTCGCCGTGATCCTCTGTCCGCACGAGAACAGTATATCAAAAATCCTTTCGGATTTCGATATCGACTTTCGGCGCAACCGCGCCGAAACAGCGGGAAGGCTCAGTCGCTACGCTCCCTCCCCTTCCCGCTGTTTCATTTCCACTTTGGATCGGAGCATTACAAACTTTATTATAGTAGGAGGTTGATGAGTATGGGGATCTATTTAAATCCAGATAACTATGGTTTTGCTGAATCATTGCGTTCAGAAATTTATGTGGATAAAACTGGACTTATCGCTTACACAAATAAAGTCCTAAACAGTCGGCAGAAATTTGTTTGCATTAGCCGTCCACGCAGATTTGGCAAAACAATGGCAGCAGAAATGCTGATTGCCTATTACAGTCAGGGCTGTGATTCGCATGAAATGTTCCAGGGGTTAGAGATTGTAAAATATCCGTCTTTTGAAGAACACTTAAACCAATATAATGTGCTGTTTTTGAATATCCAGCGATTTTTAAGCCGTGCTGGAAGTGCAAAGGATGTTCCTGAATATCTTCAAAGTGTAGTATTGGAAGAACTAAAAGACACTTACGGGGAACTAATAAAGACATCCGAAAAATCTTTATCCTGTGCTTTGGAGCGTATCTTTGTTCATACGCGAAAAGGATTTATCTTCATTATCGACGAATGGGATTGTATTTTTAGAGAAAAACAGGAAGATAAAACCGCGCAAATTGTATACTTGGACTTCTTACGTGATCTGTTTAAAGACCAATCTTATGTCAATTTAGTCTATATGACAGGTATTTTGCCAATCAAAAAATACGGTACCCATTCCGCGCTGAATATGTTCAGTGAATTTTCCATGACCAGCCCAAAACGCCTTGCGAAATATGTCGGCTTTACAGAATCGGAAGTGCAGACGTTATGTACACGATTTAATATGGACTTTGAGGAAACCAAACGCTGGTATGACGGCTATCAATTCCGGAATGAGGGACACATATACAGCCCCAAATCTGTTGTTGATGCTATGCTGAACGGGGAGTTTGGCAGTTATTGGACGCAAACTGAAACGTTTGAGGCGCTGCGGATTTACATCGATATGGATTATAATGGGTTGAAAGATGCTGTTATCCAAATGCTTGGCGGTGAGCGATGCACAATTGATACATCTTCTTTTACCAACGACATGACAACCTTTCAAACCAAAGACGATGTCCTAACTTTGCTGATTCACCTGGGCTATCTGGGTTATGATGCGGAAAAACAGCAAGTGTTTATTCCAAATGAAGAAATTCGCTCGGAATTTGTAAGCTCGATCAGAGTAAGTGACTGGCAAGAGGTTATGCGGTCTATTACAGCATCGGAAGCATTGTTGGAAGCAACCCTGAATGGTGATACAGGCACTGTGGCAAAGGGATTAGATGCTGTCCATATGGATACCACATCCATTTTATCTTACAACAATGAAAATGCACTCAGTTGTGTGATTTCGCTCGCATATTATAGCGCGAGAAATTATTATTACCTCAAGCGGGAACTTCCTGCCGGAAAGGGGTTCGCTGACATGGTGTTCACGCCACGCAGTAATAGTCCTGATAAACCCGCCATGATTGTCGAACTCAAATGGAATCAGTCTGCACAAGGTGCTATCCAGCAAGTAAAAGACAAGCAATATGTAAAAGCTCTGGAAAGCTATTCTGGGACAGTATTCCTTGTCGGAATCAATTACAATAAGGAAACAAAGCATCACGAATGTCTGATTGAAACAACTGAAGTTAACAAATAAACTGGTCTATAAATGCCATATGGGAATAATTCCTGTATGGCTTTTTTTTCTTTGAAAAATCACCTATCTAATAGAACATTTTTCACTTTTCTTGATCTGAAAACTCAAAATCCCATCTAAACAAGCCTTATTCAACAGTTTATAAGATTTTTCAATTATCAAGAAAATCAAGTTAAATTCACTAATTCATTCACTATTCAACATTTTAAATTTATCTCTAGATAACAATAAAATAACGAAATCTTGAGGTGAATTTATATGAAACCAAATTATGAATGGAAAACTGCTATGAACTTATTGAAGATTAAACATCTTCGAAAGGGTCAAATCAAGCCAATTCAGTCACTTATGGATGGAAACGATACATTCACAGTTGCACCCACATCCTTTGGGAAATCTGCAATTTATCAAATTCCAGCACTATGTCATTCTGATGAACTCACAATTGTGATTGAACCAACATTATCACTGATGCACAATCAGGTACAAACATTGAAAGAACATGGGACATCTGCTGAATATATTGATTTCTTAAGGAAACCAAAGGATATTGCTGCTATCTTGAATAAGGTTAAAAGAGGAAAATTAACCTTTCTTTATATAACGCCTGAACGATTACAAAGCAAGTATTTTCAAGAAGCAATAAGGCAATCAAACTTGTATATGCTGGTAATTGACGAATGCCACTGTCTGACTGAATGGGGATATACATTCCGTGAAGCTTACCTGGGAATTGGTAATTTTATTGACAGCTTACCTAAACGTCCAATTATTTTTGCTTGTTCTGCAACAATTCTAGATGATAAACAGGAGGAAATCATCAATCTGTTGCATATGCGCAATCCCAAGACATTTTGTATGAACCTGAAACGGGATAACCTGATTCTGATAAAAAAGGATATGACCAGTGACAAGAAATCATTGGAAGCTCATTTGCAAGAGCGATTTAAAATGATGGCTAAATATATCAGAAAGTACAGAAAAGACGCCTCTGTGGTCATTTATGCACTTACAACAAGCTATGTGGATGCAATTTACAACTATCTGTCAGACTTGTATCCGAATGAAGTTGTCAAATGCCATTCTCAAATTAAACCAGATAAATTAAAGCACCAAATGGAAATGGACTTTCTGACTGGCAAAAAGAAGATCATGGTTGCCACTACGGCATTTGGAATGGGTATTGATGTGCCTGATGTCGAATTAATTCTGCACTTTAATATTCCAATCAGTATGACCGACTACATCCAGCAAATAGGTCGAGCGGGTAGAGATGGAAGAAAAGCACATTGTGTTCTTTTTTATGACCACAATGGTGATGATGACAAAATCATCGCAAGTTTGATAAAGAAATCTGCGGAGAATCCAAAGGCATTGGCAATCATGAAAAAGAACCACCAGCAAATCAGTGAATTTATTGACAGTACAAATTGTATGGTGCAAGATATTCTTTCTTATCAAGGGCAAAAAGAAACAAAATTCTGCAAGTGCTGTACAAACTGCGCAAAGAAAAGGAGAGGAAATCAATGATAAATAAAGAAACAGGCATCCATACATTTTCGCTGAATCTGAAAAGCAGCTATTCGGAAATACAGAATATCATCACTGAAAATGAGCATTTTCGTACAAGTAATGATCCGTTTTATCTGCAAAACTGCTATAAAATCGTAACTTATAAGGGTATTGGTGTTGAGATGCTGCTGCACCAGTCATCGACGCATTCATCTTGGATTACACTAATTGTAAATCCATCCTCATTACTAGCAGGACAATATTGTCCAACAAAATTATTCCAGCCAACGAAAAAGGAAATTAAGAAACTCGAAAAACATCTAGTAGATATTTTATTGTATATTGGTGTTGAAAAGAAACCGAAAACATTTAAGTTATCACGTATTGATCTGACAGAAAATCACTATTATAAATCCAAAGCTGACGTTATGAAGCATCTAAAAATATTCAAGAAATCATATATTATGCCGCGATATGAACTAAAACCGTTCGGATATGGTTCGGAAAATGAAGAAAGCTTTCGTGGGGCGAACCAGCATTCCTGGACGATTGGTTGTGGATCTTGTGCATTTTCAGTATACAACAAAACCTATGAGCTGAAAGAGCGTCATAAAGTTCAGATTAAGGAGAATATCCTACGTTTAGAACTTCGTTTAGCGCGCAAACGTATCCGCCAATGTACGAAGTCAAAACATTGGGAGGAACAGCTTTTAGAGATCTCAAAAAAGCAAGATAAGATAATGAATGGCTTCTTGCATCGCCTGTATCAGGACTGCAATAATTTTGTTTCACTGGAAGAAATGATTCAGCGGATTGACAATTCAAGCTTCCGTGAAAAGACAAAGAAAAAAATGCGCAGGCTGGCAAAAAAGATAGGCAGCTGCGAATCTCTCACAGCTGCCCGTAAAAAGATAAGAATGAAAAACAAAGATTTCACTGTTTTACTGAACAAATTCCGCAAGCTGGGTATCAATCCAATTCCGTTCTCGGATAAATAACAGAATTCAATTCAGCATGATATCCTTAACATAGTGTTGGATCAAAACTTATTCATAACAAAGTTTCCATTTAAATGCTTATTAGAAGATAATAAGAATCTAAAGAGAAATTTTCGTTGTTTTATGCCAATATCTGATGTATAATACAGGCTATAAATGAGCAAATCTGTAGAAATGCACAAATTCAGTCCGTTTTTTCAGTATATAGCGATATTGTTTCTAAGTACGCACAATATATGGGAGCCATTTTGTGCAAAGCGCCGCATTTGCCCACTTATAGAAATTTTAAAGGAGATGACAATTTGAAAGTTGAACTTATCAGCCCTATGCTGTATGACAGATTGCATACACTTGCAATGGAATACTCTGTGCCAGTAGAAGTATTGGTCAATCTTGCTGTGGAACGCCTACTTAATGATGTTGACTTTGTGAGGAATCTTCGCACCGGAAAAATAGAAGAGATATAGTCCACTACACTTCTTCCTTGTCAAAATATGAAAAAATAGTCCGTAATATGTTGATTGCCATTTGTTTGCGTTCCAAAGGCTGTTGATCTATAATTTGCTTGAACTGTTCTATGATATTGGCATCACTATCAGAAACAGAATCGGTTAGCATATAATCAATAGTCACACCAAGCCTGTTAACCAACCGGACAAGGGTATCCAATGTAAGACTCCGTTCTCCACGTTCGATTGCTCCCATGTAGGTATCTGATATGTCAACAGCCTCTGCAAGCTGCGCCTGGGTAAGATGCAAACGCAAGCGCTCTTCCCGTATTCGTTCACCTAACCTCTTATAGTCCATGCGATCACCCCATAAATATTTTACATGGGGAAATCTACTAGAAGAAATATCTATAAGGGGTTTTTATATTGACATATAGGGGTATAAGAAGTATAATGTTATCACAAAAGTCGAAATACAGAAGTAAAGCACATCAGGATATAAACAAAACGGACAATGAAGTTGTTAATAACACTTTTCAACTAAATCGGAGGCTTTGAAAATGGATATCCCTCAAAAAATTGATAAAATCCTTGAAGAACGAAAAAAGCTCCTCCCTCGTATAGAGGAGGCATTGAAGCGAGCACAAAAAGCCAGAGATGTGGTAAAACGGTTGGATACATACCGAACTGAGAAAACCGATATACCCGAATTGGCTGCAAAATTAGCAGGGATAAATCCTAAACCCTTCTTTGAACAGCAGGATAGGGCTATTCAACAGTTAGAGAACCTTTATACCCGTTTTGCAAGGGATGAAATCAAAATCTGCTTTGTTGGCAGAGCACGACAAGGGAAAAGCCTTGTACTTCAACGTATCAGCGGATTGGAAGATGATGTGATCCCATCATCAGATGGCTCCCATTGTACTGGAACCCGTTCAATCATCTCCAATCGACCTAATATTGAACCCACAGCAGAAATCAACTTTTTCACAGAGAAAGAGTATGTAGATATCATAAATTCTTACTTAAAGGAAATCTACAAAGATGATGCGCCGCTGGTTTCTTCTGCTTCTGCAATTGATAAGCTTGATTTGAATCATTTGAAAAGCCAAGTGAGTTTTGATCAGCTAATACGTTGGGAACAATTACAGAAGTTGGTGGAACATATCGGTGAATTTCGAGAGAACTTTGGTAAGTGCATTACAGTTTCTAAAAATGAGATAGAATCTTATGTAGCTCAATACAATCATAAGGACAAGAACATACAATACTACACTTATTTAGGGGTAAAACAGGCAAATATACTTGCACCTTTTCCCTTCGACAAGTGCGGTAAAATTGTTCTGGTGGATACGATTGGAACTGGTGATGTTACACTGGGGGTAGAAGAAGAAATGCTCGCAACTGTCAAGGACAGTGATGCGATTATTCTGATGCTGCGTCCAGATGCAATGGCTAATATTGTTTACAGCGATGACTATGAAACGGCAACTTCTATTGCTCATGCTGTAACGCCAGAATACGCAGAAAAAATGTTGTTCTGGTTACTCAACCGGGTGGATGAAGGAAGCGGAAAAAATACAAATCGCATTTCAGCTGTCAAGCAGCAGATTAATGATCAACATTTACCCATCGCCCGATGCTTAGATGTGAACTGCTGGGATCAAGAAGATGTAGAACAGAATCTTCTGCTTCCTGTACTTGAGCAAATGTCATCCAACCTATCTGATATTGATCAGCTCATTATTGAACGCACGAATCATCAGCTTAGAGAAATGGAATCAGCTTATCATCGAATCAGTTCTCGCGTAGAACGAGCATTAAGCGCTTCTGTAAATTCAACTGAGCGTAGCGAATTCCGACAGGATATTAGTAACATCATTGGTAAAATGACTAACGAACTGCGAGATTTGGCTGCAAAGTATCGCGAAAATATGGATGTCCCATGTGAAGAGTTAAAAACAGCTGCAGACGAAAAGTTGAATTCTATTGTAGGAGATATACCGACCTATAGCTATATTATGCGCTGTCTGGAAGATGGCAGGATGAATCAGCATAGAACTTTGGAGCATTTGGGGACAGAATTAAGACTGCAAATCATCAACAGTTTCTTGGAACTGAATGATGCGCTGCATGATACTGTACAAGAAATGAAAAGAAGAGTCATGCACATATGCTTGGAAACCGGAAAGCTAGAGCGTGTTGTCAATGCAGAAAATGAAAATCCGGATATCTGGTTTTGCGCAATGCAAAAGAAGCTGGATTCAGATCAATATTCTTTGATCTGTCAGGCATTGAAACCACTTCAGGAATTTGATCTGCGTATGGAGAATTTTCTTATTTACAAGGTACGGCGCTGTTTAGATCCTATTGACTGGAGTTTAATGAAACAGCCTCCGCAGTTGGAAAATAATAAAGGGGATGCTTTGGTAGAGGAAATTGATTTCGTACTGCGGGATGCTTTAGAAGAGATCTATAAAAGTATTAGAGAGGAATTAGAAAATTACCATGTATTTCCTAACACTGCTATGTATGCCGCGCTTCGTGACTTCTATGATCGAATAACATTTTCTTCTAACAGTAATGGATCTGTACAAGATCAATGGCAAGATCTATATGAAAGCAAAATCCCGTTGATTTGGCCTGAAAAACATAAAAACTTTGTTGCTAGAGCAGGACAAGCAGAAGAATGGCGAGTAATCACAGAAGATATCCATGCTTGTGATGCAGACGGATATTTCTTGATTTGAAACAAAAGAGAGGGAAAACGATGGGAAACTCAAATTGTGATTTGGAAATTAACGTTATGATGGTAGGCGGACGCCGCTGTGGGAAAACAAGCGTGTTAGCTTCCATGCAGAGATGCTTTGAAGCAACACTGCGTAATACTTCGCTTATTATTAAGTGCGCGAATGACGAAATGTTAGAAACTATCGAAGAGAAACAGCAAGAAATGAAGCAGTACTTTGTCGAATCAAGGTTTTTTGTTCCAAACGAAAACGAAACATCTGATTGGTCTTCTTATCCTTTTAATGTTCGAATTAAAGGCAAAGAATCTAGAATTCGCATTAATTTTGTAGACTATCCCGGTGAGTGGTTGACAGGCAAAAAAGATGAGGTAAGAAAAAACTTGCGAGAAAGCAGAATCCTTCTTGTAGCTATTGATACACCACACTTGGTAGAGGAATATGGGTTATACAATAACCCGCATAATAGATGCTCAATAGTTTCTGAACTAATTGAAGATGTAGAATTTGCAGAAACTGATGAGCCAGGTCTGATTTTATTTGTTCCTCTTAAATGTGAACGATACTACAATAAAGGTGAAATGGATGAAGTCAATCGCAAAGTTCAGCAAGCCTATAAAAAAACGATTGACTATATACGCAAACCCAGTGCTGATGGAAGAAAAGGGAATATTACTATGGCTATTACACCAATACTCACTCTTGGAGAGGGAGTGGAGTTCAGCCGATTTGAGCGTGATGATAAAGGGAAGGTAAAGGTTAATGAGAGATATGGGACACCAACAAAAGCGCTTTATAAGTTCACTGATATTGGGAAAAAGAGTAAAGAACCAGATCCTAAATACTGCGAACAACCTTTGTTTTATGTGCTGCTCTATGTATTAGCACAAGCTAAGATGGCAAAGGAAGCGAAAAAGAAAAAAGATGCTTTAAGTTTTCTGATAGATTTATTCCAGACTAAAATTTTGAATTGGTCATCTGCTGACGATTACTTGCTTCAGGAAGATGCTATTCTTAAGGAGCTGAAGAAAGATGGGGATGGATACAGTATTTTGGACAAAGGAATTTTAAAGCTGTAAGGAGTGCAATAAAATGCAAATTTACTATTATTGCAATTACAAAGGCTCTCCAGTGGGTTTTAACCTTGGACAGTTTGATATTAGTGACAAAGACAACGCTGAGATCGTATTAAGTGAAAAGGGGATAAATCCATTTATCCAAAATTGCTTTGATTATGGGTCTGTGCGAAAAGCTTGCGGTGTCTTACCAAAAGAATCTGGAAAGTACTTTTTGCTGGTAAAAAAGCTTGCGGCTGAAAAGAAGAATGCAGATGATCCTGAGCATTACTCTCTGAATATCGCGCTTGTCACAGATGATAAAGATCAATTTCGTGATTGGTTAACACAGGAAAAAGATTCCGAACAAGATATTTCGGAAACAATCAGGGACAGTATGAAAATTGATCATATCAATGATTTTGGGTTTACTGTACAACGTGATAAAGCAGTTTTACTGACGAAAAAGTCGTTTAAATCTCTGTTTGTAGGATGTGCTGTAAATAAAGCAGAAACAACAACTTGTGTTGAAACAGCATATACACAAACGGACTTAAAAGCATTAGCGAAAGAGTTGCAATTATCGGAACCATACAAAGAGTTCCGGAAAATACATAACTCGGAGAAATGGGTCGCTTATGATAAAAAGAAACGATCTTCAAGTAATTCGGATAAGCCTACGAGTTCGACGAACCTAATAAATCGGATAAAAGATAAGTGGAGAGCACATGCGTCTTTGATTGTAGCGGGCATTATTCTGTTTATAGCGATTATTGGAATTATAAAAATAATTTCAAATATTAATAATCCAAATGCCTAATAAAA
This sequence comes from uncultured Butyricicoccus sp., assembly GCA_964017555.1. Lineage (GTDB taxonomy): Bacteria > Bacillota > Clostridia > Oscillospirales > Butyricicoccaceae > Butyricicoccus_B. The sequence goes on along the minus strand of CAXHNU010000055.1, from coordinate 1,413 downwards.
TTATACGGTTATAGATGGGCAAAGCTATAGGAATCCACAAATTCACTACAAATAATATTTGGGGTATGTTTGAATAATCCGCATCTGCAAAACCGTAACAATAGAGATTCCAAATATATACTATAGTAATGGATAGGCTCGGAGCGACACTTGCTCCGAGTTTTTACTTTGCCTATAAAGGAGTCGAAAAAGTTATGAAAGTCTTGGTTATTGAGCCGCATAAACCGCCATACCCGCTCGAAATTGATGGAACACTTGCTGCGATGAAAAAGCTTGTAGGTAGAACAATTCAAGCAGTTTATCCGTTTGAAGAACCAATTGCACTTGTTTGCAACGACGAAGGCAAGCTGCTTGGTTTGCCATTGAATCGGGCGTTATACCATCCTGAAACTGATAAGATGTATGACATTATTGCAGGGACGTTCTTCCTGTGTGGCGCGCCGCCAGATGCTGACAGCTTCACTAGCCTGACTAACGAACAATTGGAAAAATACACACAATATTTTCACACACCAGAAACCTTTATAAGGATAAATGGTAAAATTGTTGCCATCCCCGAACAACTTGAACACAAAACTGAAAACTACGAAAAAATGAACGGTACGCAATGAAAAGCGTACCGTTTCTATATTTTGAGGAGGAAAAAGTAATGGAAAACGAAATGTTCACTTGTACACGCTGCCAAGGTCGATTCCCCATGTATGAATGCTACGAGGTTAGCGGTGACTTGCTATGCCCCAATTGTGCCGATGAATTAACGGTAAACTGTGATTCCTGCGGTGAACGGATTTATATTGCCGATGACGCTGGTGATGAACATTATACCCTTTGCGAATCCTGCCGCGAAAATCGCTATGTTGCTTGTGAAAACTGCGGGCGTTTGGTGCCAGATGGCGAAGCATACTACTTACCTGGTGATGATATGCCTTTGTGTGAATATTGTTACGAAAATGCGGTGGATACTGTTGCAATCCACGATTATAGTTACAAACCAGAACCAATTTTCCACGGCGAAGGGTCACGTTATTTTGGCGTTGAACTTGAAATCGACCACGGTGGTAAAGACCGTGACAACGCACAGGAGCTGTTGGAGGTGGCCAATGAAAATGCCATAAACCTGTACATTAAAACCGATGGCAGCTTGGATGATGGTCTGGAACTTGTCACACACCCAATGTCTTTGGATTACCATATGAATACAATGCCTTGGGGTGAAGTTTTGGAGAAAGCACTGGATCTGGAATATACAAGTCATAAGGCATATACCTGCGGTCTGCATATTCATATTTCACGGTTAGCATTTGGTAACAGCTATGAACAGCAGGAAACAGCGATTGCCCGCTTGCTGTATTTCGTGGAAAAGTTCTGGCCAGAGCTGCTGCGGTTCAGCCGCCGCACAAGAAACCAATTGGA
>CAXHNU010000054.1:0-20224 GCA_964017555.1 uncultured Butyricicoccus sp. | reverse complement strand
TCGTTCTTTTTCAGACGTTCTTCTACCATCTTGGTGTTCATGTTCTGGTAGTAGATACCGTCTTGTTTTTCCATATGGCCGCCCTTTGCAGGCAGATTCCATTTGCTCATATGCGTTTTCCTCCTTAAAATAGTGTGTTATATCTTCTTCCCAGGATTTACTAAATTACAGCTTCGGATAATTGGTGGAAACCAATACCTTGCCGGCAGTGATCTTCATGCCTTCCTGAATGTCTTCCAGGTTGAAGCGGCCGGTTACCATCTTGCGCATATCAATGCGGCCGGAAGCCATCAGCGCGATAACGTCAGGATAAATGCCCTGACCGGACTGACCATTAGAACCAGAAATGGTTGCTGCATTCCACTGCCAGTTGAAAATGTCAACTGGGGTGATGCCTACAGTATGGCCAATCTGTACGGTTTTGCCGCCGATTGCCAGCGCCTTGCCCATAACCGGATAAGTAAACTTGGTAGCGCCTGCGCATTCTGCAAACAGGGAGATACCAGCGCCATCGGTCAAATCCATCAGCATTTCAGCCTGTTCGTCTGGGGATTTGAAGGAAGTGGGATCATAAACATAGTCTGCGCCACAGTTTTTCGCGAGTTCAACGCGTTCCGGCACACTTTCAAATGCAATCAGCTTTGCAGCGCCAGCGGTTTTCATCAGGGAAATTGCTGCCAGACCGATTGGGCCTGCGCCAAATACTGCAACATGACCGCCGGGACGGATGCCGCCGCCGCGTACAAACAAGCCGTTGTATGCAACACCGGTTGGCTCGATCATTGCGCCGAGTTCAAACGCAGTCATTTTGTCGCCGCCATAATAATCCATAATGGCATTGAGCGGATAGCAGTATTTTGCAGTGACTGCTGCATATTCTGCAAAGCCGCCGTCATAGGTGAGGCCTGGTTCTTCGAGATCTTTACACTGGTTGAACATACCGCGGCGGCAAGCGTCACACTGACCGCACCAGTGCATGGATTCTACCGATACAAGGTCGCCAACTTTGAGTTTTTTCACGTTTTTGCCGACAGCAACGATTTCGCCAGCAAATTCGTGACCGGTGATGATTGGATACTTGGAGTGGCCGTCATACATGGAGTAGCCATCCGCATCTTTTTTCAGCAGGTGGGCATCTGTGCCGCAAATGCCTGCTGCGCCAACCTTCAAAAGGACTTGGTCATCATTGTAAGTTGGGACTGGGCGGTCAACCACTGAACCGCGGATATTCCGCCAGATTTGGTTGCCGCGCAGTGCGCGGCCGGTGGTCAGCTCGCGTTCGCTCATTTTGTAGCCTTCGCGGGGTTCATGGTCTGCTTCCACGTAAAACGCTCTCATTGTGTCTGCCATTTGCTTCTTTCCTCCGTTTTTTTAGTGTGGGTGTCGTTATGTTAATGCCAATGAATTACTAGGTGGTTTTTTCGGGGATTTGTTAAACCGCTCTTGTAACACTTGCGCAAATCCCAAGGCATTTTTACTGCTCCCTTTGGTTGTTTTCCATGGTTTAATTATAGACCAGCTTTGCCCCATCCCGCTATACCAATCTTGTGCTCTCTCCACTTTTTTTCAGGGGTTTGCAAGGCTTTTTTCATTATTCTTTCGTTATCTTGCGTATCGCATCTTTTTGTGTGCGATTTTTTCGCCTTTCAGATTTCAGTTTAAGGTAAGAACTGCCCTTCTGCGCACTTTTCACAAAAAAAATGACGTAAATTTGGCACATTCCCCGGCGTTCCGATACACTATCGTTTTTTTGCGCTGCGGCAGGTTTGCTATAAAACTGCCTAAAACCGCTGCTTTTTATGGGATTTGTTCAGGTAAAATTGCACAATCCCGATAGAATGAAAAAAGCGGAACCATACAGTTCCGCTTTTATTGCGATTATCGTTTTGATTTAAGAGGCAGTATCTGAATTTAAGGCTGGCTGGTCGGTGGTTTCCTGCATAATCACCCGGTAGCCAAGCTGGATTTGCTTGTGCATATCTACGCCAGTGCCCAATATTTGCAGCAATACTTTGGCAGCTTCGGCGCCGCAGGTCTTATAATAATAATGTACGGTTGTCAGGCGCGGGGCAATGATTTCGGACATCCGGTTATGCCCAATGCCCGCAAGGGCAATATCCCGCGGCACTTCCCGTCCGCTTTCATGGATATACCGCATGGCGCCGATTGCGATTGTATCGGTTGCGCATAAAACCGCGTCTGTTTCCGGGCAGCTTTGCAGCAGTTTGCAGCAGCCTTCATAGCCGGAATCAATATGAATATCGGTTTGGACAATGCGGGCGGGTACTTCTTTCAGCCCATTTTCCCGCAGCGCTTCCGCAAACCCATGGTAGCGCGCTTCGCCAGCCGCTTGGTCACGGTGGTTGACGCCCAACATGGCAATATGTCTGCGTCCGCTGCCGATTAAGATTTCAGTGAGTTCACGCGCGGCGGAAAATTCATCATGGTAAACACAGGAAACATAGTTTGCTTTCTGCCCGATTAAAACAATCGGCACGCGGCTGCTGACAACCGCTTGCTGATGCTGCCGGGTCAAACTGGTTGGGATAAATAAAATGCCGTCCACTTGGTCGTTTTTAAAATATTCCAGGTAGGATATTTCACGGCGGATATCATTGCCTGTGTTGGCCAGCAAAAGCTGGAATCCTTTTTCCTCAAGCACCTGGCTGATGCCGGCAACGATCCGGCTGATGGATTCTGAATCAATTTTTGGCAGGATCACGCCAATAGTCTGGCTGCTGCCGCGCCGCAGGTTTTGTGCCTGGCGGGAAGGGGTATAGCCAGTTTCTTCAATCACAGCGCGGATGCGCCTTTTTTTCTCCTCGCTCACATAGCCATTGTTTAGATAGCGGGAAACGGCAGTCTTGGATACGCCTGCCCGCTGGGCAATTTCAGCAATCGTCACCTGTGCCCACCTCGCTTTCCTCAGACTTAAAATTTTATTTGATAAAAGGGTGTATATAAAATTCCAAGGCAGTCAGGGCTGTGCTGTTGTATCCCAGACGCCCTGGGGAGGAAAAAACATTCCATATGCCATTTGTTTTATTATAAAATATTTCTCCGCAAATTGCAAGGCTTCTGGTGAGATTCTGTGCAGTATCAGTAAACAAAATGACGGTTATTTTTATCATCACTGATCTTGATGGATTCCAAATGGAATCCCTGGTTTGGCGCATCTTCGATTTGGCTTTCTTTTTATGCTTAGCAGCCTGATAAAATCATCAAACAAAGAAGTATCTATTGGCTCAAACATCATCCATTTCCCATCATGATATGTTTGTGTTTCATCATAAACCCTTTGTATTTCCGCGCTGTAATGCGCCCTGTCTTTTTCAAATTTTAAGCGTTCTTCTTTGCCCAGGATCACCATAAATCCAACACAGTTTTCCCTTGCGTATAACGCGCATAAAGTTTTGCCGCCCCGGCGGTATTTATATTCATATATCCATGCTTTGCCGCCTTTATTCCATAAACAATCCATATCATAATTTGCCTCAATAGAAGCACATAGCTTATTCCATATTTCAAATAACGGTTTGCCCAGTAAAGCTGTCATTTGTTTTGCAGTGGGTGTGATATCCAGCATAATGCCCTCCTGTATCATTGCGAATGTGCCAAATGAAATCTGTGCAAAGTATATCACGGCTGCAATTGGTGTTCAACCCTTTGCTGCCAAAACGGTTTTTTTATATAACTTTCACAAAAAGACCATATAAAATTCGTTAGATTGCATGATCGCTATTTTCACCATTTCCTATCAGATGTTACCGCCGTGTATCCGCCTTATGGTATGCTAAATACAAGCAGATTCATAACATTGATTATGGAATAAAAACTTTATTTGTGTTTATAAGATATTTCCTTTATATGTGTGGAATCTGTTGTTGCAGAAGTGTTGTTCATATCAAGAAAAGCAATCTGGTTTTCCCCTCCTAATCCGAATAAATCCCTTTCAATATGGCATTTTTTGCGCCTTAAAGATGAAAAAAAGTGCCTTGTATTTCCTATTGCACACATGGTATAATATAAATTAAATCAAGTGTCTGGATGGATATCCGCTGCATAAGGTAGGGGTATATCTGCCATTAAAAAGATACAAAATATCAATATTGACACAAAACGGATTGGATGTTCTATCAGGGAGCAATATTTGGAAAGGGGAAACCACAAATGAACGAAAATTTCATGGAACTTGTAGAGGCTTACTTGCTTGATATGGAAGCGCGTGGGCGCAGCAAAACGTCGATTGATTCCTACCGCGTGATTTTAGCAGGTTTACAGGAATTTTTGGAACAACAGGAAGGCGTAGAGCTTGGCGCGGATACGGCTGAAAATTGGCGCAGTTATCTGGAAGAAAACGGGTACTCACGCCGTACCATTAACAAACGGATTTCTGTGCTAAATGGGTTTGTACAGTTTTTAGGCAAACGGGAATGGCAATATACTGGGCCATTTACCCTGCCGGATCGTGATATTCAGCCAGAGCTTGTCCGCACGGAATATTTACGCCTGCTGCAAGCGGCAAAACGGATGGAACGTGAACGGACATATTTGCTGGTCAAAGCGATTGGCGGGGCAGGCATCCGTTTACAGGAATTGCCACAGCTTACGGTAGAAGCGGTACGCAGCGGGCGGGCACATTTAGAGCATTATGGCTGTCACCGTATCATCCGCCTGCCGGATATGTTCTGTGAAGAACTGTTAAATTTCACCCGCCGGTCAGGCATCACAGAAGGCCCTGTGTTTATCACCCGGGACGGCACACCGATGACCCGTACCGGCGTATGGAACTCCATCAATGCAATCTGCCATGAGGCGCAGGTTGCGCCGGAAAAAGCAAACCCGCGGTGTTTGTGGAAATTATATCAAAGCACATATCAAACCATCCATGACAATATTGTTGCACTGACCGACCAGGCATATGATCGGATGCTGGAACAGGAAGAACTCACCATTGGCTGGAACGCATAATGATAAAAAAACCGCATGGAAAGAAATAAGATTAGGAGGTTTTATGTTAAAAGAACGTTACACAGAACGTCCTCCATGAAGGGGAAAGGATAAAGCGGGGGATGGCCAATTCATTCCGCCGGGATGGACAGACTGAAAGGAGTAAAAAATATGAGCAAACGGTTAAAACAACTGTTATCCTTTGCGCTGGTACTTTGCATGGCATTTACCATGCTGCCCATGGGCGCATTTGCCGCGGAGGATGCAGAACCGGGGTTAGACCCGGATACGCCGACCATCGATGGCGTGACGCCAATTGATGTCAATGCGTATGAATACATATTCCCACTGCACCCCTTGGGGGAATATGCCGCGATATATCCGGCATTTGGGGAATACAAATGGCGCATTCCGATGTATACGGCGGCACAGCCAGAAATGCCGGAAGAATTTTATGCTATGCTGGAAGACCCGGAAAGCTATGGCATAGATGCGATTGCCGCCATGATAGAGAACCATTCCATGGGGTTTATCAACACCTTGGAAGATTCGCTGAAACGGGCAGGCATCAGCGTTGACCAGGCAGCACAAGGAACATGGACATCAGAAAATGATGTGCTGACCATTGCGGACGGCTGGCTGACTGCCAATAAAATGGGCATGGCAAAAGTCAAACTGACTTATATGGCAGAAGAAGCCATTGCGCCGCCGCAGCAGCAGGAAACACCAGCAGAACCCGCGTTAAAGCCGCCGGTTACCAAGCCGAAGCAAGCGGCAGAACCTGCGCCGGAACCGGAACCAGAAGTGACACCAGAGCCGGAGCCAGAATCTGCGCCGGAACCAACACCGGAAGCGGAAGCTGTAATCGAACCGGAAGCAACCCCAGAGGTTGAACCTGCACTGGAAGCGGCACCTGACCCGGCGCCGGAACCAGCACCCGAACCGGAGCCTGAACCGACTCCAGAACCAGAACCGGAAGTTACGCCGGAACCCGAACCTACTCCAGCGCAGGAACCTGCCCCAGAAGCGGAAGTGATCCCGGAATCTGCGCCAGCGGATACCACTGCGACAGCAAATCAAGAAGTACAAACGCAGATGGTCGAAAAGACACTGACTTGGGATATCCCGATTTATGATTTTGATACCAGCTTATTAGATTTAGGTCCAAACGATGTTGCGCTCATTGGTTATCCTCGTGCTAATTGGCCAAATGAATATAAGGGCGGCACTTGGAATCATGGTGCTTTAACATTTAAAAATGGTTGGTATACCAGTGCAAATTCTAACAATCAGACACATATTCGAGCAATAGGTTCTTATTCTGGTCAGATATGTTATTGTATTGAACCAGGTATTGCGCAAGATGGTGGAGATACTCTTGGTTCAAAAAATGAGAATTTTCTGAATAATTTAAACATCCGAATCAATCAAACAATAACGAATCAAGAAGTTACGACTTTTATTGGAAGAATATTAGAATATGGTTATCAAGGAAAGGTTTCTACTGCTTGGCAATTTGACAATAATGCTGAAATGGGCTATTTGTCCAAAGCAATTGCTACACAGCTGCTCATTTGGGAAACAGTTGTTGGCGAACGTGATAAAGATTTTAACCATATTGGAGGAGGTACAAATAATATTACTGAACAAATCAGTAGTGCCCATCCATTGAAAAGCCGTATTGATAGTTACTATAGTAATATCGAAGGAAGTGTAAAACGTCATCCTAAGTTGCCCAGCTTTTGTGATAATGCAACGCCTATTGAACTTGTATGGAATGGAACAGCATATACTACAACTGTAACAGATACTAATGGAGTTTTGGAGAATTATCAGGTGTCATCAACAAATCGAGATGTAATTCTCCAAAAGAATGGAAATAACTTGACGATTACTTCACCTAATGCTATTAGTGAGTTAGTTATTTCTGTGTCAAAAACTCAACATGCTCAGCGACAAACGCTTGTAGTATGGTCAGATGGAAATTATCAACCAGGGCATGCAAGCAATAAACAGGACATTGTCACTTATTCTGCGAATCCGACTAGTGAACCTATATCAGGTTCATTTAAAATTAAAACCGGGGAAATAAGTATTAGTACTAAAGTTATTAAAACAGCAGAAGTAAACGGTGTTCCAATTGATATCCCTGTTAAAGGCGCAGTATTTGGCGTTTATGATGGTGACACAGAAAAATGTCGTGGAACCACAGGCGAAGATGGCCAAGTTATATTGGAATTTCAAGGGGATGCTACTAAGCAGTATACACTAAAAGAAATCTCTGCACCAGAGGGCTATTTTAACGAAGAAACAACACATACTTTTTCTTATAATGGTCAGCAGCAGACAATTACCATCAAGAATAAAGGCGATTTGTCTGTAACCATTGAAAAAACCAGAAATGTATCTTTTGAGAATGAAACCACGCCGCCTTCTTTGGCTGGTGCTGAATTTGAATTAAGATATTCTGGAAAAGGCGATGTATTAAGCAAACATACGACTGATGCCAATGGTTTGATAACAATAAGTGGGCTTATTCCTGGTACATATACTTTGACAGAAACAAAAGCCCCAACTGGCTTTGGACTGCCAGCCAGCCCGAATGATGTTACAACATTTACAATTGGTGCTGGCAATGTTGTTACAAATATCAGCGGCGGCGAAATGAATGATGGTCATCTAAAGATCACCAATATTCGTGAAACAGTTGATATCCCTGTTTCTAAAGAATGGCTGAAAAACGATAAGACAAATATTGTTGATGAGATATTGGGGTTGCAAATCAAGGTTGAACTTTGGCGGCAGGCCGGTGATATCCATGAAAAAGCTGCGGAAACCGTCCTAAATGGAAATTCTGAAACAAAGTGGGCAGATATTTTCAAGGATCAGCCAAAAGTCGCGGCGAATGGGCAGGATTATATTTATACTGTCAAAGAAGTTGTAATTACCACTGAACCAGACAAAGATTTCACGACTTTAACGAATTTCATCAACAAGGAAGCCGGAACAACAGATAAGGTCGTCACCAAAATTGAACGTGTCGGGGAAACCAACGTATTCAAGGTATTTGGTGATAAGACCAACGCAAACGATGAACGTGAAATTCTTGGCATTTTTATCGCTGAAGATAAGGACGATGGAACTGGTAAGAGAATCACAAATACATGGTATCCGGCTGATAACCTGGAGAATTTCCAATTCAGCATTTATAAGAAAGATGCAGAAAAAGATTCGGAAGGTAATGATATTCTATTGCAGGGCGCAGAATTTACCCTGACGGATCAGGATAACCGTGAATGGAAAGCAAAAACTGATGAAAATGGCGTTGCGGTATTTGAATTCTTGTCTGAAGGTGTATATACGCTGAAAGAATCCATACCACCTGTTGGTTATGTCAGGAATGACGCAACTTGGACAGTTACAATTACAAAAAATCTGTCCAGTGTTACAGCAAATGAGGATAATCCCAATTGGACAAACACATGGGATTGGTCGGCTTCCCATGAGGAAACTGAACCAAATCAAAATAATCCTGATGCTGGTATTATGCTGATTTCTGGTGAAGAAGAACCCCTTGCGCCAAATCATGTTGGTGATATGACAATCTTTAATCACCGGATCAAAGGAAGAATCAGTATTGCCAAACTGCTGGAACTGGATGGCTCTTTAAATCATACGCTGGATATCAGCACGATTGATAAACCATATACCTTTAAGATTTATCGTCTTGCAGATATGATGCCAGCACCGGTTCCAACGCTTCCAGGCGGTACAGATGTGGATAATCCGGAAGATGAATCTGATTCTGAATCTGCACCAGCAGCACAATTTAACCTGATTATGCCTGCACGCATGGCAACACAAGTAACCGTTCCAAATGCAAATCAGCAGCCGCCTGCTAGCACAGGCGCAGGGCAAATTACAATTAGCCATGTTGCAAATCTTGTACCCAAGGAAGATGCTGAACCTGTTGATACTGTGGAAGTAATTCCATATAGTGAACCTACGGTTTCTGAACCTTTAGATTTTGGGATGTATGTTGTTGTCGAAGATACCCCGGAAAGTGTAACTGTACCAAGTTATACCTGGCAATCTGCATCCTTTACACCAGGTGAAAACAGCAATGCAGTTGCTTCTCAGGATGGCAAGTGCATTCTGGTAAATGTCCGGGAACAGGATCAGACTTTAGCGGTTGCCGCAACCAATGCCTATACCCGTAAAGAAGGCACATTAAGCCTGCGCAAAGTCATTGAAAATTATGCAGGCGACCGTGACCGCGACTGGACATTTGACATTACTTTGACCAGCCCACAGCCTTATGTTAAATTAGCATCAAGCTATCCCTATACGGTTGGTGAGGAATCCTATACACTGGATTTGCAGCCAATCGACAGTGTGGAAGAAAATCCTTCTGATACACCAGCGGAAGCAGAGCCAACCCCTGAACCATCCGCCGAAGGGGAAGAAGGTTCCGAAGATGAACCTTCTGTGGATATCGGTGAACCGCCAATTGATGACAGCATGGTTTCCTCTGTGATGAAGGGGCAAATCAAACTGAAACATGGTGAAGAAGCGGTCATTTTCGGCTTGCCGGAAGGCACAACCTTCCAGATCACCGAGCTGGAAGCCAATACAGACAGCTATATCACCACAGGCACCGTTACCGTGTCAGATCTGCCTGAAGATGCAGGCATTGCGCCTTTGGCAGATATGGCAGATACCGTAGGCGGCGGAGCATATCCAATTGACAGCACAAAAGATACCTTAGTCACCTTCACAAACAGCAAACGCCTTGGCAATTTGGTGATTACCAAAACGGTTGAACGCCGTGACGGCACTGCACCGGATGCAGAAGAAACCTTTGGTTTCATCGTGAACCTGTATACCGATTCCAGCAAACAAACCCCATTAGAAGGTACTTATCAGTATACCTATACCAATGGCGCTGGTGAAGCTGGGGCAGTTTCCCATGGCGGTACAGTCACTTTACGGCATGGGCAATCGCTGACCATTCAAAACCTGCCTGCCAGTGCTCATTATGAAGTCGAAGAACAAATCCCAGATGGCTATACCGTCACCACAACAGGCAATATCGGTGATATCCCAGTCAATGGCGGCACCCATACCGCAGCATTTGTCAACCGTACTGGCGGCAATACCGATAATGGTTCGGGCAGCTTAGCCATCCGGAAAAATGTGTCCGGTCTTGGCGGTGAGCTTGACCGCGAATTTACCTTTACCGTTGCTTTGTCTGCCCCAGGCACTTATCATTATACCGGCAGCCGTACCGGTGAAATTGCAAACGGCGGCACCATTACCCTGCGTCATGGTGAAGCCATTACCATCAGCGGCTTGCCTGCCGGCACAACGTATACCGTCACCGAAACCGAAATAGAAGGTTATGACGTATTAGCCAGCGGCGATACCGGTACAATTCTGAATAATACTGTTGCGGAAGCTGTATTTGATAACGCAAATGATGAAATCCCAGAAGGGGCACTGACTGCATTAACCCTCAGCAAAGTTGTCACAGGCAATGCAGGCAATAAGAATCAGGATTTCCATTTCATTATTGTTTTGCTGGATGAAAAAGGTATGCCGCTGACAGAAGAATACCGCTATGTTGGCACAGGTTCTGCGGATGCAGAAAAGGTGAAAACAGGCAGTATCATCACATTAAAAGATGGGCAAACCCTTACCATCCTTGACTTGCCGATTGGCACAAAATACAGCATTACAGAACGAGAAGCCGGGCAAAATGGTTATATTACTTCGTGCATCGGCGCGGAACAAGGCATTATTTCAGCAACACCATCCCGCGTGACCTTTGTCAACCAGAAGGGGCAAGGCGCTGGACATTTGAGCATCCATAAGACCGTCACCGGCGGCAACGCAGACCAAAACCAGGATTGGGATTTTGTGATTACCCTTGCCAATGCTGATTTGCCGCTGGAAAGCAGTTATACCTATTCCGGCAGCAGCGACAGCACCGATATCCCAGCACCGGCAAATGGTATCCTGTATTTCACCGATGGTGTTGGTACCATCCGCCTGCGGCATGGTCAGTCGATTACCATCCGTGATTTGCCTGTCGGCACAACGTATACCGTCACCGAAACCCAAGCCAATGCAGATGGTTACACCACCACTGCAAACGGTGCAAATGGCACCATTGCAGACAATGCGACAGCAGCCGCAAGCTTTGTCAATGACCGCCCAAGCCCGGGACGTCCTGGCGGCGGTGGCGGCGGCGGACGCCGTCCAACACCGGATACTGAAATCAATGAACCGGATACCCCACGGGTATATTATCCAGGTGAAACCCCGAATCCCAATGAACCGGATAGCCCGAATGAAATCCTAATCATGGAAGATGATGTCCCGCAAAGTTATATTAAAACATGGGATCCGGAAAATGAGGAATATGTTTATATGCCGGAAGAACCAATCCCACTGGCTCCAATGGATCAAACCCCAATCCCGCTGGCACGGCTGGACAGCACCCCAAAAACAAACGATCCAACCCGTCCATGGTTCTGGCTTGGCTTGTGCATTGCCTCTATTTTAGGCATTGGTTTGTTAAAACCGCGTAAGAAAAATGATGAGGAATAATTGCCGGAAGTCAAACCGCAATCAGTTCCAAAGATAAAACACATGATAAAAAGGCTAACTGGCTGCCATCCGGCGCCAGTTAGCCCCTTTTTTTCTCTGTTTACCGCTGCCAATGCCGCAGCTTGGGCAGCATGGATTCTAAATATGTGCGCACCTGTTCAGGCGGCCAATTTTCATTTGCCATATGCCCTACCAGAAAATCGGTGAGCTGTGCAAGGTCAGTATACACAAATTGCCCATCTGCATAACACCATTTGCAATATTCTTCATTGAATGCGCCATCGGGTTCTTTGCTGATGGAAGAATCCTCAAGCGGCATTCCACAGCATTGACAAATCAGTTTGCGAGGCGACCCTAACAGCGTGTTAATGGAAACATCAAACAACTTGGACAGCAGTTTTAATGTTTCCGTATTGGGTATGGTTTCACCGGTTTCCCAGCGGGATACCGCCTGCCGGGTGACATACAGTTTTTCCGCGAGTTCATCTTGTGATAACCCATTTTGGGTGCGCAGTTTCAAAATAACAGCTTTTGTTTCCATGTTTATCATCTCCCTTTATGAATATGATACGCGCACAGCCGGAAAAAAACAAGCAACGCGCTGTTGCGAATGCCCCGGAAATCGTAATTTCCGGGGCATAATATTACTGATTGTATTTACTTTTCATCAACAGAAACCCAGATATTCCCTTGTTCATTTGACCGGAAACAAGCGTCAACAAATCGTAACCCTGCCAAACCATCGTCAATGGTAGGATGCCGCAATGTGCCAGCGCTGGTACCATCACGCTTTGCAATCAAATGCGCACAATAGCTATGATAAATATTGCCAAACGCTTCATAAAACCCTTCGGGATGTCCCGCGGGCAAACGGCACAATTCTAAACACGCCGGTGCATTGTATTCACGGTTTGCGGTAATTGTCCGCACCGGACGGTTCAGCGGCGCATAAATTAACTCCATCGGCTGGGTATGCTTCCATTCAATCGAACCTTTATCCCCATATACCCGGATTTTGACACCGCAGTCTGTACCAGTAGCAATTTGTGATGCCCATAACATCCCTGGGATATTGCCTTCATATTGCAATAATACCTGAATATCATGGTCAAGCGGGGAACCCTTATAATGGGTGAACCGTGCAAGCACTTGTTCCAAATGCAAGCCCGTCATGCGGGAAATCAGCGCTTCCAAATGGGTGCCGATATCAGAACAGCAAGCCGTATTGCCTGCGCGCTTTGGATCAAGCCGCCACACAGATTGATCACTTTTTTGCGCAACGGTTGATACAATCAGCCAATCCTGCGGATATTCCGCAATAATATTGATGATTTCGCCGATTTCCCCGGCGTCAATCATTTCGCGTGCCTGCCGGATGGCAGCATATGACGCATAGGTGTAAGTGACACCAAATTCCAACCCTTTTTGCTGGGCAAGCTGTTTTAATTCTTCTCCTTCGGCAAGGGTTAGACAAATCGGTTTGTCACAAACCACATTGATGCCATGTTCCAAAAAACATTTTGCAATCTCATAATGGGTATCTGTCGGCGTGACAATGGATACAAAATCAATGCCATCCGGACGTTTGGACTCTGCGTCTGCCATTTCACGGAAATTCGCGTAAACACGGGACAGGTCATCCACATCCCAAGCTTTTGCAGTTTCCCGGTTTTTGTCCATGTTCCGGGTGAAACATCCAGCAACCAACCGCGCTAGGTTGTCCATGGTTGCGCCGCGCCGGTGGACATTGCCAATGAATGCACCATTGCCGCCGCCAACCATACCAAATCTTAGTTTTTCCATAACCTTTATCCTTCCTTTATCTGCAATTGATGCAGTTATTTTATGTATCTGCAAGGCGTTTGATGATGCCGCAAGCGCGGTAATGTTTAAGCGGATAGGTTTCAATGGGAACGTTTTTCTCCTGTGCAAGCTGGAATAAATGTTTTAATGTACCATTCGGGGTTTCCCCTTCACGCACAAGAAGTTTCCACGGCACACGCCGCAATAAAACACGGGTTGCTTCGCCGATGCCCGGTTTGACAAAATTGATATCTGATATGCCAAAATGGGATACAATTTGTTCTGTTTCGGCAAGTCCAGTGCCGGTTAATTCCATTTCCGGCAGGTCGGGCGCAGTGGATAAACGCGCCGCAATGGCGTGCAAAAATGGATAGGAACGATCTTCAGCGGCAAGCTGCCCATAATATGCCGCGCCATGAAAATCATTTTGTCCAATGATATCTTTTCGCAGGAAGGTGCGGCTAATCAGCCCGGATACCGTACAGTTCAAACAGGAACTTGGGATTAACAAATCCATATGGGTTCCGCATAATGGCGTTAGATTCGCCGGGTCAGACAAGACCGCAAGGTCAGGGCTGACGCCGGGATAAGCGGCTAATTCTTTCTGTAATTCCCGATAAATTGCACCTTTGCCCGTCCAGCCGTCAACAAAGCGCAATTGTTCCGGCGCATAGCGTGACAGCAAATACCGCATGGCATTATGGTCAATACCGCGTCCACGGATGATGGATATGGCATAATGCGGCACATTAATGCGATATTTGCGCTGCAATTGCCAGCGCAATAAAATGCCGATGGGGATGCCAGCGCGTGCCAGCGAAACCAGCACCAAATTTTCATGATGAATGGCATAAAGTAAATCGGCTGTCCTGCGGACAGCCGCCGCAACAGCATCTGCCTGTGTGATAAGCGCCTGTTCATAGGCTTCCAGATATGCCGGTGCGGGTGTATATTCAAGCGGCAGCATTTCACAGTAATGGGTACCAGACTGAATATATTTTTCCCGTTCGGCGGCGGGCAAAGGGGTGACAAGCCCCGTAATATCTTTGAGCAGTAATGTCACATCTTCTGGGTGATAACTGGTTCTCATGAGCATTCACCTGCGGCAGATATGACAATGATATGCTGGTTTCCCGATGCTTCCAAAGCAGCAAACAGGCTGGCAAGCCCTTTGGCTTGCGGCACAGCATCGGTGACAAGGAATACAACATCATATTTTTGCAAATTATAGAGATAAGTTGTGCGGTTATCTTCATATAAACTGATTAATTTATTGCGGCTGTGCAATGGATAATCCGCTTCCAGGCTGACACAAATTGGACTGCGGGTCGTCGCATGAAATTTTACATTTATGCCTTGCTGCTCCAGCGCATGGGCAGCACATAACCCCGGATACATACATTCTTCGGTGCCAAGCACTAAGATATTTTCCGCATTCGCTGGAAGCGCCTGCAAAACTGCTTTGGCAGTATCCATGCCGGTTTGCTGGAAGCTCTCGGCAGTGGAAATATATCTTGGGCTGCATGATAACTTTAAGGATGGCACAGAAACCCATTTTGGGTGAATCCGATGAGTAAAATTAACTTCACATGATAACCCATTGTATTCAAATTGATCAACTTGTTTGGCAATTGCCCGGTTATCGGTGCGGCATAAATAATGCAGCCGGACGCCCTCTAAAAGGAAATTTAACCCTTGTTCGCCCTGCATACCATTTAGCAGCGATGCAATATGTAACTGCACCTGCGGGCGCAGCCCTATGCCACGCAAAACATCCAGCAAATGCCGGATGGTATTGCCGGTTGTCACTTCATCTTCCGCAAAAATCAGATGGTCAATCTGACTTAAAATTTGGGGCAGGTTTTTGCACGCCAAACGCTGTTCCGTTGCATGGCTATGGGTTTCTGAAAAATATAAAAATTCCGTATCCGGTAAGGCTTCACGAGTGGTTTGCAGATACCATGTTTTGCCGGTTATCCCGGCAGCGATGGCAGCGCCGATGGCAGTTGCGGTTTCGGCAAAACCGATGACAAGTGTTTTTTCCCAAGGCTGTATGGCAGCGCGGACTTGGGCAGACAGGCGGTCAAAGACCGCCCGGATCGCGGAAGGCTTCGCCGGAATATGTTTGCCCTGCAATGGATTGACAATCAAATAGGCACGTTTGGCATTTTTCTCACGTTTTGCAGCTTTCGCCATTGGGCATGGCGGCAGTTCAGGAATGCTGCCGCCATATTGTTCAGCCAACGCAAGGGTTTTCCATGCCCAGCGTTCATGAGTTTTGAGTTCATTCATGCGGCTGCCCGCGGCACTTTTGGCAACAAAAGCGGTTTCATCCCCGCGGAGGGCTAATAAAGTCCCAGCATCGGCGATATCTTCTGAGGAGGGGCAAAGTGATTCATTCACCACCGGGATTTGTGCAGGATGGATCACAGTTTTACCAATGAAACCGCTGAGTTTATCTTGTGCCAGTTCCTGCCGCAAACCTTGCTGCCATGCGCCGGTATCGTCATGGAAATACTCCCAAACGGGGCCGGAAATCACATATTCTTGTGAAAAACAGGTGATAATATCACTTAAAATTGATTGCACACAACCGATTTGATAAATGGTTTCATCCGGGCGGCGGCGCAAGCCAAATTGCTTGCAAAAATCATTGCCGCCGACCCGCAGGTTTAAAATATATGGTTTTGCAGGGATTAACATTTCACGGAGTGTATATAAAATCTGATGACGGGTACGCAAATCAATCAGATCTGCACTTTCAAGAATGGGCATAAAATAAAATGGTTTTTGCGCATGGGTGTTATAATCACATAAAATATCCAAATATTCAGCGGCATTGCCGGTGGAAAATTTGGGCGCAATAAACCCGGTGAGATATTCCGGGTCTAACTGCTGGATAAGCCAAGTCATTTGGGCGGCACTGCGCACACGAATAAATAACAATGGATGATAAAACGTTTTGGCTGCATCATGGATACGGCGGATGGTTTCCACCGCCTGGAAGGCAGCTTCTTCGGCGGCAACATCGCTGATTGCATCTTCCAAACAAAGCGCTAAAGAATAAGGGATTGGGAATTGTTCTTCAATGACACTTTCGGCAACGGTCGGATGATTTGCAGGCGTATAAAGCAATGCGCCAACAGCATAAGGGGAAGGCATTTTGATAGGACTTCCTTTCGTTATTTCAAAAAAAGAGGCTTGTCAGGATAATCAGTTCAGAATATAAAAAAAGCGCGCAGGCTGCCAGCAAGGATTTTTCTAAACCGTTACGGAATGACTGTGCGGGAGCAATGATTTCTTCTTTGTCAGGATATCATAAAAGCAGGTAAAATACAAGTACAAATGCCCTGGGTTTTGACGCAAAAAAGAAATTTGACAGGGGGAAAAAGGTCTGACAAGGTGCAAAAAAGTTTGACAGGGTGAAAAAGAAATTTGACAAATGGAATATGTGAGGTTATAATAAGGATATAAAAAGGGCGCAGCCGATTAACGGTTATCCCCCTAAGCGTTACGAAATGACCGCAACATTGAGAGAGGCGCGGTCATTTCTTTTTGCCGATTTGGAGAACCAGGTTCGCCAGTCCTATCAGGACTAAACAGAACTGAAATAGCTCTGACCATTGAATCGTCAATAGAACCACCCCCTTCCATGGAAACGTTCCGTAAGTAAAAGAAGGGGGAATAACCGCTAACCGTATGGCTGCGCTGAAAACAAAGATTGTTTTCCTATCTGACAGGATATCATAAAAACAGACAAAAGACAAGTAAAACTACAAGTGCTTTTGGGTACAGGTTCATTGAAAAGACGGTACTGCTTTATCAAAAAATGAAATTTGACAAACTGGGCATATCCGGTTATAATAAGGATATAAAAAGGGCGCAGCCGATTAACGGTTATCCCCCCTGACAAGTCAAAGAAATGACCGTGCTAATTGGAGTTAGGGAGCGGTCATTTTCTTTTGCCGATTTGGAGAACTAAGTTCGCCAAGCCAATTAAGACAAGGCAAAATTGGAATAGTTCTGACCATTGAATCGCCATAGAACCACCCCCTTCTATAGGGATATTCGCTAGGTAGAAGAAGGGGGAATAACCGCTAACCGCATGACTGCGCTGAAAACAAGGTTTTCCTATTTGACAGGATATCATAAAAATAGACAAAAAACAAGTGTAAAAACATATGCAAAAAAAACCGCCTGATTTTGTAATCGGGCGGTTTTTTGCATCTAAAATCGAAAAGATTTATGCACTGAAAGCGGTTCTTTTCGGCAGAAAATGCAGCAAAAACGGGCTATCCTAAGAATAGCCCGTTTTTTCCATGTCAGCGACTGGCAATGGGGATATATTTTTTGTCCTTTGATAGCGGCTTGTATGCCGGACGGATAATTTTACCGCCGGTTGCGACTTCTTCCATGCGATGGGCAAGCCAACCTGCAATCCTTGCAGCCGCAAATAATGGTGTGAACATTTCCCGGGGAATACCAAGCATCTGATAAACTAACCCAGAATACATATCGACATTGGCACACATGACTTTGACATCATCACCACGGATTTCCGCAAATGCCTTTGGTGTCAGCCGTTCTACCGTTTCAATCAGGTTAAATTCCGGCAGATGCCCGGTTTTTTCCGCAACAGGACGCGCTGCTGATTTTAATGCAACCGCACGTGGGTCACTTAATGTATAAACCGCATGACCCATGCCATAAATTAACCCGGAATGGTCATTTGATTCTTTGCGCAGGATTTTCAGCAAATAATCATAAATTGCATCTTCATCTTCCCAATCATTGATATGTGCTTTGATATCATCAAACATTTCACAAACCTTCAGGTTTGCACCGCCATGGCGTGGGCCTTTTAATGCGCCAACAGCCGCGGCAATGGCAGAATATGTATCCGTACCGGAAGAGGACGCAACACGGGTTGCAAACGCAGAGTTGTTACCAGCGCCATGTTCCGCATGGATAATCAAACAACGGTCAAGCAGTTTGGCTTCTGCATCGGTATAATTCCCATCCGGACGGATCAAATGCAGAATATTTTCTGCTGTGGAACGGTCAGGATCAGGATTGTGCAGATACATGGAACCGCCATCAAAATAACGGCGTTTTGCCTGGTACGCATGAGAAATAATCACAGGAAAACGTGAAATCAAACTCATTGATTGCCGCATTAAATTTTCCGTTGATGTATCATCAGGGTTTGGGTCATAGGAATAAAGCGCTAAGGTTGCAGCCGCTAATTTATTCATAATATTCGGGCTTGGGGCACGCATAATGACATCTTCGGTGAAATTATTGGGCAGTTCACGGCATTCCCCAATGGTATGCCGGAAATCGGTTAACTGCTGCTGGGTTGGCAGTTCACCGGAAAACAACAGGAATGCGGTTTCCCCAAAACCAAAGCGGTTTTCAGATTCAAACCCATATAAAAGGTCATATAAATCAATGCCCCGGTAAGACAGCTTGCCTTGAATTGGTTCGCGTTCCCCTTCGTTGAGCAAATAGCCATGGACATTGCTGAGCCGTGTAATACCGGCAAGCACGCCAGTGCCATCGGCATTGCGCAAACCGCGTTTTGCACCATAGCGGCTGAATAATTCTGTACGGATATGGTTATATGGCGCAAGGTTTTCGCATAAGGTAGAAACAATAGCAGGGTTCACCTGTTTGTCCATCTCTTGGGTAAACATGGCGTATACTCCTTTCCTCGATTGTGTGTAATGAATTTATTGTAAAGCATTCCTGCAAAGAAGTCAATCTGTAAAAGCACTGAAATTATGACCAGTATGAAAACAAAGGAGGACAAAAATGCGAAAAGTTATCTTGCTTGGCGTGGTTTTAACCGGATTTATTTATGCTCTGCCGTTTGTCAGCGGTGAGATGAAAATCCCCCATCAAGATGCTATGGCGCAAGATAGCCGATCTGACTATGCAGAACCTGCCGCAGCAGCACAAAGCAGCGGCACTTCGATTATGGTACAAATCGACGGTACGCCGCAGCAAATGGATCTGGAAGATTATGTTGCAGGGGTTGTCGCGGCAGAAGTGCCGCCGACATTCCCGCCGGAAGCGCTGAAAGCGCAGGCGGTTGCGGCGCGGACTTATGCCGCTTATAAATTAGCATCTGGGCGTCCGGAAGCCCATCGCGAAGCGGATGTATGTGATGATTATCATCACTGTGCCGCTTATATTGATTTGGCAGCAGAAGCAAGCGGGCGTTGGGGCAATGGCGCGGAAACCTATCAAAACGCAATTTTAGAGGCAGTCCGCAGCACAGCAGGCGAAGTCGTTTTATATGAAGACAAACCAATTATTGCGGTATTCAGCGCCGCGGCAGCGGAAAAAACAGAATCTTCTGCCGATGTTTGGGGAAATGATGTCCCATATTTACAGGCAGTGGACAGCCCTGGCGGGGAAGCTTGTCCCAAATATAAAGGCGAAGCCCATTTTACCGCGGAAGAATTTCGTGCAATTATGGCAAAAGCATTGCCAGCAGCCAAACTGGATGGCACACCGGATACTTGGTTTACAGCCAGTGAACGGTCTGCGGCAGGTGGGATTAAAACAGCAACTGTGGGCGGCGTAAAAGTTTCGGGAACGGATTTACGGCAGGCATTCGGTTTAAATTCTACCAATTTCACATTACGTACGGATAAAGACAGCATTACATTTTTAACCACTGGTTATGGACATGGCGTTGGGCTGAGTCAATATGGCGCAAAATATATGGCAGAACAAGGCAAAACATATCAGGAGATCTTAACCCATTATTATACTGGTACATCCGTAAAACCATTAAGCAATGCGGCAGATTCTTAAAAGATAACATCCGCAGTAACATTGCAGCGAGGGG
>CAXHNU010000053.1:0-20714 GCA_964017555.1 uncultured Butyricicoccus sp. | reverse complement strand
TCCAATCAGACCGGCAATATACCGCAGGTCGTTCATATCCGCATTGTAAAAATCGTGATCCCAAAGCCAGGTATCGGTATGGTCAGCGCGTTTGTATTTCCGGCATACTGCATCAGCCCAAACTTTGTCCCAGCAGCTTGGATGACTTGCCAGTGTTTTGATAATAGCCGCCGTCAGCCTGCCGCGTTCCAGTCCATGCCCATCATCGTTTCGGGCAAAATGCTGTTTTGCGTTTTCGCTGGTGCAGCTGCAAACTGCCTTTCCGTCCAATGTTGTGATAATATCGCCATCGGCAAGAAGCTCCGTGCCATACGGCAGGTTGAGCCGTTCGCCACAGAGGGCAAGCGCCTTGAATCTTTTGTGTGTAATATATTTCATATCACGCCACCATGAAGCCCGGAGCGAAAATACATGAGTGATCCCCGGAAACGTAGCGCGGATTATCGTTTGAGTATCCACTGCAAAAGCCGCTTATGTTTCCCTTATAGACCGAGCGCAGTGACCAGTGACCTACCATCCAATATTCTCCATCAAGCCATCTTTTTCCTTTATAATTACTTTTATAGTAATCGTATTGCTTTTGGTAATTCTTCTCCGCGCTATTTGCATATGTTCTAGTTCCGTATACTTCAAATTCAGATAACAGCCAGATTTTATCTAACGTACTGGTAACATAACTTGCAGTATCATTGCCGCCACCAGTATTGTCGCTGTATTTCGTGCAAGGC
Organism: uncultured Butyricicoccus sp.; assembly: GCA_964017555.1. GTDB lineage: Bacteria > Bacillota > Clostridia > Oscillospirales > Butyricicoccaceae > Butyricicoccus_B. Next base: position 19,986 of record CAXHNU010000053.1, on the reverse strand, counting down.
GCAATTATGCTTCGCCACTCGGCAGGAAGTACGTTAAAAAATTGCGCACAAATGGTATTGCGCATATAGCTATCTTTCCAGCCGCCAACGTTTGTTTCTATGGTGTTCATCACAAATCGAGCGTTGTTATTATTAAAATACGACTTGCTATATCCCGCATCGATAAATGCAGTATCTGTTCCATCAGCAGTGCAAAACTGGAAATGAATCGTGTTGTTGCCTTCGATGCTGGCATTATGATTAAACCCAACAATGAAAGCATAATATGTATCGTTCAGTGTCAATGCGCCAACCGTGCCGCTAAGTTTAATCGGCACTTTATCACCAACATTCCACCAGTTCGGCGCTTGTCCGGCTTTTGCTGTTGCCTGAATTTGTGCAGGTGTACACTCTGCAAGCGTCCTGCTTGGCAAGTCTGCTGTTACACTTACGGTTTTGCTTGTTGCTGTATGGTTTGTGCCAGCCGCAACGCTGACTGTGATCGTCGCGCTGCCGTTATTTTTGCCGGTAATCGTAACAGTCGTGCCGGAAACACTGACAGTTGCAACCGAAGTATTGCTGCTGGTTGCCGTAATTGCGCCATCACCTGCACGGGTGACAGTAATCGTTTTGGTAAGTGCAGAAATGTTGATCGCCACGGATGTTGCGCTAAACGACAAGCTGCCAGCAGCTTTGCCAATACTCCATGTCACATTTTTCGCTTCCCTGCTGCCATCTTCCCAACAATAGCCGGATTTCGGTGTAAATATCGCGGTAAATGTCCCGGCATTTACACTGCTGGTTACGCCATTCATTGTCATTTTCGTGCGGTCATAATTTTGCCAAACAGGATTTTGCGTCTGTCCATTATAAGTTAGTGTACCAACCTGTGCAGGTAAGGCAATCCGCAAAATCCGCTGATATCGCCTGTTAAAAATCATGTTGTCACACCTCCTGCACAGTAATATAAACTGTCATCGCGGCAGTTAAGTTGCTGTCCACGGTATAAGTAAATCCAGTAGGGCTGATAGATTTCAGCCAAAACCCGCATTCATGGAAAACATCCTGGCTGGCATCCGTAGGCGCAGCATCTACAATGCAAGTTGTTTCATTCGCTGTGCAAGCGGGAAACGTACCAGAAACCGATCCAACCACACCAGCATTTGTCGCTGGGATTGTGACTGGGAAAAACTGCGGCTTATATTTGCTGATTAGCCCTCGGATGTCGCTGTGTGCCGCATTGCTGGTATTATGCGCGTTGATAGACCCGCTCACATCAATTTCCGGCAACTGCGCCGCAGGAACCTTTCCGCTGCTGTCCAAACCGGCAATACCGTCTGGTTGCCCTTTGGATGCCTGAATCCCATCCAATTTCTTTTTCACTGCATGGGTATTTTCCAATACCTTTTGAATCAGCGGATTGACAACTTCATCTGCATCCACCGGATCATCCTGTGTCAATTTCGGAATATCTTCATGATATGCAGGTGTTTCCGGCAATTCGTAGATAGTTTCAACCATATTGGTCATGCCTCCCCGCAGATTTCCTTCGCCTGTTTATTGGTAATCCAGCCCTTTTTCACAGCGGCTTGTACGCCTGTTTTACTTAACCTGCCGGATAAATACAGCCGTTTAATGGATTCATACATAAATGTTTTCCTCCTTTTTATGGTTCTAACGCAGAAATAATCAACGAATCCAGCGTGTCCTGCTGGTTTTGCAGGGTACGTTCCGCCAGTGTGCTTTGTGCCATGGAAACCCAGCAAACTTGTTTTTCTTCCTCCTGAACCGTGCCGCCAGCGCCAGACATCCCATGCATTGCAAGTTCTTTGTACCCTTTGCCCACGCCAGTACGTATCGTATAATTTTCATGGATAAACGTACCAGAATCATCTTTCACCGTAATCCTTGCACAGTTTTCAGGCGTGAATAATTTCAGCAAGTCATCCAGGCTGGTATTGGGGCTGAATAAAAATGTTAAGCAATCCCTTGTAACACCCTGGTAATTTACCGGACTGCCGTGGACGCCTTCACAGTCCAGTGTGCAGCCGTTTGTCAGTAAGATTGTCATAGATATCCTCCTCGTTTAAGTTAATTGGTTGTTGATTACAAGCGGAATAGAATGCCCATCAATGGCGATGTAAGAAGGAAGGGTCATTTCTGTGTAAGTCGTTATCGGAACATTCGCAGTATAGATTGCGGCCCTTATTGACAAAGCATTGCCTGATATGCTGGGATAAAATGTACCGGAGGCATATGTGTCCACATAATCAATATCTGGAGTGCTTCCACAACAATACGCGGACCAACCGCCATTACCAGACCATCTGCCAGAACCAGAGGATGATCTGGTAAAACTATTCGCCCAGCTTACACTAAATGAAACTGACGCGCCATACATTCTATCGAAGCTCACAAGATTGCCAAGGGGATATTCGCGCCCATCCTGAAAGTGCACATAAAAGGAGCCGTATAGTTCAACACTTTTCCCGATTGTATTGCAGGTTACGCGAAAAGTCGTATCGGAAATACTTACGCCGCCATATTGATTTGCTACTGCCAGCGTGTTTCCAATTACGTCTGTATAATTTCCGGAGGAGTCTACTAACTGTACGGTGATTTCGGATAGGCACAATTCAACATAACTGACATCATCCAACCTGCCAAAGAATTGCCGCCGGGCAGAACCTACCGCATTGAACCCCTGCAAAATGTTCCGTGTCACGCCATCCACACCAACATAAATGTTATTCGCCCGCCGCACCACACCATTTTCACCCATATAAACCGGCAAGTTTCATCACCACCCATCAGATATATACAAGCGCAATGCAGCCATTAGGCACCGATGAAGGTGTATAGCCCAGCAATTGCGTGCCGCGATAGCGTGTAGAACTGTCATTAAACACATAGCCAGACTGCCCAGTCCCGCCATTGGCTACTGGGAGCGTACCGGTCACACCAGGCGAAATGTTAGACCGTCCATTGAAACTTGCAGAAGATGAACTGGATAAATTGGTACGGATGGTACGTGCTGTTGCCAGTCCACGGGCATATTCTGCCGTCCCATTTGTCGCCGGAACAGCACCAATTTGTGCCGCAGTTTCGCCATGCGGATTGTTTTTATTTTCTATATGTGCAGTCAAACTTTTTCCCAAATCCCCAACGCCGCCGCCCAGCAGCGCACGGATATCCGCATGGGCGTTGCCATCTGAATTATGTTTGTCTAACCCGCCGCCAACCAATGCACGGATATCTGAATGCGCTTTTTCATCTGTGTTATGTGTCCCCAGTTTTTCCAGTACAGCCGCTGCGCTGCCCGCCTTATCCGCGCCGGTTTGTGTATAATCTGTCTGGTGTGGATTGTCTGTATTTACAGTATGCGCGTCAAGGATTCTCTTGAGTTCGCCAACGCCACCGCCCAGCAAATCCCGGATATCTGCATGGGCATTTCCATCCACGTCATGCGACTGCAAAAGAATTTTTACCGCTAAAATATTTTCCAAAATCATTTGGATCAGCGGGTTAAAAGTATCTTCCGCATCAGCATAATCCCTGCGCTGCAGCCTGCGGATCTCGTCATGGAATGCCGGATTTTCCGGCAGTGAATAGGTCTGTTCTTTCATGTTCAGCACCTTTTTTCATTAAAATTCATCATCAAAAGTGAAAATAAAAGTCACACCTGTATCCTTGCCTTTGGGCAGCATATGCCGGATTGCACACAGCCCGCCGGATTCATCCACCAGTGCGGCTTCGCTGATTGAAACTCCCGCCAGATCATCTTCCGGGATGGTCACAGTATAACGTGCAGTAGTCGGTTTGGGATAGGTAACACTGTCAATTTCATAACGTCCTTCCTCCTGGTTCAGTGCAGTTTGTGTACCAGTTGGCGCACAGTCTGCTCCACCGCTGCCAAACGCGATATGCGTAATTTTTGGGATAGTATCCACTGCGCCGCTGGTAATTTTACAGAGCATTTCGCGCCGATAATCGGTCACTACCGTCATGATTTTTTCATCAGCCATTTTTTAAATTTCCTCCTTTGAACTTTGTGTTTTGCTGAATGTTATTGAGCCATCAAATTTGTATTTGCCATTCATTTTCCGGATGCTGCCTTTTTGTAATGTGCCGTGCATCGAACCGCAGCAGTTTGCAAACCGAGTATGAAACCTGACTTCCGGCAGTTTTACTGCATGATGATTCCGACTTACAACCCCCAATTGCAGCTGCGCATGATTCTGTATTCCACCGCAAGAATTTTGGAGAAATGCAAAATATTTAAGCAGTAATAATGTTGTTTGCAGCATACCATAATCATGATGCACCCGCACACGGTACCGAAGCCCAGCTGGCATTGTGCCATAATTTTCTTTGACATACATCCTGCACTGGAAATAGGGAAAATCAAAACCTGGTCTTGCCTGATGCAGTATCCAACCGCCATCAAGACGTTTTCTGCCATTTAGTTCGACAAAATCCCCATAAAACGGGATACGAAACCCAATATGCAAAGTACGAAGCAGTAAATTTCCCGGTACTTCTGTAAAAATAATATTTGGGAACCGGCAGGCAGCACGCATAAAAAGATGGGCAGGTTTTGCACGCCATACCGCATTTTCTGCGCGTATTCTGGATGGTGAAAGCCCATACATTTCTAAAATAAACGTGTTTTTTGATACATTTTCGATGATTTTACAAGGGACACCAGCAATACTTTCAGCAAGCGCGGCAAGCATATATGGATTTGCTGGCGGTGCCGCGCCAAGTTTTGTTAAAATGTTATTTCGGCGTTCTTCTAATGTTTCAAATGGATCAGGGAAAATACCAAATTCCTGCTCCCAATAATCAATCGCCCAGGAAACTGTTTGCGGCACAGTTTGCTGTTCCAGCGATTCACCATAGCCGGTGGCGTTGTCCAGCACACGCCCGATCACCTCCAGCAGCCAAAGCGCCGTGAAACTTTCGCCATAAACAGGTGCAATAAAGTCAATCATTTGCTGTGCATGGCGGCTTTGCAAAATGGCTTCCATCAGTTCTGTACGGTATCTCATAGATCATCCACCTCAGTAAACCGGACAGTATCACGGCTGATTTGTGGCAGTTGTGTGGCAGTCAGTGGGATGTTTTCGGCTTCGCCATTGACAGTTAAATTCCGGTAGTCGTATACACCTTCTGTCCCGGCAAGGATTTTCCCAAGCTGTGTGACACGGATTTCCCCATCTGTTCTGGCAACCGCAAGATATTTTTGTGCCTCCGCAATAAACAACATTTTCACTGTATCAATTGCAGCCGCTGCATTCAGTTCAATTTCTGCGGAAAGGTTCAGTGTGACAGTTTCAGGCGGTTCAACTTTCAGCCGCGCATTGGGTGCGGTAAGCCGTTCAAATGGGCTGTCGGGTGCCATGATATGGTTATAAACTGCCTGGCAGAGCGCGTTATTTGCAGGTCCGCCATTGCTGTCTGTAATGACGGCTGTAACCAGCCCGCTGTCATCCGGTGTCGGGATAACCGTCACGCCGCCGACGCCATCAACCTCCAGCGCCCACCTGCGATAATCTGCGATAGAACCAACGCGGGAAGTATCACGAGAACGGTCATATTCCACAACCCGTGTCCGTAACGATTCATCATTTTCTGTTTCTGTGCCGCCGGTCATAGCTTCTGGATTATCGACTGATAAAATGCCATCAAGTGGTGTAATTTTGAATACAACAGTGTGCGGCGGCACATTTCCGATAAGCCCAATTTGTGTACACTTAACAGGGACAGAAAAGTTTTCAGTTTCTGCACGACGGTCTTCTGTGGTGCGGAAGGATACGGAAGGCTGGCCATCAGCGGAAGCTGTTGCGAATTCCGTCCCTGCCGGGATATCAAGCGGCGGCTTTACAACCAGCGACAATATACCAGCTGACGCTGTTGCCGCATGGCGGGCAATACCTTTCATTTCTGCATGGCAGTCCAGCCATTCGCCATCCGCATATAAAGGAAATATCAGCCGCAAAGCATTGGGCAAAACCTGCTGGCAAAGCTGCGCTGTGATTAACGCGGTAGGACGGGTTAGGTTCCAGGCATGCTGCCCCTGGCTTTTGTCCATATTTTCCGGCAGCATATTTAACATTTCACTATGTATTTTGTCAACGTCCATATCCATCAAAAATGATGGGAAAGGGATTTCACTCAAGGTTTGTTCACCTCCTTGTCAGATTTGCGGTGACGTCAATGCTGACACGGTCAATGCCGCAAACTGTGACTATCACTTCTACAGCATCCGGCGTGCTCCAAAAGAATTTTACATCCTCTACATATGCTGTGCGCCCATATGGATCAGCTTTCAGCGCTTCGGTAATTTGACGGGTAAGCAGGGCTTCCGCTTTTTCGCGATTCTCCGCGGCAAAGGCTTCTTCCGTTTCAATGCCAAAATCGGTTGTATATGCAAGATGCTGATACCGCTCCGTCATTAGGCAGAACCGACACCAATCTGCCCATGATTGGGTACCATCTGCATCCTGGATACGATGTTTGCCATCCTGTACAAAATCACCTGTTTCACAGTCAAACAGCAGCCCCGGACGGTAGCCGACAGTCTTTTTTGTATCCGTAATTTCAGCAGTTAAAATGTTTTCCGGGAATAGGTTATCTGCCATAAGCACCTTCCTTTGCGCATAAAAAAGAGAAAACACCTTAAAGATGCTTTCTCCTAAAATAGGCTTGTATTTTCAGTTTTACACGGTTATAATAATGGTAATGAGAACAGCCGGGGTAAGGCTCCCGGCTGTTGATTGAATAAAAGTTAAGCTCCTGTTCGGTTCGCGGATGGGGGCTTAATTTTATTTACTGATTTCTTTCAAGCAGTCGATGATTTCTGCGTCCGTCATGTTTTTAGATTTCAGCCAATCAATCAAACGGCTGATTTCCTTTGCGGTCATGTCTTCCATATCCTCGCTTCCTTTCATAAAGGGTTTTGTCCTTGCCTTACAAGTCTATTATAATACGAATAGCGTATTAAGTCAATACTATTTTCGTAAATTTTATAAATTATTTTTACGTTTTCAGTATTGCAAACATACGAATATCGTGTATAATGGATAGAGAGGTGACTGCCATGATTAAATTTCGTGTCAAAGTAATGTTGGCTCTGCGTGAAATGACGCAAAAGGAACTTGCCGAAAAGACCGGAATCCGCCTGCCAACAATTTCAGCACTTTGTACTGGCGCAGCAAAACATATACCTGTTAATGTACTTGATAAACTCTGTACAACACTTGATTGCCAACCAGGGGATCTGGTTGAATACTTAAAGGATGAAACCGGGGAATAGTCCCCGGTTTTTGCTTTTTAGAGAATGCCAATAATCACGGGCTGGTTGCCCAGCCATGCCACCAGAACCTGTTCGCCGCCGCGGAAGTTTCCCACATGTCCGCAACGCAAATATTCTTCTGGTGGGATGCGGTCTTTTAGGCTATGAACAGATAAATACAGATCCATACCAATTGTTCCAGGCTCTAAAACATCCTGTTTTTCTGCTTGTACTGTGCGTTGTATCTGCCCGGCAATCAGGCTTGCAAAAGCAGTCATTTCGTTCACGATAAATCCTCCAAAGTTACCTGCATAATCTTTTTGGTATCAGTAATACTTCGGGAAATCCCGGTTACAAGAAAAGAAGCAACCATGTCCCCGGCAGCGACATTAACCTTATCGCCAGGCGCCAGCCATGGAATGTCAATCGCGCTGACTTCATAAGAAACCATCGGATGCCCCTTTTCTTTTATTGTGGTTTCGGCTTCCCGTTTTGCATCTGCAAGGCTGGTGTTTTCATCTTTGTTTTGGATTTTTTGCAATGTGCCGTATTTCGCCGTATCGCCTTTTACTGTCGCTTCAATTTTACTGCGTCCGTTGCTGTCTGACTTTCCAAGGATAATAATTTTTGTCACAACATCATCCATACTTGTTTCTGATGCAGTAGAAATGACATTTTCCAGCCGTTTTAATGTATAAACTGTACTGTTTTCAGCTACAGGCGCAATTTTTATTACATCCCCAACAGAACGCATCACATACCGCCTGCCGGTTTTCTTTTTCACAGCGTCCAATAAATCAGACAGAAATATATCAGATAAACTGCCTTTCAGCGGCATTTTATCATGGGTAATACTGTCATATGTGTAGTCAAGCTGGATGCCCCAACTTTCGCACAACGCCTGACAAATACTTTTTGTGCTGCGTCCTTTTGGGAAATACCGGTTATCTTCGGACTGCTGAAAATAAATCAGATTGTCATAACAAGTCAGCGTGAGTTCCTTTTCTGTCCGGCTGGTATAATTGATTGTCCAAACAAACCCACGGAAAACCTCCGCCGCCTGTTCGCCATCATCGGCATAAAGGAATAGCCTGTCACGCACAGAAACAATCCCACGCAGCAAGCCATTATCAGTCTTTATGTTAAAACATTTGACGCGAGCGCAAGCGGCAAGACGGGTTTTTCCGGCAGTTGTTTCAATCTCCAGCAGCACATTGCTAAGGTCATATTTTGCACCATTCGCAGCAACAAGGACACAAGTGTATTTCGGATTTTGTTTGGATGCCAATGGAAACCACCTCAATCATCGCGGGATTTGCAGCTTTGTCCCTGGGAAAAGCCAATTCCCATGGCTGCTGGATTTCTTGCCATAAGATATTGCTGCCTGCTCTATAATTGCCTGATTTTGCTCATAAATTTCTGGCCATCGGGAGCTTTTGCCCAGAAACCGCTGGGCAACCATCCAAAGTGTATCGCCTTCCTGCACAGTGTAAGATGTGGCAGAAGATTGTGTTTCGGGGCGTGTTGGCGCTGGCGCACCCTCAGAGGCGGCAGAAGGCGGCGCGGTCACGCCAATCGTGATATTTCGCGCATCCACAAAAGAAATGCTGTATTCGTAATCGCCGAAAGCCCCAGCGTACTTTACATCATAATCTTCCAGATACACTTCATGATTGATTGGTGTGCCAGTCACAAGCAATCGCAAAGGTGTGCCATATTCACGCCAGCCGCTCCAAACCTGCTGCACCCAAAGCGGATCAACAACAGAACGCAGAAAAGGTGCGCCACTTGGGAAGTGATCCAGCCCTGGCAGGATGCCTTCCCATGAATAGCCGTGAATATTCGCACCGGCTGGGATTTTTACTTCGCCGCGGTCAAGAATATCATAACTGGCAAACCGTGTGCCATTGGATGTGAAATGGATTTCGTCTGGTATCCACGGGATGCGTATCTGCTGTGCAGCAGAAGTTTCAGTGATATAGATATCTGGAATCATGTGGTTACACCTCCGCGCATCGGTATATTCCGGAATTCTTCTTCCAGCCCACGCTGGATAGCGTTTACAACTCTTTTGGTGATTTCATCTTCTTTGCCGGCAGAAACGGAAACCGCATTGTCTTCGCCGCCATGAATATCAATTTGAAATGTATTGCCTTCAACCTTCACAGAAATATTTCCGCCGCCGCTGACTGGGTGGTTTTCTGCTGGTTCTGGCGGACGGAAAGGTGTACCACTTCCCACAATACCGCCATCTGCAAATTCCCGCACACCAAGTGCTTTGCCTGCACGTTCCCAAAGTTCCAAACCACGCCCACGGCGTTTTGAACCTAATGGGATAATGGCTTCCGGTCCATCTTCTCCAACCCAGGAAAGCAAAGGACGGTTTACAATCCGCCCTTCCGCACTTTGGGTAATATTTGCAGTTGCCTGTGTGGAAGCGCCGCCAGCATTCAGTGAAAATGTTGGATTCATCAGTTGATAATTTGCCCGTACCCGGACAGTTGTCGTGGTATCAAATCCAGACGCAAAATTCCTGTTGATCGCATTTCCCGTATTGGTTTTCACGGTACTAACCGCACTTTCAATCGGCGACATATTCATGGTGTTTAAGGCGTTGGAAACCCCTGTCCCGACCGCTGTACCACACGGGGAAAAGTCCTGTGCGGCAATGCCGGACGCAATTTGCGGCGCGATGGGGAGTTGTATTTGCGGCAGTGCAATTGGGCTAAGGCTTAATGCTGTGCCAATCATATTGGAAACACTGGTACTGAATGCGCCAGTGTCTGCATTTGCAAGACTGTTATTCATGCCCTGCATAACAGCATCGCCCATATTACTGTTTGAAAGGGCGCTGGTGATACTTTCAGCTGCACTTTGCGGCAGGGTTGCTGCCACAGATGCAAGCAATCCCACAATTTCGGTTTGAACTTCTGCGCTTAAACCATCTAAGCCTAACATTTTCGCCGCAATCGGGATATCAACTTTCGAAAAATCCATACCGTTTGCCAAAGCGTTATTCAGCGCGGTTTGCAGTTTCTCTGCGGTTGTCCCTTCAATTTGCGGCAGGATATTTGCCAGTTCTTTGTCGTAAGCCTCCGCGATGGATTCCAGCTGAAAACTTTCAGCAGAAAGCTGTAAATCCGATATTTTTTTATTGTAATCTGCTATAAGTGCATCAAATTGTGCTTTATATTTACCTTCATCGAAATTTGGATCTGTTTTCTGCAATTCCAGCGCAGTCAGCCCAACTTTCAACGCTTCATCATATGATTCTACGGAAGTTTGTACTTGCTGGGCAAGTTCTGTCTGCAATGCCGCAAAACTTTCCTGGTCGAGTGCAGCGCCGCCATATTTGATTTTCAAAGCCTTCAGACTGGCAGTGGTTTCGGCGTTTGCAACCTTATCTGTAATTGCTGTGATTTTATCCTGAATATCCTGTATGATTTTTTGCTCGTCGCCAGTGATAATGTTATCTTCCAGCGCGATATTGATTGCCGTTGTGTATTCATTATTCCAGTTATCCAGATGGGTTCCAAGTTCTTTGTACGTATTGTTCAGATAAGAAAAATCAAATTCGCTGTCCTCGCCAACCAGCAGTTTGATTGCCGATGTGGATTCAAAATGCGCGTTTTCCACATATTTTTTTGCGTTTGTATAAACATCACGCAGGCTGGCTTTATATTCGTCCAATTCGGATTCGTCTAGTTTTAATCCAGTGCCAATTTTCCAGTTTAGCTTATCCATTCCGGAGATGGTGTTCTGGATTTCAGCATAAGATGTTGCCGCGTTTGCGGAAGCCTGCCGGAATGTATCCAGTCCGGAAGCATCCCCAATATCTGCAATATTCGATGCAATAGTTTTCACCTCAGCCGCAGTCATACGCAGTGTACCGAAATGGTTCCGCATATCATCTGCCACTGTTTTATTGAATAGCTTTTCAAATTCTTCCGCGGAAACAGAAGTATCCTGCAATGCGTCTCTGAGTTCCGAACTGCTGAATTTCGCCGCTTTTCCGGCAAGTTCAAAAGCACGGGTTTCTTTTTCGGCACACTTCATTTCTTCGGCATAATCAGATTTGATTTTTTCGCCGATAAACATTCCGGTAAGCCCGCCAATACCAGCGCCAATCAAAGCACCAGCCGCAGTGCCAACAACTGGGACAACAGAACCAATACCGGCGCCGATCGCGGCACCTGCTGCAACACCACGGATTTTTGCTGAAGCTGACTTATCATACGCTTCTCTTTCTTTATCATTCTGACTTTTAGCAGCTATCGCCATATCGCTAACACCACTAAACAGCGCCGCGCCGCCGACAACACCGCCAGCCACAGATCCAATCCCTATCGCAGAAAGCCCGGCAGAACTCAAAAAAGCGCCATCCGCAAGGTTTCCTGCGCCAAGCGCAATTGCGGTATTCGCGCCGGAGGTCAATGCGCCACCACCAGCAAGTTTACCAGCACCAAGTACAGTTGCAGCCTTTGCACCGAAATTCATAATACCCATCCCGGCAGTTGCGGCATTTGCGCCAAGCCCAATCATATTTGCCAGCGCACCGGAACCAAGCACTGCCGTGCCAATCATCGCGGCAATTGGATGCGCCTGGAATGCTGCTTTCAGGCTTTCAATGAGTGCCTGCCCAATCAACGAGCCAATTTCAGCCATGCCGGAAACGAGTGTTGTTTTAATGCTTTCGCTATGACGTGCCCACCATGCCGAAAACGGTTCCGCAATTAGGTTATCCCAAACAAGTTTCGCCTTGCCGAATAAATCAGCATCTTTCCATTCCGCGCTTCCCATGATTTCCTGCATGGTTTGCTTTACCCACTGGATTTTTGCTTCGATACTGTCCAGCATCTGGTTAATTGCATTTTGAATATCCGGCATTTTCGCGGTCAACCATTCAACAAATTGCCGCAAATATGGCGCAAGACGCTCCCCAATGCTGCTTTTTACGCCATCCGCGGCACTTTGCAGCAAGACAAGCGAACCTTGCAGGTTGTCCAGCATGATTTCGGACATACTTTTTGCGGCGCCCTCGGAATTGGCAATTGCGCTTGAAAGTTTTTTGAAATCCTTTTCACTTGCCTGAATGATGGACAGCATCCCAGGCAGGGCACGATCGCCAAATAATGTGCTGACCGCCTCCAGCTTTTCCATCTGTTCCGCTGACTTTCCAGCAGCTTTTGCAAGCCCTAAAATGCTGTCGCTGTCATTGATATCGCCATCCGCGTTCAAAATCGCGGCATCCAAATCGCCAAAAGAAGCCCGCAGGTTTTCCATGATTTGCATCAGCGTTTTGGACGAACCGTCTGGGTTTTTCATGGAAATGACATACTTTTCCATTGCTGCCGCTGCCTTTTTGCTTGGGTTCAGCATGGAAGTCAACGCGCCGCGCAGTGCTGTGCCAGACATAGATGCCTTGATACCCGAATTTGCCATCAAGCCAAGTGCAGTCGCGGTATCTTCAATCGTAAATCCCAAACTGCCAGCCAGCGGCGCGATATACTTGAACGATTCGCCAAGCATGGACACATTTGTGTTGGAATTGCTGGACGCTACAGCTAAAACATCAGCAAAGTGGCTTGCTTCTTCCGCTTTCAGCCCAAATGCGGTCATGGCATCGGTAACAATGTCGCTGACTGTGCCAAGTTCCTCGCCGGAAGCGGCTGCCAGATACATAATCCCTTCAATGCCGTTGAGCATGTCTTCAGCTTTCCAGCCAGCCATTGCCATATACTTGAGGGCATCCCCGGCTTCGGTTGCTGTGAATTTTGTTGTCCTGCCCATTTCAGCGGCTTTTGCATTCAGCTTTTCCATTTCAATTGCCGACGCGCCGCTGATTGCTTTTACTTCGCTGAGTTTTGCTTCAAATGACGCGTAAGTTTTGACCACATCGCTGATGCCGCCGCTGACGCCAATGACAATGCCAAGCTGTAAAAGTGGATTTTTCAGCAAGTTCAGGATGCCGCGGATTGGCGCGGTTGCTTTATCAAGCACAGTAACTGTGGCACGCCAAACTTTGCCCGCAATACGTTTGCCATTTGTCCAAATGTTGTTTAGCACACGGGTGGCACGGTCAACAGTTTGCAGGGTAATGGCAACACGGGTATGCCCTAACGCCTTTGCGCGTTTTTCCAGCTTGCGGATTGCAGATTCCGCACGCCCCGCCTGTCCAGTAACTTGATCGGTAAATCTTGCCGCAACATCAATCACAACTTTTGCCGCCATTATTTTGTGACCTCCTTCTGCTTTGCGAAATTACCAATCTTAATTGGCGTGCCGCCCTCCATGACAGCTTTTTGTGTGGATGCCAAAAGAAAGGCACGTTCCCCGGCAGGCACCGGGTCATTTGGGGTGCGCAGCCCCATTAAAATACCCGGTGCAATACCTTGATTTTGGAATGCAGTATGCAGCAAAAAGCCCAATCCTGTGCCGTCAATTACTTTTTTGCGTAGTCCTCCGCGTCAAATTGTTCCTCATCATCAAGACCACTAATCTCAATGATTTTATCGGATAATGCAGTTTTTTCGCCAAGCAGCAGCAAAACATCAATGCTTTCCACATTCTCCATCAGACCGAATTTATCCTTGACGGATTTGTTGCCCCAGATTTTCTGCTGGTCTTCCGGTGTGGTTGCCAAATAAATCAGCCAGCTGTTAAACAGGCAGGGGTTAAAATCCTTTTCAATTTGCGGATATTTTGCACCCTGCGGATTGCGCATATGTGTAGTTGCTTTTTTGCGTGCAACACGCACATCATCTTCGCTGATGGGATGCACATGGACGGCAAAATAAAATTTACCGGCGCGGCGGATTTCCACTTCGGTTACGGCGTTTTCTGTGCTGCGGAAGTCGGCTGCTGCCAGCAGGGAAGTCACCAAATCATATTCCGCACCCTTTGGATCTGCGGCATTGGTCAGCCCTAAATCGGCTGCATTCTGTTCAAATTTATCAGTCATTATGTTAAATCCTTTCTGTTCTTTGATTAGCCTTCAGCGGCAAGATAAGTAGAAGCGATTGTAGAAATAAACTCGGGGATAGAATTTAACGAGAATGTATGCTCTCTCTGAATCACTTCACCAGGTGTCAGTGACATCAAGCCAAACGCGCCGTTTGGCACAGCATTGTTAAACGCGATACGTTGTTCCTGCCCGTCCGGCTTCACGGCTACGCCCTGGAAATTATAAACCGGCAGCCTTCCTGCGTGAATCTCGTCAAGCAGTGGTTCCATAATCAGGTCATCCCGAACTACCATTTCGGTATAGGAAAGGTCGAAAGTCACACCGGTTGGAATACGGTGCTTCACAATCGAACCTACAGGCTGTTTTTCGGTTGTTTCAACATTCATTGTGACCTTGTATTCATCAACTTCAGCCAGAAATACATTTACGCCGCCCACTTCTACAAACAGTTTGCCGTCTTTGCCGGTCATCACTTCGGCGGTATTCAGGGTATTGTTTTTTCCCATTTTTACAGTTCAACTCCTTATGAGGACAAAGGGCAGCCAAAACATAGCCGCCCTTTATCAAAAATTCAGTTTATTCCTGCGAGAACCGGAACAGATAATGCAGATAAATTTTCTCCAGGCTGTCGATATCATCCGCCTGAATGGTGAACCATGCACTATCCGCGGCATAACGTTCTACACTGAACGATGCACCAGCAAAAAGTTTCCGTTCATTTGCCATCGCAGCCAGCACAAGATTGCCAGTTTGAATGACATCGCCAATCCCATCAGAATCGCAATTTACCCGCCCGACTTTAGGCAAAAGCGCCCGATCCAAACGGTCAAACATTTCAAAACGGGTTTTGGTGCGGCGGATTTTCTTCCAGCCGTTATCCTGGTTTTCCTCTGGTTTCACCAGCGTATTGATACCGGAATCATACCAGATATCCCCGTCATTTGACATGGACGGCAACAGCATACCAGATAAAATCGCCGACTCATACTGCATATTTGTGAAGGTTTCAAGCAAACCTGTCGCCTTGTTAATTCGAGCATGGGTGATACTTTGGTTTGCCGACGTACCGGCAATTTTGCCTGCTGTTTGACAAATTGCAAGTACGCCATCCTGTTCGCCGGAAGCGGTCAGCCAACCTGAACCAAGATAAACAACTTTTTCATCATTGAAACTGGCGGCGTGTTTCAGCCGTGTTTCAAATGCGATTTCACGTTTTTCGCCCAGCACAGCAATGCCAAGTTTGCCGGTCTGATGCGCATTTTTCAAATATTCATGCAGCAGCATGGACAGCGCAAGATCCTCGCCATCATCAATATCCAGCGCAATGCAGTTGTAATAAAATGGCTCAAATGCTTCAAACGCCTTGGAATAATCCTCATTTGTAACTTTCGGATCCTCACCGCCTGTGAGTGCGCCGGAAGCTTCCGGCACATTTGCCAGCGTGCCTGTGCCATCACCTGCCAAAGCAAAATCAATGTATTTGCTGTTCCGGCAAGCTTTCACAAGATTTGCTGGTTCATTTGCAGTATCCGCGTCAAATGCGAAAGTTTCTACCAAAGTTGTACCAGTGTAAATGTTAGCTTCCTTCTTGGATGTATCGCCCAATTTGGGCAGAATAGACAGCACAATCGGGAATGTACCTTCATATTTTGCGGTCGCTGTAACCGCGTCCTGACTTTCGCTGTCCTGGACTTTCAGCGCCGCTTTTTTACCACCTGCGCCCAAACGGTATGTATAAACTGTGGTTGCACCGCCATCAAACATGGCTTGCGCAGCAGGTACAGTAAACCCGTCACCGTATTCGCCAGCGCCGTAATTTTTCTTCAAATCGCCGTTAATATTTTTTACAACTTCGCCAAGCGGTCCCCAACTTGCGCGGATTGGGATCGCGCAAATGCCATCCTGGGCGGCAGGCGCAGTGGGTGATGTGATATTGGAATAACGCTGGTACACACCGGCGCGAACCTTTTCTTCGCCTTCTTTATAATAAATCGACATCTTATTTCACCTCTTTCTGCCGGAATGTGTCAATGATTTTCCGTGCTTCAGCTGTGGTCAAATTGTCCTTCCCGGCAAGTTTCAGCGCACAGGAAACCACAGCTTTTGACGTGCCAAATTCACGATAGCCATCAATCAATTGCTGCATAGAATAGACTGGTTCCAGCTTTTTTGGTGCCGGGATATCGGTTTTCTTTTCTGATTTTTCTGCCATAGATATTTGTCCTCCATTTTTATTTGAAATGAATATGCCGCAGGGTGTCTGCCTGCGGCGGATGTTTGATTTGGGCATATGTTGCATCCACAGTAATTTGTCCAGTGTGTAGGGCATCTGCACTATTGTCCACACGGGTGCGCCGGATGATAATTTGTGTTTCACCGGATTTTACAAGATGTTTCGCACGGTCCAGCGCGAAAATCATTTCATGTGCAAGCACAGACGCCGCGGAAACATCCTGCGCAAAAATATGTCCCTGTAAAATTGCAGTCCGCCAAATTGTCTGCCAGGTATCGGGAATCCATTCAGCAGGCGCCACAGAAGTGACACGCCAATAAATCCCGGCTGACTTGCCTGCGGGTTTCCAGACTTCCGGCAGACCATCCAGCCCGATCACCGATAAATGCGGGAAATTTTGCGTTGTCCAATCATTAAACCGCGCTATGACATCCGGATTTTCAGTGGTTAGCAGTGGGAATGCGAGCAGTGAAAATGTTAACGTCACACCATTTACTTTTGGGTCGCCCTGTTCGGTAAAATACCGGGAATCTTCCCACTGCGCCGCCATTGTACAGCCATTTTCAGTAAAGAAATATCCGTTAATTTTTTCCCGTACAATCTGTTCCGGCAGCTCCGGCACTTCACAAAAAATATCCACAAAAAGCCTGCCGCCAACTGCCCGTGCCGGGTCGCCTTCCGCGTCAATGGCGAACACAATGCGCCCATATTGTGCTCCATTCTGCCAAAGTAAGTCAGTATCTGGTGGGGCTTTTTGAAAGAATACTGCCGGTTTTTCGGCATATTCGGTCAAATAGGGCGCAAGCTCACTGCATTGTAGTAAATGTTTATAAATTGCCTGTTCAAGCATAGTTGCTCCTTAATATGGCGTAGAATAAATCTGCATAATATGCGGCAGCGCCCATTGCTTAATCTTTTCAGCATAGGGACGTGCTGCCATACAGCTTGTACCATTTTCCAAAATCTCACCAAGCAGATATCCGCCGTTATCAGTCTGTAAACTGCTTTCAATACGAGAAACATACTGTTCCCCAGCTTGGAACGCGGAAGGTTTCCAACTATTTCGGAAACTGCCGGTGCGCACAGCAGGCGGCTGACCAGGCGCGGAAGCGGTATAATATTTCTTCGTGCCCGGGACACGATATTTCCGTCCCCCGCTGCGGCTGCCCGCAAGGACTTCCAGCGCTGTATTTCGCAGCTGCGTTGCCGCAAGCACACTGTTCCGTTTCATCTGCCGTGTCAGCCTGCGGGTTTCATCATCAATGATATGCCGAAATGTTATATCTGCACTCACGATAAATCCTTCCTTTCCTGCGCAAAATAAATGCAAAAATGCCCAAGCCCTGCCGGATCATGCGTGCCGAGAACATAGAATTTTCTGTCCATAAGTTCCAACATATCACCGGGTTTTGCGGATGCGCCAATACCACGCTGGATGATTTTATACAGCACCGGATGTCCATCTTGTTTCCATTGTTCCGTAGCTTTCCACTGCGAAACATCACCTTGTGAAGCCCGCATCATGATTCCGATAAACTGTCCGGCGGGTGTGAATTTTTCAGCAATTGGTCTGCCTGTTTCCGTAATGCTACCCTGACGCGATAGAACAGTGAATTTTTGAAACCCTTGCCCGGGACGTAAAAACGAATGGAACATTGCTTAAAATCTCCGTGGATTGGCGTGTAAATCGCCATAAAAATATGGTTTGCCAGTTGACTTCCCATGTATGCGCGGCACAGCAGTCAGGTTCGACATTTTCTTTTCCACCTCATCCAGCATGGTTTTCCAACGTGGGAACCGCTGGCTTAGCGCATAAGAAAGACCGTCTGCCTGTGTATCAACTTCATAGGACAGTTTCATGACAATTGCCCGCAGGCAGGCAAGTTTCGCCCTTTGCCAATCCGGATGCTGTCCAAGCATAGCGGCATATTCCTCATCACATAAAGCACAGGTAACGGCACCCATTCCCACCGCAGTGTCGCCAAGTTCAAACCGCATTTTATCCACGCCTGGAATAGCAAGATTGAGTGGATTATAACTCCAGGTTGCCATAGAAAATCACCTGCTTTTTGTTGTTTGTTTGCGCTGTGGTTTGGGCGGGGACTCTGATTTGCCATCCGGTTCTTTCGGCTTGTCATCCGGATCTTTCGCTTTGCCATCAGACTGTTCTGGTTCGTTTTCTGATTCCTCTGGCTTGCCGTTTGGTTCTTCGGATTTGCTATCCGGCACTTCTGCCAGCTTACCCATTTGAATCAGCCGTCTTGCCATTTCAGGCAAAATAAGTTCAGTCGGAACATTTTCGCCAATCCAGAACTTTTGCCCTGCAAAACAGCAGGGTTTTAATGCTACATATGCCATATCACACACAATCCTTTAGGAATACCGCGAGATCATCGCCGGTTTTCTTCATATCAGCAGAAAACAGCCCTTCGATAAATTCTGAATGTGTTCCGTTTTCACCTTCATACTGGATCACAGGCATGTATTGCCCATCGCCAAGCATATCCCAAGTGAAAATGTAACCTGCGGAAGGTTCGTCAATTGCAGGTGCGGATGTTGCATAAGCAAGGATTGCCGCGTTTGCATCACAGATAAAATCCATATCTTCCGCTTCGCCAAGCCCAGCTTTGTTATAAATCGCAGACAGTACAACGACTTTTTCAAGCCCGAAAAGCTCCGCCAGCACACGTTCATTGACTGTTGCCGGATTTGCGGTAGAACCGCCGAACTTCACCCGTTCCACAACACCAGGATGGTTTTTCAGCGCATTGTATGTATTTTTGCCAAGCCCTAAACGGTTAGGGCGGCGTCCTGTACTTTGTTCGATTTCGGTGCATAAATCATCAAACAGCCGCACAGGGTCGCAGTTATCATCGGTAAATTTAATGAATGTTTTGCCGGATGCGCTGTACGCTGTGCCGCCTGTCCATTCGTTGCTCCAAACACCGGATTTGAAGAAACTTTCAGCAAAAATCCTGTCCTGATGCAGGTTCATCTGTTCTGCGATAAAACGGATTTTTGCACGGCGCGGATCAGCGGCACCTGGTGTGCCGGTGCGCTGGAAATTCAGTGTACTGATTTGGTCGATGCCGACAATAATCTGGTCAACTTTGCAGCTATAGGACTGGTCAAGCTGCCCCATTTGTGCCGGAGTAACTTTGCCAAATTCGGGCTTGCGCTGTGCGTTATCGCGCAGCAGAGAAGCCTTATCGAAAATATAATACCGAGCGCTGGCAAGCTGCACCGGGCAAATCGGGAACAGGTTTTTCGCGGCATAACGGTCAGCATTTTGGAAATACGCCATGGACATATTGGTCAGATAAATATTCGGTTTGAAAGCGCCTTTTGCAATCTGCGCAGAAAGTGCGCCGGGATGGATACCATTTGGCATAATAAAAATCCTCCTTGTAAGCTGATTACTTCATTGTTTTTAAGATCCTGGCGTTGCTGGCGTTGCCCCGCCGGAAGCGGCAGCAAGTGAACCACTGCGCAAAACCGCCTGTACAAAAGCAT
>CAXHNU010000052.1:16299-20852 GCA_964017555.1 uncultured Butyricicoccus sp. | reverse complement strand
GGTGAGTATAATTTAACACATTTCTTTTATCCATTCTATATACTGGTTCACCCAAAACTTAAGGGATTACACATCCTTTATGGCTTGGAAACAGCAATTGTGCATTATATCTAAAAAGAAGTTTTCTTTTTGTGCATATTGCTTTATATCGATTTTCAAGTTCTAAAAGTTTTAAAATTCATAAAAGTCAAATGTTTTCAGCGGATTTTATGCTGTTGCAAATGCACACTTTTTCGGTTTTACAAAAAGTCCATTCGCCTTTCGATTTTATCAAATTGCAGCGAATTGAGGAACCAGTCTGCTTGAACATACATCGCTTGCGGCTTCGCATGGATTTTATATAAACCATCTTTTATATTTTACATAGCGGCAGTATCTCCATGTTTGTGCTATGAAGTATTTAAAGCCTATCCCAAAATAAAAGCATCTGTGATATAATGATGGAGAGCGATAAAAAGAAAAAATACTAAAAAAGGAGGAATCAGGCAAAAAGCGCTAAAAGGAATATGCTATGTGCTGCGAACCGGGCGTTAATAGAAGGATTTACTACATAAATATGGAAGCAGAAGCACAGTACACAGAAGGTTTCAAGAATGGTTGGCAGCCAGTTTCTTGGGAACATTTAGAACAGCATAAGATTAAGGGTTTCTGAGATCACTCAGAAACCCTTAAAGCTTACGTTCTATGAGTATTAAGTGCTGCTATGCTGCAAACCGGGAAAAGATAAATAATCAAAATAATCACAAGACAGATGCAGCGGGGTTGCGGCACCTCCGGTTATTTGATATGACCATTCTTCTGTGGTATCTTCATATCTCATCGTAAAAGTGACAATAAATCCTTTATCATTTTCTTCAAAGCCTGTGTGGAAAGCAACGGGAATTTCTTTTCCATTTTCGCCTATCGCCAGGTTTAGGATGTGGCTGTCAGGATAGGGGTAAAAACCAGGATACAACAGGCAAAGTAAGCTCACAGGATAAGAATCGCCATGTAGATGGGGTGAACCCAAACCGCTAATAAGTTCACGATGTTCTTCATTGGAGTCAATAGGCATTATATTTTCTAATTTATCAAAATGTAATGTGCCACCATCTAAAGTTCTCATAACCAATTCGCCAGGATAAGACGGCGTTTGCCAGCTCTGCATCATTGCGTCAAGAGCAGTTTCACCAAACCTATCTATTATACCTGCCACGGCTTCAACATAATGATAAATCACTCTGAATTCTGGAGAATCAAGATCAAATCCATACCATAAGATTTTTGAATAGGAGTCTTTGAATTGATACCTTGAATTTTCGAATTGATATATCCAATCTCCGCCTTGGTCGAGCATTTTCTCGTATATTTCTTTATATTTATGCCCATCACGTTCAGCTAATGTAGTGAAAGCAGGAATCTGAGCTAATGCCTTACGGCTGTCTAAAAAACTATTTCGGTAGGCATCTATTTGATCCATATCATAATGCTTATGATCACCAGAATTAAAATCATAACGTGGCAGGGATTTTGCACATTCCGCGATAACAGATTCAAGTGTTAAGGGGTTTTTCGGGTTCAACAATAGATACCGCATTATTTGCAATATCTGTGCTGAAACTGGACTGGGTTGGCTGCTGGTTCACTTTACATCCAGCAAACATACCACTAATTAACGCAATAACACATAAACAAACCGGAATAATTGGTTTTCGCTTTTGTTGAATGGGATTCAAAATATGGGAAAAGCGTTTTTTCATATTGCCGCCCCCTGTATGGATGGATAAAAATATGTTGCGTTTCTTCTGAAACTGCACAATATGCAGTAGGGTTTCGCAATAATTCATGCGGATATCTTGTGATGCAGATTTCAGCAAAGTTTCATCACAGCAGATCTCCATATCCTGCTCAAATTGCCAGGTCATTAACCAGACCAAAGGATTAAACCAATGGAGGATACAAGCGCAATGTATTAACGTTTTGAAAAGAAGATGATGCGATTGAAAATGCACCAATTCATGTTTTAATATATAATACAGTTCTTGTTCAGTAAATTGGGTTGAAGTCAACAGGATGACGGGATGCCGAAACCCATAAATACAGGGAGATGCGATACAATCGGTTTGCTTTAATGCAATAGGGTATCGTAAATTTAATTCATGCTGCACTTGTTCTAAAGCGAGAAATGCGGATTTTCCCAGGCATGGATTCGCGTGATGGATCATCCGCCGGAATTGAATAAACTGCCTTAGTTTTAACAAGGAAAGCAGCAACCCACCGATTGCCCAAAGATATCGTATATAATTTTCAGGGCGAATTGAAGAGAAAAAATGGGATATATCTGGTGTATCTGGTACATCTGCATTTGGGGAGGATTGTATGTTTGCTGGCGGTTGTACCGTGGGCATATTTTCCGATGGGGAAATGGCAACCGGTTTGTTAGCAGAGGGCTGTATTGTGGGCTGTATGGTATGGGCAAGTTGTGCTGGTTGTACAGGTGCAGATGTTTTCACCGTAAAGGTAATTGGTATCGGAATTAAAAGCCGGATTGTAAACAGTATCCAAACAGTACACCAAAACCGTACAGGAAAATGTTGTTTTACAACTTGCCGCAGGCAGAAAAATAACAAAATAATTGCTGCCATTGGGATAGAAATGCGGAGCAAAGTCATGTGGAACCTCCTTTGAAACGGTCTAATAATTTTTGTAGTTCATCAATTTCCTTACTGCTGAGAGATGCGCCATCACAAAAAGACATCACAAAATCAGAAACCGAGTTATGATATAGTTTATGCAACGTTGCTTTGCTGACGAAGGTTTTGTATTCAGCTTCCGCAATAGCAGCCCAATAATAATTTGTATTCCCTCGTTTTTCACATAAAACAGCACCTTTTTGCACCAAACGGGAAAGATAAGTATTTATCGTATTCCGCGCCCAGTTTTTTTCTTTTAGTTGCTGTTCTAAATATTGACGGCTTACAGGTGCATCAGCTTTCCAAAGTGCAGTCAGTACCTCAAGTTCACTTTCAGGGAATTGTTTCATGATTCATCACCAGTTCTTGTATTTGAACGACTTCGTTTGTAGTTGTTTATTCTATCATACCACAGGATTTTGATTTGTCAACAGGGAAAGTGCATTTTTTAGACAGGGAATACAGTATTACTTTTGATCGCTTATAAAATAACAAAACAAAAATGTAAAGTATGCTTGACATTTTGCGCGCATACGGATATAATACAAAGTAACATCAATATGAGTAGGAGGTATTTTTATGAATCGGTTTTTGAAAAAACTGGGGATTCATAAAATGGATGAAATGCAGCAGCAGATTGCCTTTAAGGCACAGCGGAATGCCTATTTCTTTCTGGTGATTGCTTTAATCATTTGGACATTTTATGAAAGCTATAAAGTATATACATACCATACAAGGATAAACCTGCTGCCATGTGCCTTGTTAACAACAGGGGTTATTATCCAAACTTTGTCACAGCTTATCCTGCTGCGCAACGCGGTGAAAGATGATGAGGATTCCAATGAAACCATGCAGCTGTTTCAAATCATTATTTTAATTTGTGCGATTGTCTGTGTCATTGCAGCAATCGGGAGTGCCATATTATTGTTAAGTGTACGGATATGAAAAACCGGGTCAAAGCATTGCGCAAAGCCAAAGGTTATCGTCAGCAAGATCTTGCTGAAGCGTTAGGCGTATCGCGGCAAACGATTATTGCCATAGAAAATGATAGATATAATGCGTCCCTTGAACTTGGGATGCGGCTGGCCCGTTATTTACAAACAACGGTAGAAGAACTGTTTATATTGGAGGATAACTGATGAAAAAGCCACAAATTGCGCTGCTGATTTATATCACTGTTTTGGGATGTAATTTCTACTTACTACCATATTTCATCCGAGATACTGGGTCGGGAATGTTCATGATGTTGTGTGTAATGCCATTGGTTACCATATGCAGTGCTGTTCTGTACAGTGTCCGGCGTGGGTTTTCCTTGTTGCTGCCAATGGTTGCAATGCTGTTATTTTTACCAACGATTTTTATTTATTACAACGCCACTGCATGGGTTTATATCCTGTTTTATGGTGTGATTACCCTTGGCGGAAGCGGCATCGGGCATATTTTCTATCAAAAACGATAATATATGACGAAAAAGCAAGGCATAACTGTATTTTTTTCAAACAGTTATGCCTTATTTTTATATTGCCGCATGACAGCCAGATGGCTGCCTATTTTGTCCATTCAAATAATCTGTGCCCCAGTTACACATAGCGTCAATCACTGGGATAATGCTTTCACCAAATGCGGTAAGGGAATATATTGTTTTCGGCGGTTTCTCTGGGATAACTTCTCGATGAACCATACCGCAGCTTTCTAAATGGTGTAATTGCTGGGATAACATTTTCGGGGTTGCACGGGGGATACGCCGTTGGATTTCCATATAATGCAGCGGCTGTTTTGACAAATGCCAAAGGATTAAAGG
The DNA here is from genome assembly GCA_964017555.1 of uncultured Butyricicoccus sp. Lineage (GTDB taxonomy): Bacteria > Bacillota > Clostridia > Oscillospirales > Butyricicoccaceae > Butyricicoccus_B. The sequence continues at coordinate 16,379 of CAXHNU010000052.1, read as the reverse complement.
TTTATATTTGCCGCCAATCAAGGATAAAGTTGCTTCAACAGGGCAGTTAAATACCTGGTTTTTCATCATATCACCTCAAG
>CAXHNU010000052.1:0-15904 GCA_964017555.1 uncultured Butyricicoccus sp. | reverse complement strand
GATCATCAGAAAGCATGGGTGCGCTCATTTGACCAAAAACAAACCGGGGATATTGACGCATCTATCTTGACTGACCATATGATGCTTCAATCCACAGAATTGGGGCTTGGCAGTGTATGGATTTGCTATTTTAATCCAGATATTTTGCGTCAGCAATTTGCCATTCCTGCGCATTTGGAGCCGGTAAATATTTTGGCAATTGGTTATGCGGATGAGCAATATGCCGACCCAGAACGGCATAACCAAACACGCATTCCACTGGATGAACTGGTGTCCTATGAAACCTTGTAAAGTACAATTACTGTGCTGAAAGCTGGAAAACCCGTACCGGATGATCTGTTTCACGGTACGGGTTTTTTTCAGGGAGCTCCCAAACATTGTTTGCAAGGAGTATAACCTTGTGCAGCGGCTTCTGATTGGGTGGCAAAAGAAATCAGATTATCCTGCCCAATGCGTTTGGCAAACGCACAAGTCGGTAAGTGATATTTGCCGCCATTTTGGCTGGCGACAACAGCAATTTCTTGATTCTGTTCAGCCGCTGGATCAATCACGGAAATTGCAAAAGCTGGGGAATGCCTGCCCTGCGCTTGGCAAGACAGCAAGGCAGAACCAGCCGCAATGGCTGTCACCTGGCAGACCACTTGCCCTTGCTGGACAGATTTCAGCTCCATAGCAGCGACCTGGCTGTTGGATGACGAAACATGGACAGTTTCATTTGCCGCAGAAAATACAATCCCGGCTGTTTGCCCAACGGAAAGCTGTACTGGCGGAACAGAAACCAAATGAATATCCTGCCGCTCCTGCCAAATATCATACTCTGCAAGACCAGTGACCAGCAGTAGCAACGCAGCCCAAATGATCATTGTTTTGCGTTTCATTTTGGCTCCTTACCGGAATTGCCGCGCGGTTTCCGTCGGATTTTTAAAGAAACCCCGGTTTCTTCCGAAGGTTTTTCGGTCGGGAAGGGTACCGATTTATGGGTATCCGGATCGATATGGTCAGTATAAAAATAAGATGCCGTTTTGACAGGCAGTTTTTTATCGCTCAGTGAACGGTCAATCAAACTGGAAATCAAGCTGTACAGCACTGCAAACAGCGGCACACCAATCACCATACCGACAAACCCAAACAATCCACCGCCGATTAAAATGGCAAACATAACCCAAAAACTAGAAAGCCCTGTGGAATCCCCAAGGATTTTGGGGCCAAGAATATTTCCATCAAATTGTTGAAGCACCAGGATAAAGATGATAAAATACAAACATTGCATCGGGTCAACCATCAGCACAAGGAACGAGCAGGGCACAGCGCCAATAAACGGCCCAAAAAATGGGATAAAATTGGTGATACCGATAATCACACTAATCAGCACAACATAAGGCATACTGAAAAAGCTCATAAACACAAAGGTAATCATGCCGATAATCAGGGAATCCAGCAGTTTGCCCGTGATAAATCCGCCAAACACCCGATGGATGAACCGGGTATTTTTTATGAACAAATTCGCGTGTTCGGTGCTGAAAATGCTGTATGCGGCTTTTTTAGCCTGCGCGGCAAATAAATCCTTGCTATTTAGGATATAAATCGCAATAATAATGCCCACTACAACATTTTTCAGCATATTGACAGTGCCCATCAAACTGCCTCCCATCACCATAATCAGGGAAGGCAGCATGGAATCCTGAATCCATTTGACCACCCAGTCTGAAAAATCATTATAAACGTGCATCAGGGCGCCTTGGATATCCGGGCTGGTTTGCAGGAAGTTTTCCAGCCATGCTGAAATTTGCGCTGGATAGTCTGGCATGGAATAAGTTAAGCTCAAAATACTGGTTGCAAGTTGTGGCAGCACCATATAAAGCAGTGCTGCGACCAAGACAATTAACAGCATAACACTTGCAATGCTGGAAATCATTTTTGACCATGCGGCAGCTCGTTTTGAAGATTTCAGCATACGGGTAAGGGCAGGGCGCAGGTTTTTAAAAAGCGCATTATAAATGGGCAGCAAAAAATAAGCGACAACCGCACCATAAATGAATGGCTTTAAAATATCAATAAATTTTCCAATGGCAGAGAATAACCCCTGCATCTTAAAAATTGAGAAAAAGAAACAAATGCTTGCAATAATAACAACAAAAGCAGTCAGCCCCCATTTGAAATAGGGGCTTTGGGAGGATTTTTTCATGATAGTGCCTCCAAAAGGGATTATATGGGGAAACCGCTGATGCAGGGCGGTTGCACCAGCGGCAAAAAGAAATTATTCGTCGTTATCGCTCAGGAAAAGGCGCCAAATCAAATAAATATACGATGCAACAAAGCTAAAGAAAAGGAATACGCGGAAACGCTTAAAGAATTTTGAAAACTGAGCACCCAACCAAACGCCAAAGCTCAGCAGGCAAACTTTGCAGATTGCAAAATCAAACGGAGAAAAGCCGCGTACTTTTTCACGGGAATAGCTCAGCAAATCATCGGCACGAGCAAGCAGCTCGCCAGCCTGCCCACGCATTACAGCAACTTGAGCAAGGATCGCTTCACGGTCAATCTGGGATGGGTCAAGGCGTGTGCGGATTGAGGACCAATAGTCTTTGAAACAACATTTCATGAAATTTTCGCTCCTTTTTATTATATTTTATCATAAAATTAGGTTGATGGATAGCACAAAACGTAAAGTTATTTTGCTTTTGCACTGCTGCATGGCAGGCAGCCGGAAGGGCTGATTTGCCCAAGCTGTATGCCAAGCTGCTGTGCCAGCGCTTCTACACTTTGACAGCCGGATTCTTCCAGCGCATGGCGCAGGATAAGCCCACAAGCATGAGCATCCGAACCGGCTTCATGATGGTTCAGCGGGATATGCAAAGCGGCGGAAACGGTATCCAGCTTATGGTTTTCCAAATCGGGCCATAATTTCTGGGATACTTTCACGGTGCAGATATACTGGCAATGCGGCAAAGGGATATGATAAAATTCCAGACATTTGCGCAGTACCGCCGTATCGAACACCGCATTATGGCAGACCAGGGTATGGTGGTCAATATCCTGTTTAATTTGCTGCCAAAGTGTGCTGAAATCCGGCGCATCAGTCAGCATACTGCGGCGGATGCCATGGATTTTAATATTATACCAGTGGAAAGCGCCAACAGAATCGGGCGGGCGGATGAGCCGCACATATTGCCGCACCGGTATATTATTTTCAAAAACAGAAACACCAATAGAACAAGCGCTGGTATAGTATGCGTTGCCGGTTTCAAAATCAATCGCAGTATAATTCATATTTCACCTCCGGGCTGTGTCCGCCCGCGCAGCGCACATAAAAAATGATAAAATGGCGCAGCCTGTTTGAAAGCCGCCAGCATTGGCTGGACAAAAGAACCATCCCATAATGGGGTATAATCTTTTGTTTCAGCAAATTGCAGTCCAAGCTGTTTGCGGTTCAGCCATGGCTGATATATTTCCGGCGCATCAGGAAAACGGGGGCGTTTATAAAGTTCGCCTTCCAGCGTAAACATATCACAGCGCTCCGCGGCTGCATAGGCTTCCAAAAAAAGTTTATCTTTTTTGCGGATCATATCGCGGGCAATTTCCATTTCCCCTTTGCCATAACCGCCAAAGCAGCCATAACCCCAATATTCCGGCGCAACTTCTACATAATAGAAAGGTGGGCAGTCATATTGGTTCATTTTAGGGCGGCGGAAATACAGCCATATATTGGCGCGATATAATGTTTTATCTTTGGTATAGCGGGTATCGCGCCGGATACGGGAAACCATACGCGATGGTGTTGTGACAAACAGCGGGTCGATTTGCTGCATATCCGGCGTCATACGTTGGCACAGCGCTTGGAACGGCAAAGACATTTGCTGGCGGATTTCTTGTTTGTGCGCTTCATAGAAATCTTTGCTGTCCATCAAACGGTTTTGAATCAGCAGATCCAGCCCTTCGGGCTGAAACCCGGTAAATGTAAGTTCTTTCATGCGGGGGCAAGTTCGTCCTTCCATAGGATTCTTTCTTTATTGTATCCTGTTTTTCAGTTCTCTGCAAGGGGATTGGCAGCAGAAGATAAAAAGTTTTCAGAAAAACGGCGCAGACAGCAAAAGAAGAGCAGGTTCTCAAAAGGAACCTGCTCCCCCTGATGGTTTATGATTTATAAACGAGATCAGCTTCTGTCCAGCCGTCCAGCACTGGTATCATAGATGCTGCAATTTTCCGTGCGCCTTCCAAATCCTGAAGCAGATAGTTGCCGCATTCCACGCGGGAAGCGCCGGGGATATCGCCTTCATATGCGGCGATAAATGCCATGGATTCCTGTACCAGCGCGATCGCATCTGCCGGAGGCAAGTTACGCACCAGAAAATAAAACCCGGTCATACAGCCCATGGGACCGCAGTAAATAATATGCGCGGCAAAACGGCTGTTGCGTGTATAAGTGGCAAACAGGTGCTCAAAGCTGTGGCTGGCAGCCGGCTGCAAATAAACGCCGCCATTTGGGCGCACCATGCGGATATCATAAGTGGTGATATCGCCGTCAACGCGGGATGTATACATTCCAGGGGTCAGCAAATCGTGGTTGACCTCAAAGCTGGCAATCCGTTTCATAAGGGAAAATCCGCTCCTTTTTTTATTTGGCAGAAATGGCGCTGTCTTTCAGCACAACATCATGTGCGCCGCCTTCAACAATAGAAGTCGCAGAAACAAGGGTAATTTTTGCGTGCTGCTGCAAATCTGGGATGCTCAGCGAACCACAGTTGCACATGGTAGAACGCACTTTGTTGAGGGTAAGGGTTACATTATCATGCAGTGAACCGGCATATGGCACATAGGAATCTACGCCTTCTTCAAAGGACAGTTTTTTATCACCGCCCATATCGTAGCGCTGCCAGTTGCGGGCACGTGCAGAGCCTTCGCCCCAGTATTCCTTCATAAAAGTGCCGCCAACATTGACTTTATTGGTTGGTGATTCATCAAACCGGGAGAAATAACGCCCTAACATACAGAAATCCGCACCCATGGCAAGGGCAAGGGTAATATGGTAATCGTGTACAATGCCGCCATCCGAACAAATGGGGATATAAATGCCGGTTTCACGGAAATATTCATCACGGGCGGCAGCAACTTCAATGGTAGCAGTTGCCTGTCCGCGCCCAATGCCTTTTTGTTCACGAGTGATGCAGATAGAACCGCCGCCAATGCCAATTTTGACAAAATCCGCGCCAGCTTCGGCAAGAAAACGGAAACCATCGCGGTCGACTACATTGCCCGCGCCGACTTTAACCGTATCGCCATAATTTTCACGAATCCATTTGAGGGTACGGCTCTGCCATTCAGAATAACCTTCGGAGGAGTCGATGCACAAGACATCAGCGCCTGCGGCAACCAGCGCGGGGACACGTTCTGCATAGTCGCGAGTATTGATGCCTGCGCCAACGATATAACGTTTATCGCTGTCCAGTAATTCTAATGTGTTGGTTTTGTGGGAATCATAGTCTTTTCGGAATACCATATAAACCAAACGCTGGTTCTCATCGACCAGCGGCAGGGCATTCAGCTTGTGATCCCAAATGATATCATTTGCGGTTTTCAGGGTAGTATCTGCCGGGGCGGTGATCAGCTTGTCAAACGGGGTCATAAAATCAATGACTTTTTCATCTGTGGACATACGGGACACACGGTAATCCCGGCTGGTGACAATGCCAAGCAGTTTGCCGGTTGCGGTGCCGTCATCGGTGACAGCCATGGTGGAATGCCCGGTCTGTTCTTTGAGTGCCAAAACATCCGCAAGGGTCATATCCGGCGTAATATTGGAATCGGAAACAATAAAACCAGCTTTATAGGCTTTGACACGCGCAACCATTGCGGCTTCGCTTGCAATCGACTGGGAACCATAAATAAAGGAAATGCCGCCTTCTTTCGCAAGTGCAATTGCCATATTATCATCGGATACGGCTTGCATAATCGCGGAAACAAGCGGGATGTTGGCATATAAGGGAGATGTTTCGCCTTTTTTAAATTTCACAATGGGGGTACGCAGACTGACATTTGCTGGCATACATTCTGCGGAGGAATATCCGGGCACCAGAAGATATTCACTAAACGTGCGAGAAGGTTCTGAAAAATAAAATGCCATATTTGATGCTCCTTTTCAATCTTTTCTAGACCATTCATGTATTTTATCTATTATACTCCTGATGCACCAAAGAAGTAAACCTGCGGATTGCAAGAGAATTGGAACAAAAAACGCAAGATTTCTATGCAATGCGCGCAAATCATTGCGGCTGTATTTTACTATGCCTAAAGCGTTATGGCTTATGCAGCACACATCGCCTGCCGGTTTGTTGATAGCAGCGGAAACAGCCATAACAGCCACGGCAAGCAGAAATACCGCCATCGCGGATACGGTGGATAAAATCAGGCTGGCAGATAAACGGGCGTGCCGCGGAAACCAGTGCCATGCCCGCGTCTAATGCGCCTTGCATTGTATCGCGGCTGTGCAGCCCGCCAACCAGGATTAGCGGGGGGATATCCGGAAGTGCAGCCAATGTTTTTGACTGTTCGAGGTAATAAGACCGGGCTTCCGGCGGCTGTGAAGCAAAGTCATAACCGGAAAGTTCTGCCGCGGCAATGCCCTGGCTTTGCGCGAAGTGCAGCATATCCGCAAGGGCAGCGGGAAAATCCGCATCCTGCCCGCGGATATTGACATGGAGTTTCAGCAATATGGGATAATCCGCGCCAACAGCCTTTCTGACCCTTATGATGGTTTCCCGCACAATCCGAAAACGGTTTTCGGCATTGCCACCATATTCATCTGTGCGTTCATTGGTTTGCGGATCGATAAATTCAGAAAACAGATAGCCATGCGCGCAATGTATCTGTACGCCGTCATAGCCCGCTTCTTTCGCCCGCATTGCGGCGGATGCGAAATGATCTTGGATTCGTAAAATCTCCGCCTTAGAAAGGGCGTATGCCTGAATCCCAGGCTTATAGGCAAGTGGGCTGGGGGCGGCAGGCGTGCCGCCGATCACATCCGGCGGGCAAAGCCCGCCGGAATGGTTAAGCTGCTGCACAATCTTGCCGCCTTGGCGGTGTACCAGCGCGGTCAGCGCCTGCTGTGATGGGATAAAACGGTCATCGTACATACCATTTTGACGCGGGTCATTGCGCCCTTCTGGGCAAATGCAGGCATGACCTGTGATGATTAACCCAACATCATTTTCCGCAAGCTGCTGATAGATTTGCATTTGGATATCTGACACCGTACCATCCAGATTGCCTGCGTAATCATTTGTGGCAGAACGGCAAATGTGGTTGCGCAAATGCAGCCCGCCAACTGTACACGGGGCAAATAAATCTTTCATGAGAAATCCTCCAGTAAAAAACGCATGACCGCAAGGTTAAACTGGGCAGGCAGCTTGGCGGCACAGAAATGGTCGCCGCCTGGGATGCGGTACAGCCTGCCATGCGGCAGACAAAGCGCAATGCGCCAGGAATGCTCATCAAATACCATATCATTTTCCCCGGCAATGACCAAAGTGTGCGCTGTAATCCGGCGCAAATCTGCCCAATCTACGCCATAATCCCGCGCCATGAGCGCAAGCACATCAAATTTATGCCGGAACGCCGCCCCAAAAGGGCGAAGCACTGCTAATGCGCCAAGGACTGGGTACAATGGCAATTGAGTGGCAGGTTTAATGCCGGTCAGCATATGAATATTCGCGCCATTGAGTATCAGTCTATCCACATGATCTGGATATTTGAGGGCGAATTTTATGGCAAGATTGCCGCCGTCTGAAAAGCCTAAAATATGGGCACGTCCAAGCCCGAATGCTTCAAAAACCGCGTTGAGGTCATCCGCCATGCGGTCAAAATTCAGCCCACGAGTATCATAACCGGATTGCCCATGCCCACGGCTGTCCACTGCAATGACGCGGAACCGCTGAGCAAAAACCGGGATTTGTTTGGCAAAATAATGGCTGTCCTCCCCGTTGCCATGCAGCAGGACAAGCGGTTTGCCTTGTCCCCAAGTGTAGCAGGCAATTGGCGTATCACCAGACCGCACAAATACCGGCTGGAATGCAAAAATATCATCCATCTGCCATCACCTTCACATAATAACGGCGGGTGCGCGGTCCATCAAATTCACAGAAATAAATGCCTTGCCATATGCCAAGCAGCGGCTTGCCATCCTCAATCAGTATGGTTTCAGAAGCGCCGACAGCAGAACATTTCAGGTGCGCGTCCGAATTGCCTTCGCTGTGCTGGAAAACACGTCGGTCTGGGAAGGCTTCATCAAACCCAATCTCTAAATCATGCTGTACATCTGGGTCAGCGTTTTCATTGATGGTAATTGCAGCTGTTGTATGCGGGCAGAACACCACACAAATACCCGATTGTACGCCGGATTCCGCAATTACATTGCGTACCGTATTCGTAATATTGCAATAACCCTGCCGCGCGGTGTGCAGGGTAAATTCTTTTGTTTTCATAAAGCCTCCTGACGCTGTTCACAAAGATAGGTTGCTTCCAAATCAGATAAATGCAGTTTGACTGCCAAAGGATATTTTTCATACGCATTGGCAATGGCAAAACTGCCTGCGCGGGCAGAATCATCAAACCCGCCCATATGCCAGCGTATGGCAACTGCTTCCTCATTTTTAAGGCGCATGAACTTTTCAATTAAAAAAACGGATTTTTCCCCATGCCCATAAGGGAATTTGTCGTCAATGGTATAGTATGGCACGCGTTCCCACTCGCCGCGTTCATTTTTTTTGTTGCGAAAATCGGTGGCATAATAACCGGCTTTGCAGATATCATGCAAAAGGGAAACAATCGCAAAGCTTTCTGGGTCATCTTTTTCCGGGTCAAAATGCTTCGCAGTCAGCACATTGTAAACATTGACACTGTGTTCCACAAGTCCGCCTTCATATGCCGCATGGAAGCGGGTAGAAGCCGGGGCAATGAAAAAATCAGTCGTTTCCAGCCATTCCAGCAGCTTATCAGCGCCGCGGCGGGTGATATGTGCGCGGAAAATTTCTAAAAATTTTTCTTTCATAATTCCTCCATATGTGTCTGTGCCAGTGCGGACAGTTTTTCTGCCGTATTCTGGGCAGGATCGTCCAGCACCTGGCTGAGCAGCCAGCGCTGCATTTCCCCAACTGCTTTGCCATGCAAGCCAAGCGCCATCAGGTCATGTCCATTCAGTGCCAGTGAACGCACCGATAAGCAAGCCCCTTGCCGTAAGGTTTCTTCCAGCATGGCAGCAAGCTGCTGATAATACCCAATATATTCTGCATGGGTACCGCGCCCAACGCAATCGGCTTTTTTTATCATGAGAAGCTGCCGCAAACGGGTTTCGCCATGCTGCGCCAGCCGCCGCCGGACGGATTTCAGATCTGGTTCAATCGGGACATCATGAATGCGCACCAGCGACACAACCGTTTCCCGCAAGGCAGCAGGCAGGCGCAGGGCAAGGCAGCGCTGCTCCGCGAGTGCCGCACTGATTTTGGGATGCCCATAAAAATGCCCGACTCCATTTTCATCCATGGTAAAAGCATTTGGTTTGCCTGCATCATGGAACAGGGCAGCAAGCCGCAGGGCAGGCTGCGCGGGAATTTGTTCAAGCACGCGCAAAGTATGTTCCAGCACATCGTAAAGATGATATGCGTTATGCTGCTGAAAGCCGCGCATGGGCAGCAGTTCGGGTACGATAACCCCAAGAATATCTGTATATTTGCGCACAATCTGCCCAGCATAGCGCCCGCATAATAGGCGCAGCAGTTCTGCGCTGACGCGTTCGGGCGCAACCTGCGCAAGTGTGGGCGCAAGGGTGAATAAAGCGGCTTCTGTCGCGCTTTCAATGGCAAAACCGGTTTGGGCTGCCAGCCGCAATCCGCGCAGGATGCGCAGGCTGTCCTCGGAAAAACGGGTATAGGGGTTGCGCACCGCACGCAGAGTATGGTTTATGATATCCGTTTGTCCACCAAAAGGGTCTGCCAACCCACGGCAAGGGCTGTAAGCCATGGCATTGATGGTAAAATCACGGCGGGATAAATCTTCTTCCACCGTGCGTACAAACCGGACATGGTCTGGATGGCGTTTGTCTGAATATCCTGATTCCACCCGGAAAGTAGTGATTTCCAGCGGCATTCCATCCAGCAGGACTGTTACTGTGCCATGGCGCAAGCCAGTTTCAACCACACGTTCCCCCGCGAAAACAGCAGCCGTTTCTTCCGGACGCGCTGCGGTGCATAAATCATAATCATGCGGCGGAATGCCCCGCAACGCATCCCGCACCGCGCCGCCGACAATATAAGCAGGATATCCGGCATTTTCCAGCCGCGCAAGCGCGGACAAAACAGGCTGGGCAGGCTGTATCACGATTTGTCACGCTTCTGCCGGAGCGGGGCAGCAGTGCCATCCGGCTTTAGGATAACGGTATTGTCAAGCTGGGCTTTCAGGCTGCTGCGGAACGCGGAAATATATTCTTGCCGCAGGGCTTTTTGTTCCGCGACTTCCGCCGCGTCCAAACCAGTGGTTTTCGCTTTTTTGGCAAGCGCATTGATCCGGTCAATTTTTTGTTGTTCCATATTTTGCGCCTTCGCTTTCTTTAAAATCTACTTGTATTATATCAAACCAAATGCGGCTTGAAAAGCAGAAGAATTGCACAAACACCCAAGTGCACAAAAATGATTTCAGCCTCAGTAAAAGCCTTTGCTGAAAGAAAAAACCATGGAATGCGGCCACCAGATAACCAGATTCATCAAGCATGGTGTGTTTTTGTAAGCGAACAGGGCAGAGGATGTGACATTGCCCAATAATATAGCCGAAATATAGCCATTTTGATGCTTGACGGATGGGGTGAAATATGGTATATTAAAGCAGAAAAACAGAACTTAACAGGAATATGTGCAAAACATTTCGGTAAGCTGCTTTTTTGACCCATATGTTTTGTATAGTGCTTGTGATGTTTTGGATTTTTGCTGCGCAGGGAATCGTGCCCCGATAGCCAATATGTTGGCTGCCGGTGTGCTTTTTTGTGTGCAGGCAGGGCTTTTTTGGAAGCCCGGAAAATAGGCGGAGCGCCGGGAGCACCCACTCACCGGCACCGGCAAAATAAAATCAAAGGAGAATTGAATATGGATTTCCATCTGACCCGTGAGCAGGACCTGGTTCGCCAGATGATGCAGAGCTTCACCGAAAACGAAGTCAAGCCCATCGCTGCGGAAACTGACGAAACCTGCACCTACCCCCGCGAGAACATCGACCATCTTTTTGACCTCGGGGTTATGGGCATGATTGTCCCGAAGGAATATGGCGGGGCAGGATCTGACGACCTGTGCAGCGCAATTGCAATTGAGGAACTGAGCAAGCAGTGTGCTTCCACTGGCGACATCGTTGCAACACACAACGGCTTGTGCTGCGGCCCTATCATTGCGCATGGTACCGAGGAGCAAAAACAAAAATACCTGCGTATGCTGACCGAAGGTCATAAAGTCGGCGCGTTTGCGCTGACTGAACCGGACGCTGGTTCCGACGCAGCAAAGGGCACCTGTGTTGCCGAACTTGATGGTGACCATTACGTGCTCAATGGCTCCAAGATTTTTATTACCAATGGCTATGTTGCAGATGTATTTGTTGTTTTTGCAATGACCGATAAGTCCAAAGGCACCAAGGGCATTTCTGCGTTTATTGTAGAAAGCTCCTTCCCAGGCTTCTCTGTTGGTAAGCATGAACAAAAACTCGGTCTGCATGGTTCTCCAACAGCCGAAATTGTTTTCACTGACTGCATCGTTCCAAAGGAAAATCTGCTGGGCAAAGAAGGCAAGGGCTTCAATATCGCAATGCAGACCCTGGACGGCGGCCGTATCGGTATTGCTGCACAGTCCCTTGGCATTGCAGAAGGCGCAATGAACGAAGCTGTCAACTATGCGAAAGGGCGCGTACAGTTTGGCCGCCCGATTTCCAAATTCCAGAACACCCAATTCCTGTTTGCTGATATGCACGTTGCAATCGAAGCAGGCCGTCTGCTGACCTATAAGGCTGCTATGAAGAAAACTGCTGGCGAAAAGTTCACCTTGGATGCAGCAACCGCAAAGCTGTTTACCTCTGAAGCTGCAATGAAGATTACCACCAAGGCAGTACAGGTATTCGGCGGCTACGGCTACACCAAGGATTACCCGGTAGAACGTATGATGCGTGACGCGAAGATCACTGAAATCTACGAGGGTACTTCCGAAATCCAGCGCGTTGTTATTTCCGGCAACATCCTGGGCAAGTAAGGAATAAGGAGGATTACATAAATCATGAAAGTTATCGTTTGTGTAAAGCAGGTTCCCGATACCTCCGGTAAGGTTGCGGTGAATCCAGACGGCACATTGAACCGTGCTTCTATGGCGACCATCATCAACCCAGACGACAAAAACGCAATCGAAGCCGCACTCGCCCTCAAGGATGCAACCGGCTGCGAAGTTGTTGCTGTTACCATGGGCCCCCCACCGGCAGAAGGTATGCTGCGTGAACTGATTGCAATGGGCGCTGATCGCGGCGTATTGGTATCTGGCCGTGAATTTGGCGGTTCTGATACCTTTGCAACCTCTCAGATTTTGGCTGCTGCAATCAAGAAGATTGGTCTTGATGACGATGATATCGTTATGTGCGGCCGTCAGGCAATCGACGGCGATACCGCACAGGTAGGCTCTCAGATTGCTGAAAAACTGAACATCCCGCAGATTTCCTATGCAGCACAAATCACCAAGGACGGCAAAAAAGTTACCGTAAAACGTATGCTGGAAGATGGTTATATGACCATCGAAACCCAGACCCCTTGCCTGCTGACCTGCATCAAGGAACTGAACACCCCACGTTATATGAGCGTTGGCGGCATTTTTGAATGCTATTCCAAGCCTGTTGACGTTTATGATTACAACACCCTGAAGGACGATCCGCTGATTGATCCCGCTACTATCGGTCTGAAGGGTTCTCCTACCAACATCTTCAAGTCTTTCACCCCGCCGCAGAAGGGTCAAGGTCGTATGCTGGATGGCGCTGACCGCGCAACCTGCGATGAGCTGGCGGCTGAATTGCTGAAGAAGCATATCATCTAATCGAAAGGAGAAAACTAAAAATGGCTGATTTTAACAACACCAACCTTGCGGATTTTTCCGGCATTTGGGTATTCTGTGAACAGCGTCAGGGCAAACTGCAGCCGACCGTACTTGAACTGATTTCTGAAGGCCGCAAACTGGCTGATGATATGGGCGTAGAACTTTGCGGCTTGCTGCTGGGCGGCAAGGGCGTTGGCGACGCAATGGCAAAAGACCTGTGCGCATATGGCGCGGACAAGGTTTTGGTTTGCGAAGATGACAAGCTGGAAACCTACACCACCGATGCTTACGCAAAGGTAATTTGCGACACCGTTATGGCAAAGAAACCGGAAATTATGCTGATCGCTGCGACCAACATTGGCCGCGACCTGGGTCCGCGCTGTGCAGCCCGTCTGCATACCGGTTTGACCGCTGACTGCACACATCTTGACGTTGACGTTGAGAAATATGCGGCATTCCTGAAGGAAGCATCCACCTTGCCACAGGAACAGCTGGATGCCCTCAACCGTGAAGACCGTAACCTGAAGATGACCCGTCCTGCTTTCGGCGGTCACTTGATGGCTACGATTATCTGCCCGCGTTTCCGCCCGCAGATGGCAACCGTTCGCCCAGGCGTGCTCAAGAAGGGCACTTACGACGACAGCAAACAGGTTGTTACCGAAGCTGTTGCTGTAAACCTGTCTGACAGCGATCTCCAGACCAAGGTGCTGGAAGTTGTCAAGGAAGCAAAGGAACTCGTTGACCTGACTGGTGCAGAAGTTGTTGTATCTGTAGGCCGCGGCATTTCCAAGGACGTTGAAGGCGGCATTAAGCTGGCTGAAGAACTCGCTGCTGAATTTGGCGGCGTTGTTGGCGGCTCCCGTGCGGCAATCGACTCTGGCTGGCTGTCTGCTGACCATCAGGTTGGCCAGACTGGCAAGACTGTACATCCAAAGCTGTACATTGCACTTGGTATTTCCGGCGCAATCCAGCATAAAGCTGGTATGCAGGATTCCGAATGCATCGTTGCTGTCAACAAGAATGACGGTGCGCCGATTTTCGATGTTGCTGATTATGGCATCTGCGGCGACCTCTATAAAGTTGTCCCGCTGATGATTGAAGCAATTAAGGCGACAAAGGCTGCGAAGTAAGTCATTAGCATATATAAAAGCGCATCCCAAATGGGATGCGCTTTTTGTCTAAAGAAAACCACTCGCTAGGCGAGTGGTTCAAAAGAAGTCTTTTGACGATAATGTAGACAAGAAAAACTCCCTTTGCTAAAATAAAAGAGCGGTCGGTCAACTGCACCAAAAAGCAAAGGGAGGTCATCAGGAAATGGATGACGTAAAAAGTTTAGCACATACAAAGTGGAATTGCAAGTACCATGTAGTATTTGCACCGAAATACCGTCGAAAGGCATTTTACGGAGAAAAGCGACGCGAAATCGGTAAGATATTGCGGATGTTGTGTGAATGGAAGAAAATACGGATCATAGAAGCGGAAGTATGCCCGGATCATGTGCATATGCTGCTGGAAATTCCACCAAAGGTACAGGTATCATCATTTATGGGATACCTGAAAGGGAAAAGCAGCCTGCTGATTTATGAAAAGTTTCCGGAATTGCGATATAAATATCGCAATCGGGAATTTTGGTGCCGCGGCTACTATGTCGATACAGCAGGCAAAAATGCGAAAAAAATTGAGGAATATATCCGTCATCAACTGGAGGAGGATAAAGCAGGAGAACAATTGACTATGGGGAATTTTTAACCCCGTTTACGGGTAGCCAACAACAAACTTATGCAGATGACAGACCGTCCTGCGCGGCATGACGCGCCGCCAGTAATATAGGGCTTTGCCCGTTTATGAAATACCCCCGGCTTTGCCGGGGGATTTTTATTCATGCGGTCAAATCGGTAAAATTTTTATGGATTTGCTGATAATGTGCCGTGGAAATTTTTACGTTCATAATATTCCAGTTGACGGAACTGGCTGACCAAATGCGCATTTTCCTCGGTCAAAGTGCTGACCAATTCTCCATTTTGCATATATAGCCCACAAACACTCATCACTGGCACTGTGTCGCTGCATTTGCGGACAGCCTGCATATAAGCGGGTCCCTGCCAACCGCATTCACGGAACAAAGCATCCATAAGGAAATATGGTCCAATATCGCGCCCTTTGCCTTGAAAATCCTTGCCAAGTGCCTGTTTAGCAGCATCATTTGCCCAGATAAGATACCGGGTGCCATAATAATTGCGGAACCCTTCTTCTGATTCATCTATTGCCAAATCAATGCCTAATTCTGCATAAACTGTGCTGTTATCGCCAAGCCATGGCTTATGGTCGCCAAACATAACAATAATAACAGGGTCTTCTGATGCGCGGTAATGGTCAAAAAATTCCTTTAAACGTAAATCAGTATCCGCAATGGAACCAAAATAATTATTTAAGATATTCTCACTGGAAGGTTTGTAAACACCAGGCTTTACGTAATTTGTGTTGTAAAAATTCTCTTCGGCGCCATAAGGACCATGCCCTTGGTAAGTTACGCTGAAAGAAAAATATGGTTTATCATTTTCTTTCTTTGCCTGTTCATGCAAGCGGATCAGCTCTGGGAAAAGGATGCGATCCATTGCAGCAGTATCACTGTCTGTCAGCCGGTTATAATGGTTGTCCAAGAATTTATAATCCGTAAATCCTAAATTTGCGTTGATGTTTTCACGGTTATAAAACCATTTATAACTGGGATGACTTCCTGTGACTGTGTAGCCTTGTTCTGCAAAATATCGTGCATATGAATTGGTGGGGGAACGGAATGAACCAAGGTT
>CAXHNU010000051.1:0-21684 GCA_964017555.1 uncultured Butyricicoccus sp. | reverse complement strand
AGAGATTCAACAAAGCAAAATTCCTTTTGTGTTATCGGATAATTACCGAGTATGCCTGCTGTCCATTGATAAAATGCCTTTTCATTTTGACACCACGATAATATTATATTTACATCCGAAGCTTTATATGGTCTTATTCTAATCATACAGTTTTCCTCGCAAATTCCGATTTTTCTTTCTGATTATAGCATGGCACAGACTTCCTGGCAACTTGTTTTCGTGGAATTGCCGAAGTTTCAGCCAGCAACATACATCTTGAACAGGGACGCAAAAAATCCACTATTGACAACTCTGCCCCGCAGTGCTACAATAAAATGCAATGAAACCGTTGATGCGGGAGTCAAGACAGCCGTGCACGCACAGAGAGTTTGGATTGCTGAGAGCCAAGCCGAACGCAAGCTGTTAAATGGGCCGCGGAGGGCGCAGTGAACCGGTGGATAATTTCTTTATCCCCACAGTATTCTGCGACGTGAAAAAAGGCATACGTTAGTTGCCTGGGATATGTTTGTATCCTCCCAAAAGCGCACAGGCATTTTCCTGTGAATCAAGGTGGCACCGCGGGTGTTTTGAAATGATTTCAACCCGTCCTTGACAAAAGGGTATTGTTACCCCTATGTCTGGGACGGGTTTTCTGTTTTTTCCCAAAAAGGAGGTTGATTTTTCTATGTTCCCTACATTGGATGAAGCTAAAAATTTAGCGGCGCAAGGTTATCGCCGTATCCCTGTCAGCCAGGAAATCTATGCTGACCGCTTCACCCCAACCGAAGTGATGCGTACGTTAAAACATATCAGCCGTCACTGCTATATGCTGGAAAGCGCTGAGGATGCCCGTCAATGGGGACGTTATACCTTTTTGGGCTTTGACCCAACTGCTGAACTCACCTGCAAAGCTGGTATGCTGCATATCCGCGCTGGCGGCGCGGGATTTTCTGAAAAAGTAACCCATCCTGGCGATGCAATCCGCCGCCTGCTGGCAGAAAACCATAGCCCGAAAATCAAAGGCTTGCCGCCCTTTACCGGCGGGCTGGTCGGTTATTTTTCTTATTCTTATATCGGTTATGCGGAACCTTCCTTACACCTTACCCGCGCGGACGCTGAATTTCAGGATGTCGATTTAATGCTGTTTGATAAAGTGATTGCATTTGATCACCTGCGTCAAAAAATCATTCTGATTGCCGGGGCGCGTGCGGATGATATCGAAACCAATTACCATAAAGCGGCTTATGAGCTGGAACAGCTTGCAAACCTTATCCGTACCGGCACAAAACATGAACCCAAACCGCCTCACCTGAAAACGCCTTTAACCCCGCTGTTTTCCCGTGAGGCATATGGTGAAAAAATACGCCGCGCACAACATTATATCCATAAAGGGGATATCTTCCAAGTGGTGTTGTCCAACCCGCTGGAAGCTGAAATAGAAGGCAGTTTATTTGATGTTTACCGGGTGCTGCGCACCACAAACCCTTCTCCGTATATGTTCTATTTTTCCAGCGATGATATTGAAATTGCAGGCGCTTCCCCGGAAACCCTTGCGCGGCTTGAAGATGGCAAATTATTCACCTTCCCGCTTGCGGGCACCCGCCCGCGCGGGCGCACCGATGCCGAGGATCTTGCGCTGGAACAGGAACTCCTTGCCGATGAAAAAGAACTTGCCGAACACAATATGTTAGTTGACCTTGGACGCAATGATATTGGACGTATCAGCCAGCTTGGCACGGTAAAGGTTGAAAAATACTTAGGGATTGAACGGTTTTCCCATGTGATGCACATCGGTTCAACGGTAACCGGGCAAATCCGTCCGGATAAAGATGCGGTGGATGCTGTGGATTCTATTTTACCTGCGGGCACACTTTCCGGCGCGCCAAAGCTGCGTGCCTGCCAGATTATTGACGAATTAGAAGGGCATGAACGCGGCATTTACGGCGGTGCGATTGGCTATCTGGACTTTACCGGCAACCTGGATACCTGCATTGCCATCCGGCTGGCATACCAGAAAAACGGTAAAGTCTGTGTCCGGTCAGGCGCTGGCATTGTCGCGGACAGCGTGCCAGACCTCGAATATCAGGAATGCCTGAATAAAGCCAAGGCTGTGATCCGTGCCATTGAAACCGCGCAGGAGGGCATTGATTTATGATTTTGCTGATTGATAATTATGATAGTTTTTCTTACAATCTTTACCAGCTTATCGGCGCTGTCCAGCCGGATATCAAGGTGATTCGCAATGATGAAATGACTGTCCCTGAAATTGAAGCGCTGCACCCACAAGCCATTTTCCTTTCCCCTGGACCGGGCAAACCTGCTGATGCCGGCATTTGTGAAGCTGTCATCCAGTCCCTTGCCGGCAAAGTGCCTATCTTTGGCGTGTGCCTTGGACATCAAGCCATTTGTGAAGCCTTTGGCGGTGTGGTTTCCCATGCGTCCCGCTTAATGCACGGCAAAACTTCCGCCGCTCAGCTCGATACCGCCTGCCGCCTATTTGCCGGGCTGCCCGAACACATACAAGTTGCGCGGTACCATTCCCTTGCCGCTATGCGGGATGCGCTGCCCGACTGCCTGCGCGTTACCGCACAAACTGACGATGGCGAAATTATGGCAGTTGAACATACCCACTATCCCATTTGCGGCGTGCAGTTTCATCCGGAATCTGTGATGACGCCGGATGGCTTAGCAATTATCAAAAATTTCCTGGAGGGATATCCCCATGATTAAAGAAGCAATCCATATGCTCAGCCGCAAAGAAAACCTTAGCTATGCGGACGCACAGGCTGTGATGGATGAAATTATGTCAGGCAGTACCACACCTGTCCAAATGTCCGCCTATTTAACCGCCCTTGCCATGAAGGGTGAAACCATTGATGAAATTACCGGTTCCGCCGCCGGGATGCGTGCCCATTGTATCAAGCTGCTGCATGATATGGACGTTCTTGAAATCGTTGGCACCGGCGGCGATGGTTCTAATTCGTTTAACATTTCGACCACTTCTTCGCTGGTCATTTCCGCGGCAGGCGTACCGGTTGCAAAACATGGCAACCGCGCCGCTTCTTCCAAATGCGGCGCAGCCGATGTGCTGGAAGCCCTTGGCGTAAAAATCACCCTTTCCCCTGAACGCAGTGCCGCACTGCTGAAAAAAATCAATCTCTGTTTCCTGTTTGCTCAAAACTATCATATTGCGATGAAATATGTCGCCCCCATCCGCCGGGAACTTGGTATCCGCACCGTATTTAATATTTTGGGCCCGCTTTCCAACCCTGCGGGCGCAAATATGGAACTAATGGGCGTTTATGATGAAGCTTTAGTCGAGCCGCTTGCGCAGGTGATGCACCGGTTGGGTGTGACCCGTGGTATGGTTGTTTATGGTCAAGATAAGCTGGATGAAATTTCAATGAGCGCACCGACTTCTGTTTGCGAAATCCTGCCGGACGGCAATTTCCAAACCTATACCATCACCCCCGAACAGTTTGGTTATACCCGGTGCGATAAATCAGCGCTGGCAGGCGGCACGCCGGAAGAAAACGCTTCCATCACCCGCGCCATTTTATCCGGCGCAGAACAGAGCGCAAAACGGCAGGCAGTTTGTCTGAATGCTGGCGCGGCATTATATCTGGCAGGCAAAGCGGAAAGTTTGGCACAAGGCGTCCGCCTTGCGGAAAACCTGATTGATTCCGGCGCCGCACAAAAGCAGCTTGCATTATTCATTCAGCAAAGCAACTGCTGACCCGCCGTCACAATAAAGGAGTATTTCCCAATGAATATCCTGGAACAAATCGCGGCAAAAACTCGCGAGCGCATTGATGCCGCCAAACAATCCCTGCCGCTGTCTGCGCTGAAAGCGCAGGCAGAAGCTATGGATGCCAATACAGGTTTCCCCTTTGCCCGCGCCCTGCGGGCAAAAGGGCTTTCCTTTATCTGTGAAGTCAAAAAAGCCAGCCCATCCAAGGGCGTGATTGTAGCCGATTTCCCTTATCTGGAGATTGCACGGGATTATGAAGCGGCTGGCGCATCCGCGATTTCCTGCCTGACCGAACCCTATTGGTTTCAGGGCAGTGACACATATTTGCAGCAGATTGCGCAGGCTGTGCATATCCCGGTGCTGCGCAAAGATTTTACCATTGATCCATATATGGTTTATGAAGCAAAAATCTATGGTGCTTCAGCCATTCTGCTGATTTGTGCCATCCTGACCAATTATGAGCTGCAAACCTGGCTGCATCTTGCCCATTCGCTGGGGCTGGACGCACTGGTGGAAGCCCATGACGCGGAGGAAATCAGGCGTGCGGTGCAGGCTGGCGCCAATATCATCGGGGTAAACAACCGCAACCTGAAAACATTTTCTGTGGATGTGGAAAACAGCATACGCTTACGCACCCTGGTGCCGCCGGACTGCATTTTTGTATCCGAAAGCGGCATCCGTACCGCGGCGGATATTGCCCGCCTGCATGAAAATGGCACCGATGCGGTGCTGATTGGTGAAACCTTTATGCGTGCCCTAGACAAAAAAGCCGCGCTTGACGCATTGCGTGGGGTGTGAAATGCAGGTGAAAATATGCGGTTTGAGCCGCCCGGAAGATATCTATGCTGTGAACATAGCAAAACCGGATTACTGCGGGTTTATCCTGCATTTCCCCAAAAGCCGCCGGAATATCTCCACCAATACTTTGCGCGCCCTGCGCGCAGAGCTGTCAGACGTGGTAAACCCGGTTGGTGTCTTTGTTGACCAGCCGCCCCAAACCATAGCGGATTTGCTGGCACAAAACCTGATTTCCATTGCTCAGCTTCATGGGCATGAGGATGAAACCTATCTTTCCGCACTGCGCCGCTTGACGGATAAACCCATTTGGCAGGCATTCCAAATCCATGGTACACAAGATATTCTGCGTGCCGAACAAAGCACGGCTGATTTTATCCTGCTTGACGCGGGACAGGGACAAGGCAAAGCCTTCCCCTGGGATTTGCTGAACGGGGTTCGCCGTCCATTTGCATTAGCTGGCGGGATTACACAGGAAAACCTGCCGCAGGCGATGCAAACTGGCGCACAAATGCTGGACATTTCCAGCGGAGCGGAAACCAATGGCAAAAAAGATTTTGATAAGATACAATCGATTGTAACCACCATACGAGGAGGATAAATGATTATGTCAAAAGGACGGTTTGGCATTCATGGCGGGCAATATATCCCGGAAATTTTGATGAATGCCGTGATAGAATTAGAAACAGCTTATGACCACTATAAAAATGACCCAGCGTTCCAAGCCGAACTCACCGATTTACTAAATAATTACGCCGGGCGCCCATCTGAACTATATCATGCGGCACGGATGACCCGTGACCTTGGCGGCGCAAAAATCTATTTGAAACGTGAAGATTTAAATCATACCGGTTCACATAAAATCAACAATGTCCTCGGTCAAGTGCTGCTGGCAAAGAAAATGGGCAAAACTCGTGTTATTGCGGAAACTGGCGCGGGACAACATGGCGTTGCAACCGCAACCGTTGCCGCTTTGATGGATATGGAATGCGAAATTTTTATGGGGCGTGAAGATACCGAACGGCAGGCATTAAATGTTTACCGGATGAAACTGCTGGGCGCAAAAGTCCATGCGGTGGAAAGCGGCACAGCCACCCTGAAAGATGCAGTTTCAGAAACCATGCGCGAATGGACAAACCGCATTGCTGATACCCATTATGTGCTTGGTTCTGTGATGGGGCCTCATCCATTCCCAACGATTGTGCGTGATTTCCAGGCGGTGATTTCACAAGAAATCAAAGCGCAAATCCTGCAAAAAGAAGGGCGGCTGCCTGACGCGGTTTTAGCTTGTGTGGGCGGCGGCTCCAATGCCATCGGCGCATTTTACCATTTCATTGAAGATGCTTCTGTCCGGCTGATTGGCTGTGAAGCAGCAGGGCGCGGCGTCCATACTTTTGAAACTGCCGCAACCATTTCTACAGGGAAATTAGGCATTTTCCATGGTATGAAGTCATATTTCTGCCAGGATGAATATGGGCAGATCGCCCCGGTTTATTCGATTTCCGCCGGGCTGGATTATCCTGGCGTTGGCCCCGAACACGCGAATTTATATGACACCGGACGGGCGGAATATGTTGCCATTACCGATGATGAGGCAGTCAATGCGTTTGAATATCTCAGCCGCATCGAAGGGATTATCCCAGCCATTGAATCTGCTCATGCGGTTGCTTATGCCTTAAAACTGGCGCCAACCATGCCAAAAGATAAAATCATTGTCATCAATATTTCTGGTCGCGGCGATAAAGACTGCGCGGCGATTGCGCGTTACCGCGGGGAGGATATCCATGAGTAAAATACAAAACGCCTTTGCTGGCGGCAAAGCATTTATCCCGTTTTTGACCTGCGGCGATCCATCGCTGGATGTGACCGAACAAATTGTTTATGCCATGGCGGAAGCGGGCGCGGATTTAATCGAACTTGGCATCCCATTTTCTGACCCAACCGCGGAAGGTCCCGTGATCCAGTCTGCCAATCTGCGGGCGCTTGCCGGCGGCGTGACCACCGATAAAGTGTTTGATTTGGTGCGGCGCATCCGAAAAAATACGCAAATTCCCTTGGTTTTTATGACTTATGCCAATGTTGTCTTTTCTTATGGCACCGAACGGTTTATCAAAACCGCGGCGGAAGTGGGTATGGATGGGTTAATCCTGCCCGATGTGCCCTATGAAGAAAAGGAAGAATTTGATCCCATTTGCCGCAGGTATGGTTTGGATTTTATTTCTTTGATTGCGCCAACTTCCCAGCAGCGGGCAGCGATGATCGCAAAAGAATCCGAAGGGTTTGTGTACTGTGTTTCCTCGCTCGGTGTAACCGGTGTGCGCAAGGATATTAAAACAGATGTCAGCACGATGGTGCAGCTTGTCAAGCAGGTAAAAGATATCCCCTGTGCGGTTGGATTCGGCATTTCCACACCCGAACAAGCCGCAAAAATGGCGTCCATATCTGACGGCGCAATTGTCGGTTCGGCTGTTATGCAGATATGCGCGAAATATGGCGCGGATTGTGTGCCTTATGTCGCGGATTATGTGAAATCCATGAAAAATGCTGTGCGCGGCGTGTAATTTTCGTCCCAAAAAACAGCAAGGAGAGGGCTTTTTATCCCTCTCCTGTTTTTTTACAGTATCTTTTGCAATGCCGCAAATAATTTCTCCATTTCCGCGTCTGTCCCAATGGTAATGCGTAAATGATTGTCCACGCGCGGCAAGCTGAAATACCGCACAAAAATCCCCTGTGCTTTCAGCACTTCAAAAATAGCCTTTGCCGCCATCACTGGATGGCTGGCAAGCACAAAATTTGCTTGGCTGTCCAGCACAGTAAAACCCAACCCGCGCAAAGTTTCTGTTGTCCGTGTGCGGGTTTCTATGATTTTACTGCACGTTTGCCGGAAATAAGTATCATCTTCCACCGCGGCAGCGGCGGCTTCCAATGTCACCATATCCATGGTGTATGAGTTATACGAATTTTTGACAGCTTCCAGCGTGGCAATCAGTGCTGGGCTGGCAAGCGCATAACCAACGCGCAGCCCTGCCAGCGAACGGGATTTGCTCATGGTTTGCACAATGACTAAGTTTTCATATTCCTTTAACAGCGGCACTGCCGATGTGCCGCCAAAATCAATATACGCCTCATCAATAATCACAATTGCATCCGGGTTTGCATCAAGCATCTGCCGGATCAAATCCAGCCCTTCGCCAATGCCGGTTGGGGCATTCGGGTTTGGCAGCACCACGCCGCCATTTTCACGGGCATAATCTGATGGATGAATCCGGTAATTCTTATCCAGCGGAATGGTTTCATATGGAACCCGGAACAATGAACACCAGACCGGATAAAATGAATAGGTCAAATCTGGGAAGAAAATCGGCTTTTCTGAACAGAAAAACGCTTGGAAACACAATGCCAGCACATCATCTGACCCATTGCCCATAAAGATTTGGCTGCCGGATAGCCCAAAATGCTTTGCCAGCGCGGCGCGCAGGCAGCCAGCATTTGCATCCGGATATTTGCGCAGGCGTGCCGCGTCAAATTTATGCAGTACCTCCATCACACGCGGGGATGGCGGATATGGGTTTTCATTTGCGTTTAATTTGACGATATCTGCGGTTTTGGGCTGTTCGCCGGGAACATAGGGTTCAATTTGCCGCAGTTTATCCTGCCAGGGTTTGTTCATTGCGGATCACCTCAAAAATGATTTTTTATTTCCCTGTGATTTTATCATGATAAAGCGTGAAAGTCAAGTGGAATTTTGCCCGGGTTCACAAAAAATTCACCCAATCGCGCCTGGACTGATATATAATAAAAGTATTGGCAGCATGACTGCCAAGATAAACAAAATGACAAATGAGGAACCGCATTATGAAAAAGATTTTGATTGTGGAGGATGACGACAATATCCGGGAACTTTTGCGCCTTTACCTGGAGCGGGAAGGCTATCAGGTATCAGAAGCGGAAAACGGTGCAGCCGGGCTTTCCAAATGGAAAGCCGAAGACCCTGATATGATGCTGCTGGATGTGATGATGCCTGTGATGGATGGCTGGCAGGTGTGCAAAGAAGTGCGCGCCGCTGACCAGTCCATGCCGATTATTATGATTACCGCCAAAGGCGAAACAATGGATAAAGTTTCCGGTCTGGAACTTGGCGCGGATGATTATATTGTCAAGCCGCTGGAAATGCGTGAGGTGGTCGCCAGAGTGCGTGCCGTGTTCCGCCGTTTTGCCGGTGATGACTCCGGCAAGCTGGTTTTCGACAAACTCACCATTGACAAGCAGGCTTATGACCTTGTCATTGACGGCAAACGGGTTGACGCCCCACCCAAAGAAATTGAACTGCTCTATTATTTGGCACAAAGCCCCAACCGGGTTTTTACCCGTGTGCAGCTTCTGGATGATGTGTGGGGGTTTGATTATTATGGCGATACCCGCACCATTGATGTCCATGTCAAACGCCTGCGCGAAAAGCTGGAAGGCGTTTCGGATAAATGGGAACTGAAAACTGTTTGGGGTGTTGGTTATAAATTTGAAACACGGGGGTAATCTATGGGAAAGCAAAGTTTTTTCTTCAAAATTTATGTATCCCACAGTCTGCTGATTCTGTTTACTTTTTTGGTGGCAGGCAGCTTATTTTCCCGTCAGCTTGGCATTTATGCCCGCAATGAAAACTTAAGCCAGCTTGATATTACCGCACGTTCGATTGTGGATCAAACCACCGTTGCCGCTTCGGAAAGTGATAATCCTTTGCTGCGGGAATTATATGAAGCTTATCTGGCACAGATTGCAAACACGGATCAATCCACTATTTTGGTGATTACGCCTGCGGGCGAAGTGGAATTTTCCGCTGTGCCGGAAGGACAGGCTGCTTTGCGGAAAAATGCGGTTGATGCGCAAACGCTGCAAACACTGCATGAAAGCGCCCCATTTTCCTCCACGGGCACATTGGGCGGCATTCTGCCGGAAACCAGTTATGTCATTGGCGCCCCCTGCCTGAACAGCAGCCATGAACTGGTTGCTTATATTGTAGTATCCGCCACGGCAAGCCGTGTCAATGGGCTGATGCACAAGGTTTCTCAGATTTTTGTCGTGATTTTGCTGATTACGCTGATTAGCGCACTGATTATCTCCTGGTTTATTTCAGCGCGTATGACCCATCCGCTGAAAATCATGGCTGCCGCTTCCCGGGAATATGCGGCGGGTAATTTTGATGTCCGTGTCCCAGAGGACAACCGTTGCCGGGAAATTGATGAACTTGCTGCTTCATTCAATAATATGGCGCGTGACCTTGCCCAACTGGATGAACTCACCCGCGGGTTTATTGGCAATGTCAGCCATGAATTTAAAACGCCCATGACCACCATTGGCGGGTTTGTCAATGGGATGCTGGATGGCACAATCCCGCCGCAGCAGCACGAAAAATATCTGCATATCATTTCGGAAGAAGTGCAGCGGCTTAGCCGCATGGTTGTCCGGATGCTGGATGCCGCAAAAATCCAATCCGGCGAACTTATCCTGAATACAGCGCCGTTTGATTTCACAGAAATGTCCAGCCAGATTGTTTTATCCTTTGAACAGAAAATCCTTGCCAAAAAGCTGGAAGTCGATATTGATTTTGACGACCGGCTGATGGTCAACGGCGACCGTGACCATGTTTTCCGGGCAGTTTATAACTTGGTGGATAACGCGGTGAAATTTGTTGATGAGGGCGGACAGCTCCGGCTGCGTGCCCATGCGGAAGGGAATTTTTGTGCATTTTCAATTGAAAATACAGGCGCAGGCATTTCCCCGGAGGATATTTCCCATGTTTTTGACCGATTCTATAAAACAGACCGTTCCCGCAGTCAGGACAGGACAGGCGCAGGGCTTGGCTTATATATTGTAAAAAACATCATTAACCTGCATGGCGGGGACATTTCTGTCCGGTCGGATGGCGGGCGTACAGAATTTTCTCTTACTCTGCCGTTAATGGATAAAAAAGCGGTTGCGAATTTCATCAATTCTTCACAGGGCGGACAATAAACCTGCACATGACCACGCTAAAATAAAACCATGTTAAACAGAAAGACCGCATTTGAAAGGAGTTTATCATGATGGATTTTGAACATAAAAACAATGATTTCTGGCAATCTGCCGGCAAGCCGCAGGACAGCCAGCCCGCACCGCAAATGGCGGAACCCACATCCGAACCGGTACCGCAGCCTGTACCGCAGGCGATGGAACCTGTCACCCAGTCCCAACCCCCTGTACAACAGCCTTTGCCGCAAGCGATGGAACCTGTCATCCAGCCTCAGCCCTCTGTACAGCAGCCTTTGCCGCAGGAGGAATCCATGCAGCAGCAAGCGGAACCCCAACCATTTGCCGCAGGTACGCAAAGTTATGCGACTTATCAGCAGTGGCAAGCCGCAGAAGCGAAAAAACATCGCAAAAAAGAAAAGAAACCCCATTCCCGCAAACCACTGATTGCCATTGGCAGTGTTGCTGCCGCAGCCGTATTGTTTTTGGGCGGCGTTGCGTTTGGCGGCGGCTTCCGCGGTTCAAATGAATCCCCCTCCGCTTCTTCCAGCGGCAATCTGCCTGTGCTTAGCATTTCCAATACGCCTGGCGGTGACAGCAAAAAACAAAATGCCGGCGGCGAAATGGCTGGCGAGGATATCTATAAAAAACTGAACACCTCGATTGTCGCAATCCAAGCGGGCGGGAATCAGGCAGCTTCTTCCGGCTCTGGCGTTATCATGTCGAAAGATGGATATATTATCACCAACGCCCATGTTGTGCTCAATGAAGATACCAGCCAGCCCATGCAAAATGTTTCGGTACTGCTTGCAGACAGCCAGCAGCTTGATGCCGAAGTCAAAGGGTATGATGAACAGACCGATTTGGCTGTGCTGAAAGTTGAACCGAAATCCCCGCTTACTCCGGCTGAATTTGGCGATTCAGACGCGCTGCAAGTCGGTGAAACCGCATATGCTATCGGCTCCCCTGGCGGCGTGCAGCTTGCAAACTCGATGACCAGCGGCATTATTTCCGCCATCAACCGCAACATTACGGTCAATGACCGTGTCATGAACCTGATTCAAACCAATGTCACCGTCAACCCAGGCAACTCCGGCGGCGCACTAATTAACAAATATGGTCAGGTCGTCGGCATCACTTCGGCAAAACTTGGCATTAGTTATTATGAAGGGCTTGGTTTTGCCATCCCAATTAATTCCGCAAAGGAAATTGTGGATGAACTGATCCAAATCGGTTATATTTCCGGCAGACCTTCTATTGGCATTCGTGGGCAGGATGTTTCTGAACAGCAGCAGCGTTTTTATAATCTGCCCGCAGGTGTACAGATTGCATCGATTGATTCCCGCGCCAAAGCAGCATCTGAAGGGCTGGAAATCGGTGATATTATTACGGCGGTCAATGGGAAAGCGATTTCCTCAATGAATGAAGTCAACGAAATTAAAGAAGGAATGAAAGCTGGCGAACAGCTTACCTTAACGGTTTACCGTCCAACCGCACAGAAATCCCTGGATTTGAAAATCACGCTGACCGATTCCCATGATTTAGAGGGCACTGACCCGGCGGAAGAACAGCAGCAACAGCAGCAGCGCGATGCCCGCGATTATTACGGCGGCTATGATGAATTTGACCCATTCCAATTCTTCTTTGGCTATTAATCGTTCTTATTCTTCCAAATAAAAAAAGAAGGCGGTACCTGTTTTGCAGGTGCCGCCTTTGCTGTGGTTATTTCATTTTTTCAATCAGGCATACCGCATGGGCGGCAATGCCTTCTTTTGCACCTGTAAACCCAAGATGTTCTTCGGTGGTCGCTTTGATATTGACCACATCTTTTGCCGCGCTCAATGCCTGCGCGATATTTTGGCGCATCCCATCCAAATGGGGCGCCATACGCGGCGCCTGCGCAATGATTGTTGCATCAATATTACCCAGCGTCCAGCCTGCCTGTGCCAGCCGTCTGCCGACTTCCCGCAAAAGCTGCAAACTGTCTGCCCCGGCATATTGCGGGTCGGTATCCGGGAACAAATGCCCGATATCTGCCATCCCTGCCGCGCCCAGCAGCGCGTCCATCACCGCATGGGTCAGCACATCGGCGTCACTATGCCCTAAAAGCCCGGTTTCATGTGGGATATCCATACCGCCTATGATACATTTACGCCCTGCCACCAGCCGGTGTACATCATAACCATGTCCAATCCTGAAATTCATTCTTCCATCTCCTGTAAAAACGCCTGCGCAATGATGATATCTTCTGGGGTAGTCACTTTAATATTGGTATAGTCCCCCTGCACCGCAAAAACCGGAATGCCAATCAGCTCGGCTGCCGCACAGTCATCGGTTGTGTCCAAACCGCGCGCCATGGCGGTTTCCAGTGCGTGCCGGATCTTATCCCGCGCAAACACCTGCGGCGTTTGCGCTGCCGCCAGCGACGCCCTTGGCACATCGGCCGCAATAAACCCATCCTCCAGTTTTTTGACACTGTCTTTCATCGGCACAACCAAACACGCCGCTCCATGTGCCATCGCCTGCTGGAGCACCTGTTCCAGGTGCTCTGGGCGCAGCAATGGGCGCGCCGCATCATGGATTGCTACAAAAGCCGCCTGTTTGGCACAGGCTTTGACGCCGCACAGCACAGAAGCCATTCTGGAATTGCCGCCGCGGATGATTTGACTTGCCTTTGTTACGCCAAACGTTTCGCACAAACGGGCATAGGGCAGGATATCCTGTTCCCGGCATGGGATGATGATTTCATCCACCAGCGGGCAGCGTTCAAATACCAATAATGTGCGCGCCAGCAACGGGATTCCAGCGATCTCTATGAGTAATTTATTGGTACCCTCCCCCATGCGTGAAGAAGAACCGGCAGCGGGAATGACTGCGGAAATAAACGGTTTTTCCTTCTTTTCTTTTTGAAACCACATGAAATGCCCTCCTGATATGGAAAAACGGTTTTGCCCCATGTTTACAGCAAAACCGTTTGCTTTTTTATTTTTTCAGATATTGTTCAATCTGTTTCGGGTCACATTGCAGCACAAGGGAAAGCTCGGAAAATAAAATTTTCCGTGCGGATTGCAGCATCCGTTTTTCCCCGGCGGATAACCCATGGGTCTGGTCACGGTGCCATAAATTTTTTGCCGCCTGCGCAACTTCTGCCAGATTGCCTGACCGGATATGCAGCATATTATCCCGGTAGCGCCGGTTCCAGCCCGATTCTTCCTCTGCCTGCATCTGCGGCAGCAGCTCTAATATTTCCCGCGCCTGTTCAGGGGAACAAGGCGGGCGGATGCCATTGGTTTCGCACATTTTCACAGGCAAAAAGATATGGACGCTGTCTAAAATAAACTCCATGGAATAATACAGTTCTGTATTCCCGTTAATTTCCTTTTTAGATATGCCACAAACAACGCCTGCACCATGCAATGGGTGCACAATTTTGTCGCCAACAGAAAACATGCTTCCCTCCAATCCCGATATGCACTTGTGTACGCTTATATTTTATACCCATTTACGTACTTTTGCAAGTTTTTTTGCAAACCGGCAGAGAGTGCAACGACAAGCAGGAAAAGGCTTGCCCCGCCGCCATTGGAAAGGATATAGATGGAAACCGCTGCTAGCAGCAAACAACAGGTAATCTCCAAATAAAGCTGCCATGCTCTGCCATGTGAAATGGCTTCCAGCACCTGCCCGCCATCCAGCGGGCGTACCGGCAATAAATTCAGCAGGCTAAGCAGCAAATTTGCCCCGGCAAACCGGAAACTGCCCAATCCTGCCGCAATCCATGCGGCAAACAGCCCCGCAAGCGGGCCAGCAAGGGCAATCCAGGCATCTGCCTTTTGGTTTGGGCAGCTTAACCGGTAACGCATCACACCGCCAAGCGCCGTCAGGCGCAGGCACACCACCTGCCCGCCTGCCACCCGCACTGCCAAAGCATGACCAGCTTCATGCAATGCTGCCGCGATAAAAAATAACGGTGCAATGCCTGTGGTATCTAAAAAGCCGGCAACTGCCGCCATCAGGATAAAGGAATCCCCAATTTGCAGCCGCCCGCTCACACGTTTACATATTGTGCGGGATCAAGCGCCTTGCCATCCCGCCAGATTTCCAAATGCAAATGGTTGCCGGTTGCATTGCCGGTTGCGCCGACTTCTGCAATTTTGTCCCCGGCAGCAACGGTGTCACCTGCCTGCGCGTCAACTTTGCTGCAATGGGCATATAATGTTGAAAACCCGTCGGCATGGTCAATGACCGCATAATTACCATAGCTTTTGCTGGTGCCCGCTTCGCGGACGGTGCCTGCCGCAAACGCATAAATCGGTGTGCCTTCCGCCGCGCCGATATCCAGCCCATAATGGAAACTTTCCTTGCCGGAAATCGGATGTACCCGCGTGCCAAATGCTGATGTTTTTACGCCTTCTACCGGGGCTTGGGTATCAAAATTTAAGACATATGCCATGGTATCGCTTTCTTTTGGGAAATTGGACTGCACCCTGTTTGCTAAATCATCTTCGCCATAACCAGATTCCGCATAAAGCGATGTTGTTTCCAAGGCGGCATCCTGTTCGCCGGGTTGATCCGTTTCTGGTTCGGATTGACCCGTTCCTGATATGTCCTGATTTTCCAATCCCGCAAATACCTGTGTTACCGCGCTTAGCCCGCCGCCGTCCAGCACCTGCCCGGCTACCTGTAACACCTCATCCGCAGACACGCCGCCATGCAGCAACGCTGCTGCCTGCACCCGTGCTTCTGCCGCCCATGCCGCGCCGGATGTTTTCACCAGCACTGCCCCCAAAAAAAGGGCTGCTGACAGCAAAAGCCGGATATCCCCATGGGTGATTTGATTTGCTGTGCCTGGTCTGTTTGCACTTGTCCTGCCCATATTTGATGTTGTCATGGTTTCTGCCTCCCGCATTTTTTTGCTGTTCTATCGTTACCATATGCGGCAGGCGGATAAAATATCCGAAAAATGCGTTAATGCGTACCAAAATGGTACGCATTAAGCAGATGAAATGAGGAATGAAGTACCTGCCTGCTTACCAAAGCGGCAGTGAATGAAATGATAAGATATGGTCTAAATTTTTAGCTGGCAAGCTGTTTGCCCAGTGCTTTGCACGCTTCCAACACATCAGAAGTTGGCAGTTCATGCGCCATCAGCCCTGCATCGCTGACCAGGTATGCGCCTGCTTCTTCGGTGCGTACCTGCCAATCACGCATCCATTGCCCATCGCCCCAGCCATAAGAACCAAATAAAGCAACCCGTTTGCCGCCCAAACTGGGTTCAAGTTCGGTGAAAAATGGTTCAAACTCCATCTCTTCAAGCACTTCGGCGCCCATGGCAGGACAGCCTAACGCAAGACGGGCAAATCCTGCGGCTTGTGCCGCGCTGGTGCTGGCAACGGGCATAAGCTCTGGTTCCGCACCTGCTTCTTTGATGCCGTCGGCAATGGACTGCGCCATCATTTCGGTATTGCCAGTGCCTGACCAATAAATTACTGCGATTTTCTGCATGGTTTAATAACCTCCGATCAGTAAAAATATTTTATGCGGTATGGGTGCGGTATGTTTCCACAACCTGTGCCAGCGGCTTGCCGCTGCGCAAGCCCTGCAAAAGGGCTGCGCGGCACGCGTCAAACTGCGCGAAACAGGCTTGTGCAGCCTCCACATCGCCATAAACTTTCCAATAGCCGCATAACTTGCAGCCCTTGCCATGGTTGCGCTGGAATGCCAGCACATCACCAACCGGATAGCCCAGGAACAAGCCGATTTCATGCGGAAAGTCCTGCTGCATGGCAAGGCGCTGCCCTAAATGGTGAATTTGCTGCTGTATGCTGCCAGCCACTGGATATCCCTGTTTTTGCAGCAGCCTGCGCACTGGCTTTTGTCCAAGCTGCCATGCAAGCAGGCGCGGCTGATAAACCAAAACCAAATCCCACTCGGTGCAGCTGCAAATTACCTCCAGGCAAAGCCCCAGCCGCTGCAAGGCGGCTTGGCAGCCTGCCAGCAGGCTGTCCAACGTGGAGAACATCTGCCGGGACAGGCTGACAAGGTTGGCTGGTTTCAGCCCGCAAAGCGCTGGCGCACAATGCTGCGCAAATTCCCGTTCTAACAAATGCTTTTGCATGGCACCCTCCTGTTAGTTATCGCTAACCCGCAATGAAAAATTTGTGTGGCAGAACCTGCCGCTGCTTTCTGTTACCCTTAGCTAACTGACGAAAATACTTTATCACACCCATCTGCATTTGTCAAGCATGGTTTGCAAAAAAAATTTCCCTGCCGCAATTGCCCCTGTTCCCGAAAAATCCCCCCGATTATCTTGTGATTTTCCCTTGTATCATTTTGCCGTGTATGTTACTATTTTTATATAACATATGCCCATCTGGGCAGAAAGCGGAGCGATAACCCATGTCACAAAACCACACGATGCAGCGCATCGTTGTAAAAGTCGGCTCATCGAGCCTAACTTATCCAAATGGCAAGCTGAATATTGGCTGCCTGGAAAAATTAGTCCGTGTCATTTCGGATTTGCAAAACCGTGGCTACCAAATGGTTCTGGTATCTTCCGGCGCGGTTGCTGTCGGCACAGCAAAACTCGGTTGGGCAGAACGCCCCCGGGATATCCGAATGAAACAAGCCGCAGCCGCGGTCGGGCAATGCGAACTGATGCACATTTATGATAAAATCTTTTTGGAATACGGCATCAAATCAGCACAAGTGCTGCTCACCCGCGAAAATATCACCAATGAAGAACAGCGCGCCAATATCCATGCAACATTTGACATTCTGCTGGATACCAATGTTGTGCCGATTGTCAACGAAAATGACACCGTTGCCACCGCGGAACTGGAATGTATTGAAACATTCGGCGACAACGACACCCTTTCGGCAGTTGTTGCCCGGGTTTGCAGCGCAGACCTTTTGGTGCTTTTTACCGATATCGAGGGGCTGTATGACGCAAACCCACGGGAAAACCCAAATGCACATCTGATTAACCGCGTTGAAAAAATTGACGCTTCTTTATGGGCGGCGGCTGGCGGCCCCGGTTCAGCGCATGGCACAGGCGGCATGGCAACCAAACTCGGCGCAGCCGAACTGTGTATGGACGCGGGCATTTCCATGCTGATTACCCGCGGCGAAGCCGAACGGCTTTATGATATTGTGGAAGGCAAGCCGGTTGGCACCTTATTCAAGCGCCCGCGCCAAGGCGCTGGCAGCTTTTCATGAAAGGGGTATTGTGCATGAAGCATAGCTATCGTGAAGAATATACGCCGGTTGGCGATATCCAAACGTATCTGCTGACCTATCCGGCAGCACAAGGCAAACCTGTTTTATTGTTCCTGCATGGCGGGCCTGGCGTCAGTGAGTGCTATGCGGCATATGCTTACCATGAACTGCTTGGCGATGCCTGCACACTAATATTTTATGACCAACGCGGTGCTGGACGCACCTTGCGCCGCAATCCCCATGCGCCGGTTTCCCTAGGACTTATCCTGGATGATTTGGATGCGCTAATCCATTTGCTGCAATCCCGTTATCCGGATTCCCCTTTTATTTTGATGGGGCATTCCTGGGGGACTGTCCCTGGCGCTTTATATGCCCTCCAGCACCCCGAAAGCATTGCTCGGTATATCGGGATGGGTCAAGTCGTTTCCATGGCAGAGAGCGCCCGTGTGGCGTGCGCAGCACTACGCAAAGTGCTGAATGTCTGTGCCTCTTCGCATGACCGTGCGCGGTTCAATGCACTGCTGCCCTATCCGCCTGCCCATTGGGACAAGCCATCACTGGAACACGCGATGCTGGTACAAACGCTTTGCCATAAATATGGGCTGCGGGAACCAAACCCTGTGCCTATGGCGCCTGTGATGCGCCACAGCCCGACATTCACCCTGCGTGATTATTTAGATGGGGAGCGCGGCGCACAGCATAATATGCCGTTTTTATGCGCAATGGCAAACACATTTGACCTGACTGCTTTTCCGGCGGCTTGGCGCGTGCCTGTGACGTTTATCACAGGGGGCTGTGACTATATCACGCCGCTGCTGCCGGTACAGCACTATTTTGAACAAATGGCAGCGGCAGAAAAACAACTCATTGTGATGGAAAACTGTGGACACGACCCTATGTTTGACCAGCCGGAAACGTTCCGAGAAATCCTGCTGAAGCAGATTCAAAAAACCGAAAACGAGGGAGCATAAAAAAACCATGAGAGATTTAATGACCATTGCCTGGGCGGCAAAGGCTGCAAAAGCAGATGTTGCCCGCCTGGGCACAGATGATAAAAACCGTGGGCTGGAAGCCATTGCGTGTGCGCTGCAAGCGCACACTGCGGAAATCCTTGCCGCAAATGCTGTGGACATCGAAGCAGGGCGTGCCAATGGGCTGAATGAGGGGCTGATTGACCGGCTGACGCTGACCGAAGCACGCATTGCAGATATTGCGGAAGGCTGCCGCCAGGTCGCCGCGCTGCCCGACCCCATTGGCGAACTTTTATGGCAGAAAACCCGCCCAAATGGACTAAAAATCGGGCTGAAACGGGTGCCAATGGGCGTTATCGGCATTATTTATGAAGCTCGCCCCAATGTGACCGTAGATGCGGCGGCGCTTTGTTTCAAAGCGGGTTCCGCCTGCATCCTGCGCGGCGGCAAGGAAGCGTTCCATTCCTCCATGTGCCTGACCCAGCTGATGCGCGGGGCGCTTAAGCAGCAAGGGCTTCCAGAAGATGCAATTAACCTGGTTGAGGATACCAGCCGGGATTCCGCCAATGAAATGATGCGGCTCAATGGATTTTTGGATGTGCTCATCCCGCGCGGCGGCGCGGGACTGATCCAAGCGGTTGTCAAAAACGCCACCGTCCCGGTGATTGAAACCGGAACTGGCAACTGCCATATATATGTGGATGCTTCTGCTGATTTGGATATGGCTGCAAAAATCTTGGTCAACGCAAAATGCCAGCGGATTTCGGTTTGCAATGCTGCTGAAAGTCTGCTGGTACATCAAGATATTGCGGCGCAGTTTTTGCCTATGGCAGCAAAGGCGCTTGCGCCTGACCATGTGAAATTACATGGCTGCGCGCGTACCCGCGAGATTTTAGGCGATATCGTATTGCCTGCGGATGAATCCGATTATGCGCGTGAATATTTGGATTATGAAATTTCGGTCAAAGTTGTGGATAGTTTGGATGAAGCGATTGCCCATATCAACAAATATAATACTGGGCATTCCGAATGTATTGTGACCGAAAGCTATGCCAGCTCCCAGAAATTTTTGGAGGAAGTCGATGCGGCGGCTGTTTATGTGAATGCTTCCACCCGGTTTACCGACGGGTTTGTGTTTGGTTTTGGCGCGGAGATTGGGATTTCCACACAAAAACTCCATGCCCGCGGCCCCATGGGCTTAGAAGCATTAACCAGTCAAAAATATATCATTTATGGAAATGGACAGGTGAGATAATGGAACGGGAGTATAAGTGGAAATCAACAGCACAGGATTTTGATGATATCCTGACTTATCTTGCATTAACAGAAACCGAACCGGTTTCCATGTTTGCGCAGTATTATGATACTGCCGACCGTTTATTGCGTTCGCGGAAAATCGCATTGCGAATGCGCACAGAAAGCGGCGAACAGGTTTGCTGTCTAAAACTGCGGGATGTTTCCAATGATGGGCTGCACGTGCATGAAGAGTATGAATGCCCAGCGGATAATTTGGAACTTGGTTTGAAATTCCTGCCGGAAGAAGGCGCACCCGCTGAATTATGCAAGGCACTGCGTACCGCGTCGCTGGATGTGGTAGCGGAAACCAATTTTATCCGCCGGCGCGCCATTTGGAAAGATCCTATGTTTACCGCAGAATTATCCTTTGATGAGGGGACGCTTTCAGCCTCAGGGCGCAGTGTCCCTGTGCAGGAGGTCGAATGCGAACAAAAAGGCGGCGAGGAAAGCGCATTTGAGGAAGCCTGTCAAATCCTTGCGCGGCGTTTTGCACTGAAACCCGAAACCCGCAGTAAATTATCGCGTGCGCTGGATTTGGATCGCCAGAAAAAGTAAACCGTATGCAAAAAGCAGGGGGAACAATCCCCCTGCTTTGGCAATTTAGCGTTTCATAACGCCAGATTCAAACATTTCCCGCGAATTATTCATGTTATGTTCACCAATTCTCCATTTCTCTCTGTTATACTACTTGACAAGAGAGAGGTGAATACGGTGGACGAAAACACAAAAACGATGACAGCCCGGATGGATTGGTATTTGCAAGCCGTTTATGAAGCCCTGCAGCAGCAAGGGTATTCGCCAGTAGACCAGATTGTGGGATATCTGCTGACCGGCGACCCTACATATATTACCAGCCACCATCATGCGCGATGCTTGGCGGCACGCATCGACCGGGAACAATTTTTACATTTGGCGCTGGAAAAATACCTAACTTCAATCCACACACCCTATATTTCAGTTCCCACACCTTGTGAAGGGCTTGATGCTTTAAAAACCCCCTTATCCTAATGGGTAAGATGGACATACTGCCGCAAGACAGCAGTTTTCACATTTTGGGGCACGGGCGGTGCAGACTTCCCGCCCATGCAGCACCAGTCTGTGGCAAAAATCAGATGATTCTTTTGGCGGCACGAGCTTACGCAGTGCCGCTTCTACTTTTGCTGGCTCTTTCATATCTTTCACAAAGCCAAGCCGGTTGGACAGGCGAATGCAATGGGTATCTGTCACAATCGCAGGCTGCCCATAAATATCCCCGAGGATTAAATTCGCGGTTTTCCGCCCGATGCCCGGCAGCTTTAATAAGTCCGGCATATTATCCGGCACTTTGCCGCCAAAGTCAGAAAGCAGCATTTGTGCGCACGCTTTGATATCCCGCGCTTTGGTGCGGAACAGCCCACAAGTCTTGATGCCTTGTTCCAAGGCTTCAATGGGCGCTTCTGCAAAACTTTGCAGTGTCGGGAAATCGCGGAACAAAGTTTGGGTCACAATATTGACCCTTGCATCTGTGCATTGGGCAGAAAGCCGGGTGGCAAATAACAATTCATAATCATGCCGATATTGCAGGGCGCAGGCTGCATCCGGATATCCTTCTTTTAACAAATTCACAACTGCAGCCATTCGTTCTTTCTTGGTCATGGACAATCCCCCTGATTTGTACTTTCCTGATGAATCTAC
>CAXHNU010000050.1:0-22139 GCA_964017555.1 uncultured Butyricicoccus sp. | reverse complement strand
CAAGAGAAGGGATGATATTATGAACCGTATTTCCGTTGCGATTGACGGGCCGTCAGGCGCAGGCAAAAGCACCATTGCCCGCGCGGCTGCACGTACCTTGGGCTTTTTGTATGTGGATACCGGCGCGCTGTACCGCGCCATTGGGCTTGCCGTGTGCCGCAAAGGGTATGACGGCAGGGATCGGGAAGAAGTGCTTTCCGTGCTGCCCGAAATCAAAGTCGAACTGCGTTACTTAATGGATATCCAGCGGGTGTGCTTAAATGGAGAAGATGTATCCGAACTGATCCGCACGCCGCAGATTTCCCAATTTGCCTCACGGGTATCCGCCATCCCGGAAGTGCGGGAATTTTTGCTGGGCATCCAGCGCGATATGGCTGCCCGCAACAGTGTTGTCATGGATGGGCGGGATATCGGCACGGTTATCCTGCCCCATGCCGAGGTGAAAATTTTCCTCACTGCGTCGGCAGAGAAGCGCGCAGAGCGCCGCTGTGCCGAACTGCGGGAACGAGGCGAGCCAGCCGAATTAAGCGCTGTGCTGGCGTCTATGGCGCAGCGCGACGCACAGGACGCCACGCGGGCTGTCGCCCCGCTGCGCAAGGCGCGGGACGCCGTTTTGGTGGACACCAGCAATTTGACGCTGGAACAAAGCATACAGGCGGTGCTGCGCATTATCCGGCAGGCGCAGCAGGTCAGATAGGGGGCAGGCATGGCAAAATTCCATCCATTATTCCAAAAAATCGCCCTGCCCTGTGTTGCGGCAGCGTTCCATATTTATTGCGGATACAAAGTCACCGGACGGGAGAATATCCCGGCGGGCGGCTGTGTCATCTGCCCAAATCATTCCGATGTAATCGATCCGCCCATGGTTGCCGCCGCCATGGGCAACCGCTATCCCATCCGTGTGATGGCAAAAAAAGAACTGTTTGGCGGCGGCTTTTTTGACGGCTTAATCACATGGCTTGGTGCATTCCCGGTTGACCGCAGCCGCGCGGATATCACCGCCATTAAAACCGCGCTGAAAGCCGTCAAAGACGGCAAAAAACTGCTGATTTTCCCGCAGGGCACCCGCGGTGCGGGTGAAAACAGCGCCAAAGAAGGCGCCGCAATGCTGGCGCTCAAAACCAAAGCGCCCATTGTGCCGGTTTATATCACAGAAAACAAAGGGTTCCGCACCCATGCGCGGGTGATCATTGGCAAGCCGTTCCTGCCAGACCCACAGCAGAAAGATTATGCGGCGCTGTCCGAAGAAATCCTGCACCGCATTTATGCCCTGCGTCCGGAGGCATCCAAATGATGGTACGGGTCGCAAAAACCGCAGGGTTTTGTTTTGGGGTGCGCCGTGCGGTAGATATGGCGGAAGCGTTATCCCGTGAACATGGCAGCCTCTACTGTTATGGTGAAATCATCCATAACATGAATGAGGTAGCACGACTGGAGCGCGGCGGCATGAAAACCGCGCTTTCGGTGGACGAAGTGCCGGATGGCGCACACGTCTTAATCCGGGCGCATGGGGTTGCCAAGGCAGTTTATGAAGCATTCGAGAAAAAAGGGTGCCATATCCATGACGCAACCTGCCCATTTGTGAAAAAAATACACACAATTGTTGCGGCGCAATACGCGGCGGGACGTAAAATCCTAATTCTAGGCAGCGCGGGGCACCCTGAAATTACAGGAATTGCTGGATGGTGCAGGGATGCCCGTATCTTTGAAAGCCCGGCACATTTGGAAGCGGCACTGGACAGCGGGGCAATCCTTCCAGATGAACCGCTCAGTGTGGTTGGCCAAACCACGCTAAACCGTATGGTTTGGGATGTTTCTGTGAAAATTCTGAAAAAAAGGTGTACAAACTGCGAAATATTTGATACAATATGTAATGCGACGGACGAGCGCCAGGCGGAGGCTCGTCTACTTGCCGGAGAATCGGGATGCATGATTGTGATTGGGGATAAAAAGAGCTCAAATACCAAGCGGCTCTATGAAATCAGCAAAACTCTCTGCCCGCAGGCCTTTTATATCGAGGACGCGGCCGAATTGAAGGCAGATGAGATTTCCCGGTTTGCAGACCGCCCCATCGGTATCACCGCGGGCGCATCAACACCGGCATGGATTATTAAGGAGGTCAGTAACATAATGAGCGAAGAAATGAAAATCGAAACTGGTGAGGATTTTGCAGCAATGCTGGAGGATTCCCTTAAACCGATAAAGAACGGAGATAAAGTAACTGGCACTGTCATTGCCATTTCCCAAACCGATGTACAGGTTGATTTGGGTGTGAAGCAGACTGCTTATATCCCGATTGATGAACTTTCCGACGACCCAGCTTACAATGTCGAAGAGCATATTCATCCAAATGACGAAATTGAAGCGGTTGTTGTCCGCGTCAACGATGTTGAAGGCATCATCACTCTGTCCAAAAAGCGCGTCGACCAGCTCAAGGGCTGGGAATCCATTGAAGCTGCCAAGGAAGAACATACCATCGTTGAAGGCACTGTAATCGAAGAAAACCGCGGCGGCGTGGTTGCAACCGCGTTTGGTGTGCGGGTATTCATCCCAGCATCCCAGACCGGCGTACCCAAGGACGAATCCATGTCTAAACTGGTGAAAACCCGCCAGTCTTTCTATGTCACCGAAATTAACCGCCAGCGCAAGCGCGTGGTTGGTTCCATCCGTGCGGTACAGCAGGAAGCCCGCCGTGCAGCAGCTGAAAAGATTTGGGAAACCATCGAAGTGGGCAACGAATACGAAGGCACCGTCAAGAGCCTGACTTCTTACGGCGCGTTTGTTGACATTGGCGGCGTGGATGGTATGATCCATATTTCCGAACTGTCTTGGGGTCGGATCAAATCCCCATCCGAAGTGGTATCCATTGGCGACAGCGTCAAGGTTTATGTCATTGGACTTGATAAGGAAAACCGCAAGATTTCTTTGGGCTATAAGCGCGAAGAAGACAACCCATGGAATATTTTCACCTCTAAATATGCGATTGGCGATGTTGCAAAGGTGAAAATCCTGAAGTTTATGCCATTTGGCGCATTTGCGGAAATCGTACCGGGTGTGGATGGTCTGATCCATATTTCCCAGATTGCCGACCACCGCATTGCACGCGCTGACGAAACACTAGAAGTTGGCGAAGAAGTGGATGCAAAAATCATCGACATTAACGATGAAAAGAAAAAGGTATCGCTGTCTATTCGTGCACTGCTGACCGGCAGCGGCGATGAAGATGACGCTGAATAATCCAGGCAAAAAAAGAAGCTGCCGCCCCTTATAGGGCGGCGCTTTTTGTTTATTCGGGTTGTTTGTTCAGCCAGATAATATATTCCAGCACATTGTAATCCGGGTCCATAAAATAAAGCCAGCGTTCCGAACCTGGGATTTCATTTGGCCCGTTAATAATCGGGATTTCATTTTGCTGCAAGGTTTGGATTACCGCGTCAATATCATCGGTTTCAAAGCAAAGGTGCGGGCAGTAAGGGCGTTCCGGCATTACCGGTTCATAAGTGACGCCAATGGTTTCAATCAGCTCCAGCCGTGCGCCTTGATAAGCAAGGAAGGCATACCGTTCGCCGATTTCCTCCGCTTCATGGCGAAATAAAAACTGAAACCCTAATTTTTCAGTATAAAACCGGATTGCATCATCCAGATTGCGCACCCGGAACGCGCCGTGGTCATATGCCATGGTTTCCATCACTCCTTCTTCTCATTTTCCGCAGCTATTGTTTTCATCATTATAGCATGATGGCAAAGCCATGGTCAATGTTTTGTCCTATATGCGCCATACGGCGCATAGGATAAGCTGTAAGGGGGTGAACAGGTGCGGCGGATTAATTGGCGTTTATGGCTTTTGCTCCTGTTTGCGGCGCTGTGCGGCGTCTTTACGGCATTTCTGCGTATCCTGCGCCCGGCAGCGGTTGAATATGCCAAAAACCTGGTGCAGCAAACAGCATCTTATGCCATTCAAGACTGTATCACCCAGCAGGTATATCATAACCGCGCACAATATGAAGAACTCGTCAGCCTGGAACGCGATGACACAAACCAAGTCACTGCCCTGCGCACAGATACCATCTTAGCGGATTACCTGAAAGTGCAGTTAGCCCGCGCCGCTTATGACGCGCTGAATACCTTGGAACAGGAAGTTTTGCAGGTGCCGATCGGCACCGTATTTTTGCCAACCATGTTTGCCGGACAGGGACCGGAACTGAACATCGGCATTGCTTCCCTTGGCTATGCCGATGCTGATTTTGTCAGCGCGTTTACCGCGGCAGGCATCAACCAAACCCGACACCAAATCTTGCTGGAAGTCAAAGCGGAAGCCCATGTGATGACCGCCTTTGGCGGCTGTGATGTGGTGATTACCAACCGCATGGCGGTGACGGATACGGTGATTGTCGGGGTTGTGCCGGAATCTTATACTTATATTGATGATACCGAACAAAGCCTTTTGGGTAAGGTCAATGATTATGCGGAACCTGACCGTCAATAATCAATCGGGCTGCTGCCCTGCATGGGCAGCCCACTGGCAGTCTGTGACTGCCATATCCGTAAAAACAGCCCGGAAAGAGGAATCCTCCGGCGAACAGGCATAAATGCCGAACCGGATTTTTCCTGCGCCCTCCAGCAAGTGACAAATGCGCATTTGCTGGAATGTTATGCCGTCTTTTGAACATTCCAAACAATAATCATCCTGCCTGCGGCTGAGGCGATACCACATGGATTTTACATCCGCTGGAATTTCTGTTGTCGCCCAATCAGAATAGCCATGGTTGGTGACAACACTGCCTAAATGCTGAAATGTATCATTTTCATATTCAACCGATGCTTTCAGCCAGTTTTCACTGTCCAAATACAGCACAATGCCGCATTGGTCAAACCGGTGGCTGCTTTCGGTAAAATCCGTTTTTACCGTAAAACTGAAAAACGGTTCCTCGGTTTCCATTTGAAACACTGGCGCATTGTCATTGCGGAAGTGATAATAAGTCCGCTGCCATAAATCCGTATGCGGATCGGTTGTAATTTCAACCCGTCCATCTTGTACCAAATAACTTTTGGGCTGGCGCGTCCATTGGAAGTTTGCAAAATCCATAACATAATTCCTCCTATCATTGTCAACCATTTTTTTCTTTATATGCTGTACCCCATGCAAGCATGGCATCTAAAATCGGTTTTAAACTGTAGCCGGTTTCTGTCAATGTATATTCCACCCGCGGCGGCACTTCCGGATAAACTTTACGGGTCAGCAGCCCATCACTTTCCATGGAACGCAGATGGGCAGTCAATACTTTTTGTGAAACATCCCCAATTGATTTTTTTAATTCGCCAAATCGTTTTGTGCCTTCCAGCAAGTCGCGGATAATCAGAACCTTCCAGCGGCTGCTAATCAGCATGAGCGTTGTTTCCACCGGGCAGGCAGGCAAAGATTTTTCCACTGAAATTCCTCCATTCTTTTTATGGTTTCTTTTTGGTACCTACAATACAATAAAGTGCTTACTTTACATTTCAGCCCTACTGCTATATTATAATCTTGCAGGCGGGAAAAAACAAGCCGCCAACAAAAATGAACCAAAAAAATTTAGGAGGAATCTCTTATGAAAATCGCAGTAATTTGTGCAAATGGCAAAGCAGGGCAGTTAATCGTCAAGGAAGCAATGGCAAGAGGGGCTGATGTCACCGCTGTTGTACGCGGTGAAAACAAGTCAGCAGCAACAAATGTAATCCACAAAGATTTGTTTGATTTAACCACTGCCGATTTGGACGGCTTTGATGTTGTCATTGACGCTTTTGGCGCATGGACACCAGAAACACTGCCGCAGCACAGCACGTCGCTGAAGCATCTTTGCGACCTTGTCAGCGGCAAAGGCACCAGGCTGCTTGTTGTTGGCGGTGCAGGCAGTTTGTATGTGAACCCGGAACACACCGCACAGGTTATGGATGGGGCAGATTTCCCTGAAATCTTTAAGCCGCTTGCCGCGCATATGGGCAAGGCACTGGATGCACTCCGCACCAGGACAGATGTCAAATGGACATATCTCAGCCCGGCAGGGGATTTCCAGGCGGATGGTGAAAAGACTGGGAAATATATTTGGGGCGGTGAAGAACTGACACTGAACGCCAAAGGCGAAAGTGTTATCAGCTAT
The DNA here is from genome assembly GCA_964017555.1 of uncultured Butyricicoccus sp. Taxonomy (GTDB): domain Bacteria; phylum Bacillota; class Clostridia; order Oscillospirales; family Butyricicoccaceae; genus Butyricicoccus_B. The sequence continues at coordinate 16,002 of CAXHNU010000050.1, read as the reverse complement.
GCGGATTATGCAGCCGCTATGGTGGATGAAGCGCTGAATGGGAATCATATTCAGCAACGGATTTCAGTTGTTGCAGAATAAAAGGGCAAGCCCCTCTGTCTTTGCTGGGCAGAGGGGCTTTCTGAATCAAAACACCATCATGAAAAAGCAAACCGGCAATTGTACCATGCCTGCGCTGAAAAAACTACCGATTGATTTCCAAAACATCGCCAGTAGCTGCGTTTTGGGAAACCAGCTGCTGCAAATAAACACACCGGCAAGGGAAAGCTGAAAGCATGATTGGGATAAATCATCGGAATATATACAAAAACAAGAGCATCAACCAGCTTCTTTCAGTCAGGCTCCAATTGCCTGAAGCGAAAGCCAGCGATACTCTTGTCACCCATAGCATAGCACAGAACGCGGCCAACAGCAATACTGAAATGATATGGCAAACAAACAAGAATGGTTCGCCGCCCGGTTTACATAAAAATTCCATGATGAAAAACCCGGCTGCCGGCACTTGAAAGCATTTTTAGGATTTGTTATAATAAAGAGTAATCCCGTACGTTGAAAAGAGAGAAGGATTCCATTATTATGCCGATTAAAATTGCAGACAGTTTGCCGGCACGGGCTGTGCTGGAAAGTGAAAATATATTTGTCATGACGGAACACCGCGCAATGACGCAGGATATCCGCCCGCTTCGCATTGGGCTGCTGAACTTAATGCCCTTGAAAATTGTAACAGAAACACAGATTCTGCGCTGCCTGTCCAATACACCGCTGCAAATTGAAATTGATTTGCTGCAAACAGAAACGTATCAGTCCTCACATACACCAGAAGACCATTTGCTGACATTCTATCGCACATTCCATGAAATTCGGGATAAAAAATATGATGGTTTTATTATTACCGGCGCACCTGTGGAACTGATGGACTATGAACAGATTGATTATTGGCAGGAAATTTGTGAAATCATGGAATGGACAAAAACCCATGTCCATTCTACACTGCATATCTGCTGGGGCGCACAAGCCGGGCTTTATTACCATTATGGCATCCCCAAATATGAACTGCCGGAAAAAATGAGCGGTGTTTTTGAACACAAAGTGCTTTTCCCAAAGGAAAATTTATTCCGTGGGTTTAATGATGTCTTTTTTGCGCCGCATTCCCGCCATACTGAGGTACGGCAGACGGATATTGAAAAAGATGCACGCTTACGTTTACTTTCGGTTTCAGATGAAGCTGGGGTTTATATTGTGGAAGCAAAATATGGACGGCAGATTTTTGTATTTGGGCATTCGGAATATGACAAAAACACATTAAAAGAAGAATATCTCCGGGATCAGGGGCGCGGGTTAAATCCGATTATCCCCAAGCATTATTTCCCGGGTGATGACCCATCCTGTGAACCATCTATGACATGGCGTGCCCATGGCAATTTGTTATATACCAACTGGCTGAATTATTATGTTTATCAGACAACACCATATTATTTAGACCGCAGTTTTGAATAAGAGATCATGCAAAAGCTCTGCTGTGCAAGTATGTGCAGCAGGGCTTTTCCTCTGCATCCTTATGATACCATAACCGGCGTATGAAACAAAATCATCAGCAAAAACCTGTTCTATGCTGCATAAAATGCGGGATTCCCTTGACAAAATGTACAATTTCATATACCATAATATTATGCGCAAGATGTTTCCCAATCCTCATTATTTTGTAAAGGAGGGCTTGCCATGACAGGGACATTACGGGTAACACCTGAAAAAATAATGGCATCTGCCGGCACATTTGCCACTTCCGCAAAAAGTGTAAAATATATGACCGATCAAATGCTACATATTGTAAAATCATTGCATGCTGTTTGGCAGGGCAGCCCCTCTGCTTTATATATCCAAAAGTTTTATGCGCTTGACAACGATATGCAGCAGATCTATCGGAAAATCATGGAGCATTCTAAAGACCTTCAGCAAATGGCAGAAACTTATCAAAAAGCAGAAGATCATAATGTTTCTGTCAGCAGTGCTTTGCCCACTGGGATCTTAGCTGCTGCCCCTGGCGGGGATAAAGAACAAACAGCAAAACCACAAGCGGATACTTCCAACACGCCAGGGGAAAAGCCCAAAAAAGGGGCAGTTTTGCAAGGTGCAATTCAGGGCAGCGTTGGTATTGCATCCGGCAGTTTGTCCGGTAATTTACTCGGCTATTCTTATGATACCGAAAGCGGGCTTACCGTAAAATATAAAACAGATGAAGCAACAGGCAAGAAAAATTTTGACAGCCTGGGGGTCAAATATGGTGCGAAAGGCGAAGTCCATGTCGCACAAGGCACAGCGGAAGGACATTTAGGGGCTGTTTCCGGTTCTGTTACTGGTGCTGTTGGAAAGGTTTCCGCAATTGGTTCTGTTGGCGCGAGTTTATATAAAGATGGGAAATTAATGCCGCAAATTTCTGCAAACGCAGAGATAAAAGGCACCATATTGGAAGGCAGCGCAAATGTTGCTGCCGGGTCAGATAACAATGATATCCATGTCAAGGCTAGCGGTGAGGTTTTATCCGCAAAAGCAGAAGCAAATGTAAATGCAGGCAAAATCAATTTTACCGACAGCAGCGGCAATAAAAAATCTGGTGTTGGTGTGCAGGCAGAGGTCGGCGCGGAAGCCTATGTTGCAAGCGGTAAGATAAAAGGCGGTATCAAAATTTTAGGTGTTGATATTAATATTGGCCTATCTGGTCATGCAGGGGGCGCCAGTGCAAAGGTAGGCGGTCATGTTACAACAGGCGGCGTTGGTGGTTCTGTTGATGTTGGTTTAGGCGCTGGTATTGGGCTTGATTTTTCAATTGACTGGTCAGATTTTAAGTTTGGCTGGTAAGTATTTCAGGAGGATGAAACAAAATGTATAAAAACTTAATGCCGATTGGTTCTGTTGTCCGTTTGGCAGGCGGCACACATAAAATTATGATTTGTGGACGGGTTGTCTGCAAAACAAATGAAACCGCGATCTATGATTATGTTGCCTGCCTTTATCCGGAAGGTATTATCAGCACAGATGAGCTGTATTTCTTTAACCGGGATGCGATTGAAGATGTCTATTTTATTGGTTCACAAGACCAGGAAGAACTCACTTTTCGGCTGAATGTCCTCAATCAATTGGGTGAATTGGAAGTTGTCGATGGGCAAATTACATCCAAACAAAATGATGCGCAATAATTTTGTTTTATTAAAGACAATCCTTCCAACGTTCTTTATGCTTGTGGGTGTCATTCTGCTGATCGCTGCCTTTATTGCCAGTCATATCAGTGCAAATAAAAAGAAAATATGTACGGTGAAAACATATGGCGTGGTCTATAAAATGGAACGCCGTCAAGGTATGTATTCCAGCATTGATAATGATATCCCATTAACAATGTGGTATCCAACTTATGAATATTCTGTTGGTCAAAAAACACGGCGGACGACAAGTAAAGTTGGATATTCCAAAAAATTATTTGAGGAAGGGCAAACGATATTGCTTTATTATGCCCCTGAAGATCCCAGCCAAATTTATGTACCCGATGCACAGGTTCGATGGGTCTTTATCCTTTTGGCTGGTATGGGTTTTGTCTTTTTGCTGGTTGGAATTGCAATTTATTTCACATTTCAAGGGCTTTTTTACACTTGAACTGCGAAGCCTCGTTTTGCCGCATTATTCCCTTATTATCCAAGGATGGCTGGCAAATAATACAAACAGCACCTTGCAATATCAGGTGCTGTTTTTTTCGTTTTATATAATATTTGTGATGTTGTTTATTTTATTGCAAGGATTTTTGTTTGTGCCTCCAATATCAAATTTATCGTTCGTCAAATTTCATACTTTCACAGATAGGAGTTTTTGCACTATGTCGATTTATGGCTATGTACGCATCAGCACAGCGAAACAAAGCATTGACCGCCAAATACGCAACATTAAGCAAGCGTTTCCAGCGGCAACAATCATTCAAGAAACCTTTACCGGCACAACATTTCAGCGCAAAGAATGGCACAGGCTAATAAAAACCGTCAAGCGGGATGATACCATTGTATTTGACAGTGTATCACGCATGAGCCGCACAGCAGATGAAGGCTTTACCGTATATGAATCACTGTTCAATCAAGGCATCCGGCTTGTATTCCTGAAAGAACCGCATATCAACACGGATACATACAGAAACGCTTTAAGTCAAAGCATCCCGATGACAAATACCAGTGTAGATTTGATTCTGTCTGGTATCAATCAATATTTGATGGCACTGGCAAAACAGCAAATTAAGCTTGCCTTTGAACAGGCTGAAAAAGAAGTCTTAGACTTGCGGCAGCGCACTTGTGAAGGCATCCAAACAGCCCGCTTGCAAGGTAAGCAGATTGGACAGCGGCAGGGTGCAAAACTAACAACGCGCAAGAGCATAACAGCGAAACAGGTTATTGTAAAGCATAGCCGGGACTTTGGCGGCAGTTTATCCGATATAGAAGTAATGAAGCTGGCAGGGCTTTCACGCAATACCTATTACAAGTACAAGCGGGAGCTAAAACAAAGCAAATAGAGTAAAGGCGGCAGGCGTTTAACCTGTCGCTTTATTTATATGTTGCTATCATTGCAATTTGATATCGTGTTCTATGCAGTATCTAACAGCTTTTATAATTAATTGCGCCTTACTTATGTTATTATCTTTACTGTAATTATCTATAAAATTGTAGTCCTCAGGTTTTATGGAAATCCCTAAATGAACCGTTGTTCTTTTTGAATTATATTTTTTATCTGCTTTTTTCTGCGCTTCAGATCTCATGCAAAATATCACCCCTGTATATATTGAACAAATATTTATCGTGCTATCACGCTATTTTCATATGTAATATGAGTTACATATATCGTGATAACACGTTATAATATAATCATCAGCTTGAGTGCCTGATTTCAATTCGGGTACCTTTATCTTCTGCACTTCTGCTGAAAGTATTGTATCATGTCTGCAACCTCTCTTGTAAATCCGCAACACTCTATTATCTGCGCTGTGTCATTGCAAGCAGTGGCAATGCTATCAATTCAGGTAAGGACATTTGCGCCCCTACCTCACGTTTCGTTACACAGGGGGTATAACGTTTCGTTACGCCCCGACATTACAGCAGACAAGGCACAGCTTATATAAATCCGTCGCGTTTCACGACTCTTTTATGATTCCTTGTTATGCTTCAACAACTCAATAACAAAACGTTATTCACTCAATAGCAAAGCCCTATTCAGTTAAGCCGCGCCCTGTGTGTATTCGACAATCGCAATTTCTGTAATAAAGCTATTTTTTATTTGATTTACAATTTGTTCTAGTTTAGCCGCAACTTCGTTATCAAAAGAAGTTTCACCGCATTGTGTGCATACTTCTGCTGGCACATTTTTAACAATCACAACGCACGCGCCTAAATCGACAATAAATTTTGTTGTTGATTGGATCATATCACCTTTGCAAAAGAAGCATTTCATTATAAGCCCTTCTTTCTTGTCTTAAAATCAGATTCCCATTTATCTTTATCCGGATAGTATGCGGTTATTATGAAAACAGTATTTTCACCTAAGCCGCAAACTATATGCAAGTATTTATCTTTTAGTGCAATACCTGATATCAAGCAACTAGGATATGGGTAATCATCGGGGTACTGTTCTATAATTTCCCCTGCTTGTATTACCTGCATTATCTCATTTCTTGAAATACCGCGCAATAAAAGCCGTTCCATAGCGTGAGCAGACCAACGAATAGCATTATTATTGCATAATTCCTGTAAACTTTCAATTTCTATCATATTATTCATCCTTAGAATCAGCCACAGCAGGCGCAGGACTGTTATTATCCCGTTCCATGGTTTCATTTATGGCACGGTTAATAAAGCCGTTTACGCTTTCTTTGCGGGCTTGTGCATGGGTTTGAATGGCTTCTTTGTTGCCTTTAGGCACGGTTAAGTTAATTCTATCATAAGCTTTTGCAATCCATTTATTTTGTGCTTTTTGTTGCGCTTTCGATACTGACATAATGTTCTCCTTTATTTACAAGTTTGAAGCATCTAATTAGATTTAGTATATCATTAAATTTTATATTACGCAACGATAAAAACACGCAAATATCATTGCGCAATGATACTATAATAGATTCATCAAATGAAACAAACCAAGCGGACAGGCTGAAAAGCCGGAAAGGACAAAGAAATGAAATACCTTATATTGAAATTAGCTGAATATGCAGCAAAGAAAGAGGACAGCAACCTTGCAGAGATTGTGCAATCAATGGCAAGTGTGATTACCATTCTCAAAGATTGTCCTGAATCATGGCGCGATATTGGTTATGAATTACTGAAAAAGTATCCAGAAAACACTTGGGGTTATGTTAATTTTGAATTGTGGGACTATGAAAACCCTGATCTGTTTTAAAGTCCAGCAAGAAAGGAAGTTGCTATGAAATTATTTGAATGTACTGTTGATGATGGCAAAGAGCTATTTACCGTGTATTTAGCGGCAAAAAGCAAACAAAACCTGCAATTGCCTGCCGCATATGACAAAGGCGAAACCATCACAAAAGCAAAAGACGTGACAAATCATTACTTCAACGATGAAACCACAGAACGCCTTGAATCTGATTTATTTCATATGAGATGGGGCTTGCCAGAACGCGCTTTAATTGTTGCCTTGGTTGATGAACATATCAAGAAACTGAAAAGGTAGCAGCAAGACACAGTCCTATTTTAGGATTCAGTCTTCACAAGCCTTGAATTAGGGCAGGTGTTTCCCCCACTTATGGGCGAATCCATTACCGAAAGAAGGTGATATCTAATCCGCTAAAATGGCGGGTCAGCTTTCCAACTAAACGCAACCAACGCAAAGCAAACCGTTACAGCAAAAAATATAAAAAAAGGTGGTCACAAATCATGAAAACACTTGAAATGGACGCAAGAATTAAAGAATTGCGTGAACTCCGCCGCATGGCTGATGAATTATCACAAGAAATTGAAGCCATTCAAGACAGTATTAAAGCTGAAATGCTGGCACAACAAACCGACATTTTGACCGGTTCTGACTGGAAGGTCACATACAAAGAAGTTACCAGCAACCGCTTAGACAGCACAGCATTAAAGAAGCAATTGCCTGACATTGCAGCGCAGTTTATGAAGCAAGTAACCAGCCGCCGCTTTATGCTGTCATAGTTTCACCAATATTCAAGCGGGATGATACATGATCGTATTTGATACCAAACAAAAGGCATCCCCACAAATGGGCACAGCAAATACATATTTTATTATCCCGCTTGGATTGAAACTATCATTAAATTGATGGCGGTATCACCGTTTTAAGGCACCCTTGCATCACATTTTGTTACGCATGGGGTTGTCGATTTGACCACCTCATAACTCGGGGGCATTTTGACCTTAAATTTTTGGGATGGTTATCAACTGCGTGCCTCAAAGGTCGTAAATTGCGACTTTTCAACAATCTATTCAGCAGTAGGAATGTTCCGCCCCTGATACAATTTACAATTCAAAGGAGATTAAAAACAATGGAATTCACAAAAATGATGGACTATAACAACGTGTACGACATTTACAAGCTAACAATTCCCGCATGTGAAAGCGATGACCACACACGCAAGCAATATTTTGAAGTCGATGACATTATAGAACAGCACGCTTTCCCGACCTACAAACAGGCAAAAAAGTTTGCAAAGCGGTTGATTTCCGACTACAAAGGCACTAAGGATAAACTTGAAGCGGTGTCCGGTGATCCAGTCGTGCATCATCGTGCTTGCTATGCTGTAGATATGCTTATGGAAGATTTTAATCATTTCTATGCAAAAGTCACATGCAACGACTTGCCAGGTTTCTTTGAAGGTTTCTACTTCCACAGGATTGATATTATTCATGGCGCGGTTCTATTAAGCGATATTGTCACACCGTTCAATATATTTAACCGTATGGCGCAATGGGATCCAGCAAATACACATAGCTTCGGTAAATTGCGTGCTGTATATGCGGTAATGCCGGGTTGCTTTAAGTTTGAAACTTACAAGGGCATTGTCTATACCATCACAGGCATTAATTGAAAAAAACCAATAAAACACGTTGAATTTTACACTTGTGCCGAATAAGGTATAGCTACATAGGGTAAAGGGTTACAACTGCTTAAGCCCCTGTAATTACAGTGTGAATTTTACTCAAATCGTAAATGCCGCCTCTTATACCATCAGAACCAGTACAGGGGGCGGCATTCATTTATTTTAACACAAAGAGAATCAGCGAATCAGATCCGCCGCAGGGGAATTGGATCTGGTTCCTGTTTTGGGATTCAGTTATTCTTGATCTTTCGCTGCAACTATCGTATCAAATAAATCTAAAATTTCTTCTTTTGTGTAGGTGTCTTTTTCGCTTGCCTTGATAATCAACCGCAAATCATACAACAACGCTTTTTGTGTGTCCTTGCGTTCCTTTTCTGTTCCCATAATAAGACCTCCTATCAAACGCGCATACACGCCGTATAACCAGTCCCCCGAATCAGGGTAAGGTTTATGCACAAGCCCACAAAACGCCGCACAGCGCATCACAGGCGGCAATACGGGCATTCAGCAGATAATAAAGCCGTCCAGCAAATAGACTCCCCATGCACAAGCGGGTTTCACTTACAAAACATTCATAAAAAACCTGTTGACAAATAGACCAGTCACAGGTTAAGATAGAAATAGACGCAATATAAATAATCATTCTACTATTACAAATACAGTATAGCACAGGTTTATATATTGTGTCAAGAATAAATTGTCCGTTTTTTTCGCCAAAATGAGGACAATTCAAAGGAGTGATTGCCTATGATTGCATGAAACAGTATATTTGTAAGATATCCACATTGCGGCATTGAAAGGAGCAACTACGCATGAAACAAATTTTGTTGAAGCCTGGCAAGTATAAAGAAATTACTTTGGTTGATATGTTATGCACTGAATCACAGAAACGGAACTACCACAAAAAAGAACGATTCACAGGAACACGGCAGCGCACAGCATTTCATGATACATTATCAAAGTATTGCGAATTTGAACAAATCCACGATTCAAATCAATACAAAGTTAAAAAAGTATTTGAGTTTCCAAAAACATTGGCAGAAACAAAGATTCACAAGGGCATCTATCAATATTTAACGCCGCTGATCCTTGATGAAGTTATCGAAAATATCAGCAGTAGACAAGCCATTTACAGCACTTATGATTTAATAAAAACTACGCATATTGCAAACCATAATTATAGCGGTATGAAACATTCACAAAGTAAAGTAAGCAACAGCTTGAATATCCCGCTTGATACAGTTTCAGAATACTTTGATAAAACAGATGGCTACATTGATAATTACATAAAACAATGCCTGAATTATCTAAAATCCATGGGCTGTATCATTTACAATGAAATTTATATCATCAAAACACTGCAATCCAAAGCAAGCGGGGATCTGCACGGTGTGAAAATAGAAGTTACTTCAAATATCCATAAAGCAACAGAACAAGAAATGAAACTATATACGCAGCTTATGGAGCAGGCAGACAAAGCCGCTGGTATAACATCAAACCAGCAAAGATTTTACGGCAGGGCAGCAAAGATTTATCAAAGTACATTATCAAAACTGTTAAAAGATAATGATATCGCTTTCATTTGTAAAGCATTTGAAATATTCTGTGTTCATCCTGACCGCTGCAAGCAGATTGCACAAACATTCAGCGATAAACCATTAGAACAGTACAAGCGGGAAATTGGCGCAGTTATGAAAATGAGAAGTGACGCAAACGCAAGGAACCGCACAAATAAACATATCTACACAGATAACAATTACTTAGAGAATTTCAAGAGCCTTTCCGAGCTTTCCCTATTATATAGCGCAATGACATCACAGCGCAGATTCCAGAAATCAAGCACAGTTATGATGAATATCTGCAAGCGAAAGTAGATAAAATTCCTGTCCAATATGAAGAAAGATTACAAAACGGTTACAAAATCCACTGATGATTTTTGCAGAAAATACGATTTTAATAACTTTGCAATGATATAAACACCCATATTTCAACAAAACAGCAACATTTCCAAACTTCAGAGGGGGTATTTGAAATCGATGCGTGAAAATAAGAACTTTTCAGCATTATAAACAGCGATATTATAATAAAATCAGCAGATTCACAAACAAAACAACGATTTTTGATTGCATGAAAAGTTGCAAAAAATATCATAACTATTATATATATAATATAGTTAAGAAGTAATTTGCAACTCATTTTTTCATCAAAAGCCCTGCAAATGGGGATATATCAGCACATTTTTTCAAAATACCCCCCTCTTTCCCCACAAAAAATAAAAGATCTTTGGTGCCTTTGCACCCGGTGAAGCTTACAGGCGAATGCCGAAAAGCGAACCGTTTATGGAACATACTTCACAGGATACAGACAGTACAATGCAGCATGATTTATAATTCAGCGATGGCAAGTATTTTAGTGACAACACACAGCACAGCATAAATACGAATCCAGCAGTAACAACTATCCAACAATGACTTGTATTTTATCTATGGCTTGTAATTCATCTATTGCAGGAGTCCAGCACAATTAGTATTTCAAGCATTCCATACAAGTATGTTCCATAAATGCGGCGTGCTTTTTTCATTCCATTCAAACGCACACCGTTGCCAGAATCAAAAATAACTTATATATTTTACGAAAGGGTTAATTTTATGGATAATAATTATACAGTGTATATACACAAACTGCCAAACAATAAAATTTATATCGGTTATATCAACATGGACAGCCCCTTTGTGCAGGGCAAAACACTTGATGAAATATTCGACAACGGCAGATATCACGAAAAGAAAGGCTTGCTTTACAAAGATATCTGTACTTATGACTGGTCACAGATCCAAACAGAACAGATAAGCGGGCTGACCAAAAAACAGGCAGTCGAAAAGAAACAAGAATTATGCCTTGAATATGAATCTTACTTGCCAGCTTTAGGTTATAACCGTTATTGTGACGCAGGACTACAGCAACCACCTAAAACGAAATCCGTTGACAAAAGCAGATTGAGCCATAAGTTGATTTCCCTATTTTTACATAATGATTTTACCATTAATGAATATGTAGCAAATCAGCTTAATAATTGCAGCGATGAACAGCTAAAACAGTTTACAGAATTGATTAATACGAATAGCGGGCAGATTGCTTTATCCCTGACACGCAAAAAGTTTAATACGCCATATGCAGAAGCCGCCTATTTGCTATCTGTGCTATCAAATCCGAACAAGCATATTACAAAAGACAGCTAATTTGATCCATTACCTTTGTATTTCTGCATGATATAAAGTACAACTACTCCATACAAGTATGTTCCATAAATACGGCTTGCGCTATCGCTTAGCCTGTACTCTATCATGTAAAATAAGTAATAAAAATGGGGCAAAACGTGCAAAAAATCAGCAGCAAAACAAGCCTATCGTGAAACCTCCCCATTCTGGCAATCGTAACAGACTATTTTCTGGCACGTTATAAGGGCAAAAATGCCAAAAACCCCCTTCAAATCATCGTGGGCAGTGCATCGGGGTTTTGCTTAATAATATATAAAAATAATGATTTAATATTAATCTATTATATATATTCTGCTATTGTTTCTCCAGCTTGTTGGTGAAAGTAAATATATCCCGCTTGCTAATGTGCTTGTAATTCCAAGCAATCCCGCTTGCGCTGTCTAATTATAATTATTGGTGTCATTGAATTGGTGACACCCAGCGCACATAATCCACGGCATCATATTTCACAATGGCACTCAACAAATATAATCTATGGGGTAACAAATGAGTACCCCATAACTCCGCATAGAAAGGATTGAATAAAGTTTGCATAATCAAAAAGAATCAAACTACAATTCACTTACTGAAAACAATCTGCATAAAGCATTAGGGTTATTTATCAATTATTATAATCAAACACAGCCTCTGCTACAGTCGATTGCCGATTATTACAGTCAAACCCAATTCTCAAAAACTTCTTGCAATCATATGCCGCCTGTGTTATCATCTTCCCAGCACCTTGACAATTGTATAGAAGTGCCGGATTATATGCCATGTACAAAAGGAGAACAGAACATGACATATAAAATCAATCGCAAAATAATCATTAACGGTAAAAAAACATGGATTCGCGCCAACTCTGAACAAGAATATGCTGAAAAGCTGGTAAATGGTATAGCCGACAACCACACAAGCGATATCAAGCACAGTTTTAAAGATTATGCTTTGAATTGGTTTGAAGTATATGCAAAGCCAAATATTGCAACTGTAACAGCGGTTACATATCAGCGGCAACTTTCTTTGTATCTGATTCCAGCCTTTGAAGATCTGAATATTGAAGATATCACTGTTGATGATGTCCAGCAGCTTTTTAACAGCATGGATACAGCCAAAGCGACAAAAGACAAAGTAAGGATTGTGCTGAATCAAATCTTAAATGCCGCTGTTGAAGATGAATTTATTTCACGAAACCCCATAAAATCTAACAGGTTAAAGATTACAGGCAAAGAAAGCAAGGCAACGTCAACATATACACTTGAGCAAATGAAATATCTAATACAGCATATAGATGATATCAAACAGCCGCAAGATAAAGTTTACCTTGCTTTGCAAGCCCTGCATCCGTTGCGCCTTGAAGAATTATTAGGGCTTCAGTGGGCAGATATTGACCTTGATCATATGGCTTTACATATTTGCCGCGCTGTGACGCATCCAACACGCAATCAGCCAGAAATCAAAGCCCCAAAGACAAAAAGCAGTATGCGCGTTATTGGATTGTCTGCTTTCGCCGCAAAGTATCTTATACCCAGCAACAGTACAGATTTTGTGATAGGCGGCGCGAAACCGTTATCATTTACACAAGTAAGGCGAATGTGTAACCGTATCCAAAAAGATATTGGATTTGATGAAAGGATTACACCAATACGCTTTCGGACAACCATATTAACTGATCTGTATAATCAAACCAAAGATATCAAATTGACACAGGCAGCAGCAGGGCACACGACTTCCGCAATGACATTAAAGCACTATGTCAAAGGGCGTGAAAGTGTGCTGGACACTGCCGCCACAGTCGAAACGATTTATACCACTTGAACTTTTGCAAAGTTGCACTTTTAGTTGCACCAGCTTATTTTCAAAATCAGCTTATTTCATAACTTATCTGATTATTATAATCGCGTATATGATAGAACCAAACGCATTATATAACATTTCAAATCAACGACTTTTGCAAAAGTTGCACCTTTGGTTGCAAAATGGGCATTTCCTTGGTAAAGAGGCATTTTAAGAAGTTATAAAACCTTATAAAAAGTGCTGAAAACAAAGCAAAACCGCCTGAATCAAGCATTCAAGCGGCAAAAAAATTGGAGCTGTTGAGCTGATTTGAACAGCCGACCTCATCCTTACCAAGGAAATCCCGTTCGGTTTCAAACAAATATAATGTTTTGTATTTCAGGTATTTCTGCTGAAATTTTAAGTTTTAACGCAAATAAAGTTTCTCCGAAAAATCACTGACATATTAACTGACAATATGAATACGGGTTTATGCTGCTGACATAACCCGCTCCAAAATGCACTGTAATATCAAAAGGGGGACTCGACGTATCAAGTCCCCCTCACCGCACTCCGAAGAAATACGGCTCAATCCATATTTATAGTATACTGCAATAACGAAAAAAATGCAAGGATTTTTTCTATAAAATATGACCCTATCCACTATTCGCATATCAGATATGTATCGAATTTCTATTTTTTAATATACTCCATTAATTGCCCTAATTTTCCTCTTGCATCTGTCGAAATAATCTTTGTGTAAATTTCACTGGGCAATGAAGCATAAGCTTCATCAACAGCATCCCTAAATTCATTAACAAACTCTTGAAGCATAGACAAATCACAGCCTATCTTTTTTAAAAGACAGCACATCAAAATCACATAGTCTGCGATATGTTCAAATTCTATATTAGCTATATTAACCTCCTCATTTATCCAACTGGATACATTTCGATTTCGCGCTCTATCCTTAAAGCGGGTGTCAAATACAATATTATTATGAGCAACTGCATTTCGAAGACCTTTTAATGTAAAAATGATATTAGGAAGCAATTGATTTCCTGTATCCGAACCAGACTGCAACATTAAACTTTCTTGAATTGATTTTCTAATATCTTCATTAAGACAGCCTAATAATTCTGCAAAATCCCCCAAAGTTATAATCTCAAATATAGCCCATATTGGAACCTCATCGCCACGGTTATAATAATGAGAAATCATCCTATTTCTTTTAGAATAATCATTTGACAAACTTTGAGAATATCGGATTGACAAGGTAGAATGTATTTTGTCCTTTAACTTCAATCTTTTTAACCTTAATTTAGTATTTTCACCATTGTCGCACATACACTCTGCATAAACCGCATCAAAGGATGGATTCTTAATATGCTTCACGATCTCATCAATTACAATATTTTTCAAAGCCATTTCAAGAAACATCAATCTAGGATAGAACAATGCTTTTAACTTATGATCATATTCAATAACAGCTATGACTTGTCCGAAATCTGTATAAAAAATTTCATTCTTTTTCTCTTTAAAAAATCGATACCCTTTATATCCGTGATAGTACCCATAATGCCTTAGTAATGTTTTGTGTTTACTTCCTTTAATTTCAATTCCATGAATCTCTCTCAAATGCTTCATAAGCTGGTTAAGTGTTTTCGGTTGATTATGTTGGCTATTTACATTCATCCATGCACCCTCTTCCAACAATGTTCTTTTTTATTATACATCATTCTTGCACAAAATACAAATATAAAAGAGAAAAACTATATAACTTTATAATAAATATAAAAAACCCCATCCCTCTTGGCGGAGGATGGGGCTTTTATGGAATGTCCTGTGGCGGCTGAATGCCTTAGGACAATTACAGTATACCACATATTTCGACCTTTGTGTGTCGAATTTTGTCGAATGGGAAAATAATTTTCCCCATCTAACTGCTATGCCTGTAGTCAGCAAATTGGGGCACAGCATAGAATATCCGTTTATTGTTCACCCAACGTTGAAGCTGGCGGGTGATTTTCGGTGCAGTTGGGCGGTCGTAAATCATCACATAGGGGTCATAGCCCATTTGCCGCAGAGTATCTACCCGGTACAAGTCCTGTTCATGAGTGCTGCCGTAATTGGTTAAGACATAAACACGCCGCCTGCGGCTGCTTTTAATCGCGGTCAGTTCCAAAAAACGCTGGAAGTACCCGGTCAAATCCTCGTTTGGGTTGTCCCAGGCAAAATGCACCGCCTTGGTGCGTACCTGATTCAGCAGCGCCACATTGTTCGGTGTAATCAGCCGGATATCCAGCCCTTGCGAGAAATCCACCCATGCACGGCTTTCGGCAAGCTGCAAAATCAGTGTTTCATGATCAGGACAGGCAAGCAGGTTTGCATCCAGCAGCTTAATTTCCCTCTGCCCGTCCCAAAATTCGGATAGATCAGCGACCTTGCGGCTTTGCCGTCCCTCCTTGCCGCTAACAATGCAAAATCCGCAATTTCGCGGACAGCCACGGGTCAAAAAACCATAGGCGGTATCGGAAAACTGCGGATATAAAGAATAGTCCGGATAGGTATGTTCTATTTCATCCGGAAGGTTATGACCTGGTCCATATCCTGTGCCGCCGCGGATCACCTTGCCAGCGTTGGTGACAGCAATCGTATCTTTGGAGTAAGTATCTGTGAATACCCGGCTCTTGTAAACAAGGTCATAATGACTTTGAGGATCCCACCACTCAACCTGGTCACCCCGCGCCTTATGATATGCGGATAACTTCATCAGGCACAGATTGGGAAAGTTGTGGGAATACACATCAATCAGTCCGATTTTGATGGTCATATTATTCGCCATACAGCCCGGCGCGGTCATTAACCACAAAGACTTTG
>CAXHNU010000049.1:18511-22601 GCA_964017555.1 uncultured Butyricicoccus sp. | reverse complement strand
CACTGATACAGCGAGGTATTTCTTATGACAAAACCGAGAACCGTATGATTTTTCGCACAAAAAACGCACCGATGGCACTGGAAATTTTATTTTGCTGCAAAGAAACCATCATTAATTTTGAAGTGAAAAATGGAACGCTAAATGAAGTGTTCCTTGCCATTACCGGAAAGGAGATTCGAAAGGTATGAACCCTATTGCTGCAATTATTGAAAGAAATCTGCTGAATTACATCCGCAACAAGGCACGGCTTTTTGGAAGTCTGTTCATGTCCGTTTTCATGCTGGTGATGTTTTCATTTTTGATGAAATCCTCTATGAATGGTTTGGGTCAGCCCATGAACTATCTGCTGGCTGGCGTCATCATCATGACAGCTTTCCAAATCGGCATTAACCACTCCTCGGAGATTTTGTCTGACATCGCAGGCGGTTATATGAAAGAAGTCATGGTTGCCCCAATTTCCCGCAGCGAAATTTCCATCGGCAACATTGCGGCGGGAGCACTGGTTGCAACTTTGCAGGGAGCCATTATGATGATACTTGCCTTTTTTCTGGGGCTTCGTGTTTCGATTTTGCAATTTCTGCTGATGCTGATCGTGATGCTGATCTCATCTATGACTTTCAGTACTATCGGTCTGTTCCTTGCAACAGTTTCCCGAAACGCCCCCGCTTTTCAAACGGTCAGTTCCATGGTCATGATGCCCTTGACCTTTGTTTCCGGCGCATACATCCCTACAACGATCATGCCTGGTTTCCTCCTGCCAGTGGTCTATCTGAACCCGCTGACTTATACGACCTCCATTTTCCGCTATATTGCCTTGGGTGCATATAAGCTGACCACGATGGAACTTTTGGAGCAGGGCATGGCATTTGATATCGGTGGATTTGTGATTACACCGATAATGGGTTTAGCAATCACAGTTTTGATTGGTGCTTTTTTCTTTGTACTATGTATCCGCAAATTTAATCAGGCGGACTTCTCTGCGGTAAAAATAGCTACAGGCATGCGTGGCGGCGGCGCGGCGGCGCGATAAGAGGTAACATATGGAATTACAGTTTGAACAAGTTACAAAAAATTATAAAGACAAAAAAGTCCTCAAAGGGATTTCCCTCACTATGGGAACTGGAGTCTATGGGCTGCTCGGCCCCAATGGAGCAGGAAAGACGACCATGATACGGATTTTAGCTGATGTACTGCGTCCCAGCAAAGGGCGAATCTTATGCAACGGCAGGGATATTCATACCATGGGGGACGAATACCGGGCAAAAATCGGCTACCTGCCCCAGGATGTCAGCTTTTATGGCGACTTTACCGGTAAGGATTATCTGGAATATTCAGCAGCGCTGAAAGGTATGGATAAGTCCATAGCCAGAAAGCGGATAGAGGAATTGGTGTACGCTGTTGGTTTGCAGAATGATCTGGCTCGAAAATACGCTGCCTATTCGGGCGGGATGCAGCGCAGGCTTGGCATTGCACAAGCCCTGTTGGACAACCCGGAAATCCTGATTCTGGATGAACCCACTTCCGGTCTTGATCCCTATGAACGTATCAAATTCCGAAATATTATCTCCGCCTATGCAAAAGACCGTCTGGTGTTGCTTTCTACGCACATTGTTTCCGATGTTGCGCACATTGCCGCGCAGATTATGATGATGGAGTATGGTGTCATTCAATACACACTTACCAACGCAGAGTACATCAAAAAGATGGATGGATATGTCTGGCTGGTGAAAATGCCTGCTGAGCAGCTTGTAGAATATCAAAATCGGGCCGTTATCAGCAATGTCATTGCCAAAGATGACCATATGGAGGTTCGCGTCATTGATGAATCAAAGCCCGTCCGTGAAGCAGTGCAGGCTGTACCCACATTGGAGGATGCATATTTATATATTTTCAACTACTTGCCCGAAAAGAAAAAGAGGTAATGTTCATGTCACTATTCTATTTTGAACTCAAAAAACTGCTGTTCAATAAGAAAACCAGCCTTTTACTGATATGTCTGTTTGCGCTTTATAGCGTGATCGGCTTTACCTCCACTATATTTCTGATCGGCAGCAATGATGGTTATCGTGCATATGAAAAAATGGCCTTTGCTTATGAGGGATCGTTTGACACCGAAAAGGCTGCTGAAGCAGAACGCATTTATAACAAGGTGAGTGCCCGCTATGGTACAGATTCCAGAATGATTGCCCGAAGTGTCAAAGACCAGCCAGAGATCATTTTAGCGGTGAACTACTACGCCTATGCCCAGCGAGTGGCGGAATATTGGAATGGTACGCCGCCGGAGAGTGCCGAAGAACCCTATGGCATTGCCCTCCTGAAATCAAAGCTGACAGAATTGGAGCGCCTAGGAAAACAAGATACGTTCGCCTATCGGGAACTCGCTGATGCGCTGCAATTCCTGATTGAACTTGGTGAACCAGAGTTTTCCAATATTCTGCTATGGGAGAACTTGTTCAACAACTGGGGGGAGCATATGATGCAGTTTCTGCTGTTTGTGCCGCTGGCATTTATCATTGCCCCGGTTTTCGCTGTGGAACGGTCAAGCGGCATGGACAATCTGATTTTAAGTTCCCGCCATGGCCGGAAAAAGATTGTCACAGCGAAGCTGCTGAGTGTACTTGTTGCCTCCACCGCTGTAGTCACATTGTATTTGGCAGCTACCTTTCTTTTCGGTTTTCTTCCTCATGGAAGCCTGCATGGATGGAATGCTGCGATTCAGTCCATTCCCACATATGCCAGGTCTATGTTCCAATTCAAGGCTTGGCAGCTTGCACTTGTCGGAGCCGCATGGCTCATTTTCACCGGTGCAGTTTACGGCCTGATCGTCAGCTTTATCTCATCTCGTATGAAAAGCCAAATGGGGACGGCAGGCATCAGCTTGGTGCTTTTATTTGTAAATGTGGGATTGGCAGCAATGGGTGATACGGTTCTCCAAAGAATCCAGCCACTTGTGGACTTTGGGCTGGCAAACATCACTTTAATAAAAGAGGTATTCGGCGCTCATAAACTTTTCGATGTATTTGGCATGAGTATCAGTTACCCTGTTATGGCAGTTTTTGTTTTATCCGCTATTGCTGCCCTTGCTGTCTTTGGGATTTACCAAGGGCAAAGGAGCAGAACTGCTGCATAAACAGCATTATTTTTTCTTCTAAAGATGCATCTGGCGATTGCAAAGTTTCCAAGAGTGAAGTCGGCAAAATTGCGCCTAATCTGTTACAAAGAAACTTTCACGCTGAAATACCGAATCAGAAATGGGTCACTGATGTTACTGCGTTCCGCTTGTTTGGAGAGAAACTGTATTTGTCCCCCTATCCTTGACTTATACCTGATCAGCTATACAATCTCGAACAGACTATTTCTCAGCATGGTAACCTTTATGCTGGATAAGGCGTTTGAGGCGCTGCCTGACGGAACCGAACTCATTCCTCCATTCAGACCAGGGTTGGCAATACCAAGACATTCTCAAAGAAAAAGGCGCCCAGCAAAGCATACGCAGAAAGGGCAATTACCCAGATAATACTGTCATTGAAAATTTATTTAGTCTGCTGAAAATCGAACGCCTTTACTTACAAGAATTTGAGTCTATGGAACACTTCAAATGAGAACGCCTTGATTATCTTGACCGCTACAGCAACCGCCGCATCAAGGCAGAACGGAAGGACTTGCCGCCTGCGATCTACAGACAACAAGTCCTTTCGGCTACTTAAGCAAATTTCGCTTATAATGCTGTTTGTTTAACCTTTTTGGAACACTTCACGGTCGGGAATAACGCATTTCAGAGAAGTTTCTGTTTGATTTCCTAAATAGTTCTTGATGAATCCTATCAAGAATCAACAGTGATATTATATTGTGTTGCTGTCTTCTATCATGCGAACGCTAACAAGTATCATCCTGTATTACACTTAGCACACCACAAAATTTTGAGCAGTTTCTTTCTTATACAAGCAGCAAAAAGCCCTGCCGCACACAATGTGCAGCAGGGCTTTGCTGTTTTACATCAGTTTACATTGCTCCAATACAGCTCATTGCCCATAATAAGCATTTGCGCCATGTTTACGCAAATAATGTTTATCGAGCAGTTCCTGCTGCA
>CAXHNU010000049.1:0-16451 GCA_964017555.1 uncultured Butyricicoccus sp. | reverse complement strand
ATCCGCACCATATAAAGACTGGCTGCCAACAACAAACCAAAATTCATGGGTTTTCATTGTATTCATTATATTTCCTTCCCTTTCAATGACCAATCAGCGAGATTTTCTAACGCACTGCGTTCAATGGCAAGGCCTTTTTGATACCCTGCTAAAAATGCGTCAAAGCCTGCCTGTTCTGTGGGGTTTGGCTGCATATTGCTGCTGGATATATCAGCAAAAACTTTATGTGCCAGATAATCTTCCAGCGGCTGATTGTTTTCGCGGTTTGCCATATAAGCAGCCAGCAAAGCACAGCCCCATGCGCCGCCTTCGCCTGCGGTTTCCATGGTTTCAATGGGAAGCCCCATAGCAGCTGCCATAATGCTTTGTCCAGCCTTTGGCGTTTTGAAAAATCCGCCATGTCCAAGCATCCGGCTGATTTGGATATGTTCTTGCTGAAGCAAAATATCCATGCCAATCCGCAAAGTGGCGCAAGCGCTGTAAAGCTGGGCACGCATGAAATTGGCAAAGGTGAACCGACTTTCCGGTGTGCGGGCAAAAAGTGGGCGTCCGGATTCAAACCCTGTGACAGGTTCGCCCGATAAGTAATTGTAAACCAGCAAGCCGCCGCAGTCGGCGTCGCCTGCCAGCGCTGCTTCAAACATGGTGCGGAATAAATTTTCATCATCCACTGGCTGCCCAAGTGCCTGCACAGCCTGACGGAATATCCCTGCCCAGGCATTGACTTCATTGGTGCAGTTATTACAGTGTACCATTGCGGTTGGTTTACCCGCAGGTGTTGCCACAATATCAATTTCCGGATATGCGGCAGAAAGCGGATGTTCCAGCACTGCCATCGCAAAAATCGATGTACCGGCTGAAATGTTGCCGGTGCAGGCGGCAACACTGTTTGTTGCTGCCATGCCTGTGCCAGCGTCGCCTTCCGGCGGGCATAATGGAATGCCCGCCTGCAAAACACCGGAAGGGTCAAGCAGCGCCGCGCCTTGTTCGGTCAATGTGCCGGCTGGCGCGCCTGCCGGCAATACTGCCGGCAGGATATCTTCCAGATGGAACGCATAGCCTTTTTGATGCAAAATTTCATCAAACAACGACAGCATCCCAGGTTCATAACCGCAGGTATCCGCACTGACCGGGAACATCCCCGAAGCATCACCAACGCCAAGCACTTTTTGCCCAGTTAGCTGCCAGTGGACATAGCCCGCTAAAGTGGTTAAAAAGTCCAATTCTTTGACGTGCGGCTCCCCGTTTAACATTGCCTGATACAAATGCGCAATGCTCCACCGCTGTGGGATGTTGAATGAGAATAATTCCGTCAGCGCGGCGGCAGCCTGCGCTGTTATGGTATTGCGCCAGGTGCGGAATGGGGCAAGCAATTGCCCGTCCGCGGCAAATGGCAGATAGCCGTGCATCATCGCGGAAATCCCGATGGCGCCCACTGTGTCAAGCGGTACGCCATACGTTTGCTGCACTTCACTTGCAAGCTCACGGTATGCCTGCTGCAAGCCATGCCAGACCTCATCCAGCGGATATGTCCAAATGCCATTTTCATAATGGTTTTCCCATGCAAAACTACCTGACGCAATAGGGTTATGCTGTTTATCAATCAGGACTGCTTTGATGCGGGTTGAACCGAGTTCGATGCCAAGATAGGTTTCACCCTGTGCAATCTCCTGGCGGATGTCAAATCCCATAATTCCCCTCCTTATTTTTTCGCGCTCCGAATTTTTGCAAAAATACTTTGCAGGACAATAAAGAAGCATAACAATGCTGCTGTTGCAATACTTGACCAGGAGCTGAGCAGCTTGCCATTGGTTTTTACCAAAGTGGAAATGGTACCATTAATCAGCACGCCAAAGAATGAACCGATTACATTACCAACACCGCCGGTCAGCAGCGTACCGCCAATGACTGACGATGCAATCGCATCCATTTCCAATCCCAACGCCTGTTGGACACTGCCGTTCATCGTGTTAAGACAATAGCAAATACCACCGACAGAACAAAGCAGCGAGGATAATACATACGCTTTCATTTGTGTACGTTTTACATTCAGTCCCATCATCACAGCAGACTGTTCGCTGCCGCCTACTGCATATAGGTTGCGCCCAAACCGGGAATACCGCAGCATCAGGAAAATGGCAATGAGCACGATCAGCGCAATGACAACGGTAACACGAATAAATGGGATTTGCAGTTTGCCTTTTGAATTGGCATAAGCGCCAAAGGGCAGGTTGATTTTATAATTCGCCCAAGCGGTAAACTGTTTGTTGGATGCAACAGAAACCTGTTCGGTACAGATGACCGCCGTCATGCCGCGGGCAAAGAACATACCTGCCATTGTCACAATAAACGGCTGGATTTTCAGATAGCCAACGCAAAAGCCCTGAACAAGCCCAAAAACAACACCGATAATAAGCACAAGAATACATAGCGGCACAGCGCCCATATGCCAGCGTTCCATACCGACTGCCAGGAACATACAGTCCAGCGCAATCAGCGAACCGACTGAAATATCAATGCCGCCTGTCAGCATGACGCAAGTCATGCCGCACGCCACGCAGATAAGTCCAGCGTTATTAATCAGCACATTGAGGAAGGTTTGCAGATGGGTGAAGCCGCGTTCATAATAAATGATGCAGCCAATGCCATACATCACGAAAAACAAGACAATCGTGATAATCAGCAGTAAGGTATTGCTGTCAATTTTCCGTTTCATGCGCTTGCTGCCTCCTTCCCATGTGTGCGTTTACCCGAAAGCTTTTTGAAAAATGCTTTAAGCGGCGGCGCCTGGATTGCAACGATCAAGATAACAATCACAGCTTTATAAACCGGCGCCTGGTCGGTGGAAACACCGAGCGCTAACAATGTGGTGGTAATCGCCTGGATGGTGTATGCGCCAATGATAGAGCCTGCCAGCGAAAAGCGTCCGCCTGCCAAACTGTTGCCGCCAAGGGCAACGGCTAAAATCGCGTCGAGTTCATAGTTTAGCCCAATGTTGTTGGAGTCCGCCGAGGTGATGCGTGAAGACCCAACAACGCCAGCGATAGCGGCACATAGCCCGCATAAAACATAGCAAAGGAAAATAATACGGCGGGAATTTAAACCGGCAATGCGGGAAGCACGTTTGTTAATGCCAACCGATTGGATATACATCCCCATGGCGGTTTTCTTTAAGGCAACCGATACCACCAGGATACAAGCCGCTGTCACCAAAATCGGGACAGGCATAAACCCGGCATAGCCGCCCAGAAAACCATATTCCGGCACACGTACATAAACAATGACGTTATTACACAGCAATAGCCCGATTGCCCGCGCCGCTGAATATAAAATCAGCGTGGCAACCATTGGTTGTATGTCCAAATAAGCGACCAACGCGCCATTAAACGCGCCGCACAAGCAGCCAATCAGCAGTCCGCCAACCATACCGATCCATAGCGGCATGGCAAGGTTATTGGCAGAAGAAACCGAAGCAACGCCAAACCCGGCAATCAACATACAGCAGAAGGAAGCCGAAAGACTCATCACAGAACCGACCGAAATATCGGTACCGGCAGAAGCGGATACAACCAGCGTCATACCGATGGCAAGGATCGCAACTTCACTGCCGCGGTTCAGGATATCAATGATACGCCCATATAACACACCATTGCGGATGGAAATGGTAAAAAAGTTCAGCGCAAAATTGCCGCTTGCAATATCAAACAAAATATTCGCAGCCATTACCAGCAACATACAGAAAATCGGCAGGAATAACTGCATTCGGGTTATTTTTTTCAGCTTATCCATCAGTTTCGCCTCCTGCAATCGCTTTCATGACACGTTCTTGGGTGAGTTCCCCGCAAAGTTCGCCAACTTTTGCGCCATCACGCAAAACAACCATGCGGGAACAGGTGCGCAGCATTTCTTCGATTTCGGAAGAAATAAAGATAATGCTTTTGCCTTCCCCTGCCAGCTGCAGCACAAGTTTTTGGATTTCTGTCTTTGTGCCGACATCAATGCCGCGTGTCGGTTCATCCAGGATAAGAAATTCCGGGTTTGTTGCCAGCCAGCGCCCTAAAATCGCCTTTTGCTGATTGCCGCCGGAAAGCTGTTTGATTGGCGTTTCGCGGGAAGCGGTTTTGATTTGTAGCAGTTTAATATATTTGTCTGCAATTTCGTTTTGCTGGGCACGCGGTATCAGCTTGAAAATGCCGCGTTTTGCCTGCATGGCAAGGATAATATTTTCCCGGACAGACAAATCACCGATAATGCCTTCCGCTTTGCGGTCATCTGGCAGCAGCCCCATGCCAAGGTTCATGGCATCCATTGGCTTTGTAATTTTTACCTGTGCGCCATTGACTTGCATTGAACCGGTTGCCGTTTTATCCGCGCCATAAATAACGCGTGCCAGTTCGGTGCGCCCGGAACCAAGCAGCCCGGTCAAACCAATGACCTCGCCTTTGTGGATTTGTAAATCAAATGGTTTGATGGTACCGGGATGGCTTAATCCTTTGGCATCCAGGAACAGTTCCTCGCTTAATTGGGCTTCGCCGTCCGGTTTAATGGATGCAAGGTCGTCAAAGTCCTTGCCCATCATGGCGGCAACCAGCTTAAAGCGCGGCATTTCATCAATTTGATATTCGCCAACCAGTGTGCCATTGCGCAGCACGGTTATGCGGTCGCAGACCGCATAAACCTGCTCCAGAAAATGTGTGACGAAAATAATGCCGACGCCATGGTGTTTCAGCCGACGCATGACACCAAACAGCTTTTCTACTTCGCTGTCATCCAGCGAGGAGGTCGGTTCGTCGAGGATTAGTATTTTTGCGGAAGTATCCACAGCGCGGGCAATCGCAACCATCTGCTGGATTGCCAAAGAATAGTTTTCCAGCGCAAGCGATACATCAATATGGATATCCAGCGCGCCAAGCAGCGCAGCAGCATTTTTCTTCATGGTGCGCCAATCAATACGTCCAAATTTACGCGGCTCACGTCCAATATACAGGTTTTCCGCCACGGACAGGTTAGGGCACAGGTTGACTTCCTGGAACACCGTTGAAATGCCGCGGTCTTGTGCATCCTGTGGGGAATGGTTCTTAATGGTACCATCAATGCCATCGACGCGGATTTCCCCAGCTTCAAAATCGTTGATACCGGTCAGGCATTTGATTAATGTGGATTTCCCTGCGCCATTTTCCCCCATCAGCGCATGGATTTCACCATGCCGCAGTGTAAAATCAACATGGTCAAGCGCCTTGACGCCTGGGAAGGTCATACAGATCCCCCGCATGGTTAGTACTGCATTGTTTTCCATTTGCGTCCTTCCTTTCTGGTAAGGTGAGGGGGAAGGGATTCCCCTTCCCCCCATTTGGGCTGTCTTAATACTGTGCGTCAACAATCTCCTGGGTAACGATTGTCATTTCCTGTTCTTTGTCGTTTACAGTGATAGAAGGAACAATATCTTCGCTGACATACCAGTGTTCTGTCATGTAAACTTCTTTTTCTGGTGTGCCGCCAGCTTCGAGGGTGTCAATGACTTCCTTCACTGCCGGTGCCGCAAGCGGGTTGCATTCAAAGTCTGCGTTGATATCGCCGGACATGACATATTCCAGACCAGCGGTGCAGGCATCAAAGGAAACCAGGATAACATCGCCATTTACACCATAGGAAACGCCTGCGTTTTTCATGGCTGTCATTGCGCCGAATGCTTCGTTATCGTTCTGGCAGATGACAACATTGAATTTGCCTTCATAGCTCTTGCAGTAAGATTCCATGACTTCCTGCCCTTCGGTTTCGGTGAAGTTGCCAGACTGGGAATCAATAATGTTCCAATTGTATTTATCTGCGATTTCCTTGAAACCTTCGGTACGCCCGATGGTTGCAGAAGCGCCAGTGCTGCCTTCGATAACCAGGACATTCAAATCAGAAATGTTTTTCGCATCGGCATAGGCTTTCAGCCATTCGCCTGCTGCAAGACCTTCATCCTTAAAGTTGGAACCGACCCAAGAAACATACTTGTCAGAATCGGTGATGGTACGGTCAATCACGATAACCGGAATGCCTGCGTCTTCACATTCGGTAAGTACGGTGTCCCAGCCGGTGGAAACGATTGGGTCAATGATAATGTAATCCACATCCTGTTCAATAAAGCCACGGACAGCTTCAAGCTGGGTTGCGGAATCATTGTCGCAGTCAACAAACATCAGCTCATAGCCATTTTCTTTGGAGAACACTTCTTTACAGGAGTTGGTGGATGCGGTACGCCAGTCGGATTCGTGGCCGACCTGTGCAAACCCAACTGTGACAAGACCATCCCCGCTGCCGGCTGCGCTGCCAGACCCACTGGGTGCGCCGCTGCCTGAACCTGTTGGCGTGCCGCCACCGCCGCAGCCTGCGAGCAGACATAAACTAAGCATCCCTGCAAATAACTTTGACATAAACCTTTTCATACAGATTTCCTCTCTTTCGATTGCGCCCCGTTTATTTCCTGCGGAGCATTGTTTTGTGCGCCGCCCCGCTGGGGGGAATTGGGGCTGTGCGCTTTGCCTAACTGTATTAAACTGCAAAATGAAACAAAAGTCAATCCGTTTTTCGTCGTTTATGCTAAATTCATGGATATAAACAATACAAATTCTATACTAAATATACAAAACACATACAAATCCATGCAAGCATTTGGGTTTTGGTTTGTTTTTTTATGCTGTACGGCAAGGAAAAGGTGAAAATTTTACGATTGTAATCCATATATTGGTTTGTGTCTGTCTGTCAATCTGTACGATTCCGGCTTTGGACAGCCGTTTTTTTGCGTACAACCCATAAAAAATAAGAGAACAAACTGTAATTTGCCTGTTGCCGCTGATGCGTATTTGTATTTTTTTCAGGTGCCCATTAGAAAACCTGATGAAAAAGTGAACCGTTTTTTTCGTGCTTTTTTATGCAGGCTGCCCTATAATAAAGACAGGCAATAAAAACAAACAGCATAGAAAGGAGGCGTGCAGGTTATGGCAAAATACAAAGTGCTGGCAGACCGCCTGCGCGCCAGCTTTTCCAAAAGTCCACCAGGCACACGCCTGCCCACCGAATGGGAACTGGCAGAAACATATCAAATCAGCCGTCAAACCGTGCGTAAAGCGCTGGATATGCTTTATCAAGATGGACTGATTGAACGGCGGCAAGGCAGCGGCACTTATTTATGCCAGCAGCCGCCCAAAGGTTCGCGCAATATTGCCGTGATTACCTCTTTTGTGGATGATTATATTTTTCCGGTTATCCTGCATGATGTACAAACCGTTTTTGATGAAAATGGTTATTCCCCATTGATTTTCGCAACCGAAAACCAAATGCACAAAGAACGTCAGATTTTGCAGCGGCTTTTATCCGAAAATATTGCCGCGGTGCTGGTGGAAGGCTCAAAAACTGCGCTTCCTAATCCAAACCTTGATTTATATGCCAAGTTATCTGCTCAAAACATCCCAGTTGTCTTTTTACACAGCGCTTATACTGGGCTGTCGGGTGCCATTTGTATTGCGGATGATAACTATGGCGGCGGTTATACCCTTACCAAATACCTTTACCAAAAAGGGCACCATACCATTGCCGGGATTTTCAAAAGTGATGATATCCAAGGACATGAACGTTTCCGCGGCTATGCCAGCGCCCTGCGTGACCGCGGGCTGGATATCATCGACGCGCATTGCTTATGGTATGACACCGACGACCGTGTGCAGATGATCCAGGATAAAAATCCTGCTTATTTAAACCAATTTATTCAAACTGCTTTTCCACGCTGTACCGCTGTGATCTGTTATAATGATGAAATTGCTTATTATTTGATACGGCAATTGCTTGCTGCTGGCTATCAGGTTCCACAGGATATTGCAGTGGTCAGCTTTGACAACAGTTATTTCAGCGATTTAAGTGAGGTGCGAATTACATCGCTGGCGCACCGCCCGGAACGTATTGGGAAAATTGCTGCCCAAAAGGTTGTATCCCTGCTGGCGGGCAAGCCAGCCCGCCCCATACAGGCAGGCTGGGAACTTGTCGTGAAACAAAGCAGCTAGTCTGTACCTTTTTAAACAATGCCAAATTCTTTTATTTTCTTTTTCATTTTTTCCCTACTTCTTTCCTCTAAAAAAGTGCCGGCAGGAGTTTTCTCCTGCCGGCACTTGTCTGTGCGCCCAGCATAGGCAACAACGATATGGTCGTAATAGATTAAATACAAAGCCTATCAATGACAGAAATCGGTATAGAATCAATATAGACAAGGAACAGATGAATCATATCATACCGCTGGCGCAGTTTCACATCATGTGTTTTTCGTGCCAGTTTTTTCAGTCGAGCAACTTCTTTCTCTATTCTTTGGCTGTAATGCTTTCCTTTTCCACAGCAGATCCCCCTTTTCCGCCACTTCTCTCCAGTATACCTTATTCTCCATGTTCTTTCAATTATTTTTCACTGACCATATAGAAAGGGGCACTGATGCGTGCTCTTGTAACTTTTATCAAAAAGCCGTGAAATCTTTGATCTCACGGCTTTTTCACGTTCTCATGAACGTGCAGCATATTTCTTATCTCAGGGATTTCCCCAACCGGTAAGCCTCCGCAGGGTAGCGGCTCCCTTTTGTCATAACAAGTGTACCGCATCCTTTGCCCAGCACCATCCCTTGGTCATTAAAATGCAGATATCTCACTAACGTCTTATAATGGGCTTCCAAAGCTTCAAATGTCCAACTGTCTGCATTCCATGCAGCGGCCAGCAATGCAGATTTCATATGTTTTTTGGTAATGCTGCTGTTTATTGCACAAAACCGGTCTATCAATACTTTTAACTGGGCTGACATCCCATAGTAATAAAGTGGTGTGACAAATACCAACATATCTGCGGCTAAAATCTGCCTTCGGAATTGCTCCATATCATCTTTCTGCACACAAGGGCCTTCATAACCACAATGGATGCACCCTGTACAAGGATGCAAGTCCGCATGGGCTGCATCAATAATTTCCACTGTATGCCCTGCCTCTTCCGCGCCGCGAATAAAATGCTCAGCTAAAAAATTAGATGAACCGTGCTGATTCGGGCTGCTTTCTAATACAACAATTTTCATCGCACAATACCTTTCTGTTAAAGCAGATAGCTGCCAGGATGAAAATCTCTCCTATCCTGATGATTTGCTGTCAGTTTTATTCTGCTGTTATCCCTAAATTCAAGCTGTTAATCCACTGAGCAATGTCATCATGGGCAGCATTACTGCGCAGGCGTGCGCCATCCAGCCATGTTGTTGCAGGGTCTGTTAAAGCATGGAGATTTTGCGCACTGGAACCAATGTCGCTGCTGCCAGATGTACAAAATGGCACAATAGTTTTTCCACTGAAATCATAAGATTCCAAAAAGGTGGACATGATACGAGGCGCTTGCCCCCACCAGATCGGATAACCCAGCAAGAGGATATCATACTGCTCCATGTTTTCCACACCGCCGGAAATCGCTGGGCGGGCATGGGAATCATTCATTTCTAAAGAAGTACGGCTTTGGTCATTGTCGTAATTCAAATCTTCATCTGTATAAGGTGTTTCCGGCACAATTTCATAGATATCTGCATGGGCGGCATCCGCCACAAATTCTGCCAGCGCTTTGGTATTCCCTGTTGCCGAAAAATAAGCAACTAAAATATTCGTTTCATCCTCTTTTGTTTCAGGCTGCTGTATCGCAGCGCTATTTTGTGCGCTGGACGGCTGGGAAGCCGATGCACCGCCTGTTTGATCGTCTGCTGTGCGCTGGCTGCCGCAGGCAGACAGCAGAAATATCATAGAAATAATACAGACAGTGGATAATAATTTCTTCATTCCCAAAACTCCTTTTGCAGATTTTTTATCCATATTGGTTTTAGCATATTTTATGCGTTAATACACTTTATGATTGTAAGCTCTTCAGCAGTTTTGAAACAAAATTTCTGGTAATTTCAAAAATAGTATGGCTGATATAGTCCACATGAGCAAGCCGCATGGCCTCCTTTTGTTTTTCTGTATGCGCTGTATAAGGATACACCCCAAACAGAAATGGGAAAAAAGCATATAGGAACCCTTGTATCTCCGCATCTGACATATGCAGGAAAAACTTTTTCAAACAAGCAGTCACTGCCTGCCATGCACCGGCATATGCAATTTTAAACGCCACAAGGTTTTCAATACGGCTTTGTCCTTCCATATCATAAAGGTTCATGGACATCAGCTTGAGCATACAATTTCTTTTTTCTAAGGTATGAGCAAGTGCTTCCGAAAAGCGACTACTGGATAATTCATCATAATCCTGGAGGATTCCCTGCAAATCCGCAATCCATTGTTCATGTTCCCGCTGAAGCAGCGCCAGAAAAATTTCCTCTTTTGTTTGGAAATAATTATAGATGGATGTGCGGGTAAAGGATGTTTTTGCGCCAATATCCCGGATGGTAATATCCTTAAACCCCATGGTTTCATAAAGGGAGGCACAAACATCAATAATTTCATTTTTTCTTGCATTTGTTAATTCTTCTGAACCTTTTGGCATAACCGTTCCCTCTTTCCTGGCAAAGGGGGATCTCCCCTTTTTTGTAGCATTATTTTATGCCTTTGCCGGTATTCAAAATTTATTATAGAATTTTTCTGAAACCACGTCAACCAAAAGGCAGCAATCTCATTTCGCCGTTATTCGTTTTTAACCTTGCAAAATACGTTTCGCCCAATCTGCCGCGCCAGAACCGCTTAAAAGCTGCCCTTTTAACCAAGATGCTTTGGGACAATGGGCATGCAAGCTTTTTTCTGCTTTGCCAATGCTGCTGCCGCCCGAAGTAGCAAAGGGAATCAGTGTTTTGCCGGAAAAATCATAGTTTTCCAGAAAAGTATCAATAATACGAGGTTCCACATACCACCAAATTGGGAAACCAACCATGATGGTATCATATTGATCCATATCCTGCACAGAGCTGGCAATTGCGGGGCGGCAATTGGGATCGTTCATTTCCACAGTGCTGCGGCTTTTTTTGTTTGTCCAGTCCAAATCAGCAGAGGAGTAAGGCTGTTCCGGGCGGATTTCATAGAGATCCGCATCAACAGCATCCGCCATTTGTTTCGCTGCGCGGGCAGTCACGCCGCTGGCAGAAAAATACGCAATCAATGTTTTTTTACTCATGTCAAACGCTCCTTTAAAATGATAATCATTTTATGATATTTTGGCACATAGCAGCCACCCGACAGAATGGCTGTCATGTATTCGCACAAGCTGCGATGTTTCTGACACTGTGTCAGCATATGTATCATACCATGTTTTTGACACTGTGTCAATATAAAAATAAAAGATTTTCCACCTGCAAAGGACAAACATAAACAGGATATCTATCACGATGTGTTTATTATTTGATATGCGTTTCAGCAAAGGCAGATGCTTTTTGAATATCGCATAAAAATAAGGCTGAAAATCTGTTGCCCAGATTTTCAGCCTTACAGCATTGTGTTAGGTTTATATATTTTGTTCTGTTTGGAGTTTCCGGACTTCCTCAAGGGACAGCCCGGAAATTTCAGCAATTTCTTTCAGCGCATATTTTCCAGCTTCAAACATACGGAGCACCGTCATTTTCTTTTCTGCTTTTTTGCCCTGTTCTGTGCCTTGTTTTATGCCTTGTTGCAAAGATTCGTATCTCATGTCCTCCATAACTTTACACATGATTGCAATTCCCTCCTTGCTTTCCTTAAAAAACTTAACCCGTTCCGCCAGCACATCATAATACATTTTTTCTGGATCTGCACAGCAAAAATCGTGCATGAGTTTGCCAATCGGCGTATCATCCCGATATGCGCCATTGACATACAGGATATGTGAACCATCGTTAAAGGTTTTGCCAATAGGCAGAATATACCGTTCGATTTGGTACAGCGGCAGCCCATAACCCATCACATCATTTTCTGTAATAAACACAACCCAAGTTTCGGGCAAATCCTTAAAGTCATCGCCTTTTGGGAGCAAATTGACATCCATCATACTGCTGTTAAAGCGTGCGCGCTGATGCCCGGCGCCTTTATCTGAACGCTGGATTTCTATGTTTATTTTTCGTCCTGTGCTGTCTGTCGCCAGAATATCCAGCCGGACAGAACGGTTAAGCAGATTTTCCACAAATACCTGTGTCCGGACATCTACAACTTCCAAATCCGGGATTCCCAGTATAATCCGCAGCACAAACTGAATACATTTTGTATCGCCTTCAAAGCATTTTGTAAAAAAATCATCATCCATTAAACGGAACCCACGCAGCCGCCGTAAATCCTCCTGATGTTTTTGGTTCAGATCTTCTGTTATTGTCACCACAGTCACCTGCTTTCATACCGCGGGTTGTCTGTCTTTATGATATCACAGATTCTGCTATTTTTCAAGGATGGAACTTTCAAATTGCCTGACGGTGATTTTCATAGGGATAGCCCTTATCATATCCGCGATAAACAGAAAGGGTCGGTTTTAACTGATAGAAGCAGATTCTTTTTGGTTCCGGGCAGGGCGCATATGGTTTCCATTCTGTTTGTTTTGCTGTCCCTTAAATATTTTGTCCCAATAGCCGCGGACAGCAATCAACGCGATAATGCCAGACAGCATATCTGAAACAGGCCCTGACCATAAAATGCCGTCAATCCCCATTGCCGCACCTAGGATAAACATTGCAGGAATTAGGAAAATAACCTGCCGGGAAAGGGAAAGCACCATAGAGGGGATTGGCTTGCCAATGGATTGAAAAAAGATGCCAATAACCATGCCGGAAGGAATCATAAAACAAGCAAGCAAGTAAATGCGGAAGCATTTCACCGCAAATTCCATATAAAGTGCGGATTCCTGACCAAAAATATTGATAATCGCTTGTGGGAACACTTGAAAGACCACCAATGCGGCAAGCATAATGGCTGTGCATGAACCGAGGGAGAGTTTAAAGGTTTGTTTCACACGTGTATACTGTTTGCTGCCGTAATTATAACCTAAAATGGGCTGAACGCCGGAGGCAATGCCCATTGCAATGCTGGTGATAAGCTGGCTGGTTTTCATGGTGATGCCAAGCGCAGCCATTGGGATATCAGCGCCATATACAGAAGCCGCGCCATATTTCACCAGCAGATTGTTTTGAATCGCGATAACAGCCGTCCCCGCAATTTGGGTGAAAAAAGAGGATAGGCCAAGCGAGAGAATATTTCCAGTGATAGCACGGTTTAAAATGAAGTCCCGTTTTTTCAAGCGAATGGTCTGGAACCGGAACAAGCAGGCAATATAGAAAACAGCATTTAGGAGCTGCCCAATAATGGTAGCCCAGGCAGCGCCTTTGACGCCCCAATGGAAAACAAAGATAAAGATAGGGTCAAGTATCATATTGGTGGCGCAGCCGATTAACATACCAGCCATGCTGGCTTTGGGGCGCCCATCGGCGCGGATAATATTGCTGAAGCTCACACCAATGACAAAGACGGGGAAGCCCAGCACAATAATCCTGCCATAATCCAGCGCATAAGCCATGACATCGCCTCTGGCGCCAAACAGCCAGCAAAGCGGCTCCAGGAAAATTTCAAAAAGAATCAGCAGCAAAGCGCTGCTGCCCACGGTCAGTGTTACCATATTGCCGATACCCTGCGCGGCTTTTTCCGGCTCGTTTTTGCCCAGGTGCAGGCTCATAAAAGATGCCGCACCGTTTCCCAGCATCATAGCAACCGCCATTAAAATCAGAGTCATAGGCATAATCACATTGGTTGCCGCATTGCCCAGATAGCCAACGCCTTGCCCAATAAACACCTGGTCTACCATGTTATAAAGTGAATTGACCACAAGCGAAATCACACTGGGGACAGCATAACGCAGCGTTAATTTGCCCACGCTTTCTGTCCCAAGCGGATTGGCTGTTACAGTTTGGTTTACCATTTGGATTCCTCCTAATACGAAATTTTTAAGCAGTTTTATTATAAATGATTTTTCCTTGTCTGTGAATTAAGGATATGTTATTATCAATAAGGAAAACTTATAAATCGCGGAGGACTTGCTATGACAACCATGCAGTTAGAATGCTTCCTTACTGTAACAGAAACCTTGAATTTCGCCAAAGCTGCCAGCCAGTTAAATGTAACCCAGCCAGCGGTAACACAGCAGATTCGCACGCTGGAAGAAGAACTAAACGTAAAGCTATTCAAACGCACCACACGGATGGTGCAGCTTACGCCGGAAGGACAAATTTTTTTTGATGATGCCCAGGATATTTTGAATAAAATCCGGTTCACCGTCAAAAAGTTCCAGGAGCACGCAGGTGGTAAACAAGTATTATTTTCTATCGGCTGCCATTCCCACGATGATTTAGTGCTTTTAACTGATGTTTTGCGGGATATGGCCAAGCATTATCCATCTTTGCGTCCTATCTTCCATGCTGTTCCTTTTCAGCATTTATACCGCCTTTTGGCAGAAGAAGTGGTAGATGTTATCATGGCATTCCGGGAAAAGGATGAAAAAATCAGTTATGGAACCTATCGAGAGTTTATAAAAACGCCCATCGTTGCAGCCCTGCCAGAAGAACACCCATTAGCGGACAAATCCCATCTTACTTTAGAGGATATCACGGATGAAAGAGTGATCCTTAGCCCGCTGCACAAAAGCCCAGGCAGTTTAAAGGATATCCAGCACGCGTTGGTTAAAAACCGGACAATCACAGAATGCCTATTTTGCGATACGCCACAGTCTGGCTTGTTGCTGGCAAAAGCCGGATATGGGGTCACCGTGCTCCCAGAGCTGTTCATAAGAAACGCTTCAGGGTTATCCTGTGTTCCGCTTGCGGGGACACAGCCGTTGTCTTATGGCGTTTATTATAAAAGTACAGCGGGCAATCCGCTGTTAAAGCTATTTTTAAAGCTGTGCAAAACATATCTCACAGCAAACCAAATGGGGCTTTGACCACACTGCTGCTGATACGCCTTGTTTTGGCAAAAAAATAAAACCCAGCCGAATATCCATCGACTGGGTTTTGTGTTTGATTATTTTTGTGCAATGCGGATACGGTTAATCGCTTTTTTCAGCTTTGCCGCCGCAACATCTTGCGCGTTGCTGCTTTCCTTTTGCTGGAGCCGTGCTTTCGCACGTTCTTCGGCTGCGCGGGCGCGGTTAATATCAATTTCATCCGCCCATTCGCAGGTACGCGCTAAAATGACAGTTCCTTCTTTGGAAACATCAACAAAACCGCCTGCAATCGCTGCCATGCGTGAGGTGCCGCCTGTTATGATGGTTAACCCACCAATGCCGATAGCTGCCAGGTATTTTACATGGTTTGGCAAAATGCCGACATCGCCTTGTGTGGTACGCACCACGATGCGGTCAACATCGCCTTCAAAAAATACCTTGTCAGCGGTAAGGACTTTGAGATGAAAGGTCGCCATATATTATGCCCCCTTCTTTGCCTTCTCCACTGCCTCATCAATCGTGCCAACAAACAAGAACGCAGATTCCGGCAAATCGTCATGTTTGCCTTCAAGGATTTCCTTAAAGCCGCGGATGGTTTCCTTAACCGGCACATATTTGCCAGCCATGCCGGTGAACTGCTCGGCAACATGGAACGGCTGTGACAGGAAATTCTGAATCTTACGTGCGCGTGCAACCGTCAGCTTGTCTTCATCAGAAAGTTCATCCATACCAAGGATTGCAATGATATCCTGCAATTCTTTGTAGCGCTGCAAAATTGCCTGCACGGCACGTGCGGTTTCATAATGCTCGACACCCAAAATTTCTTTGTTCAGGATACGGGATGTGGAATCAAGCGGGTCAACCGCCGGGTAGATGCCCGCAGAAGCAATTTCACGCGAAAGCGTTGTTGTTGCGTCCAGATGGGCGAATGTGGTTGCCGGCGCCGGGTCAGTCAGGTCATCCGCAGGCACATAAACTGCCTGGATAGACGTGATAGACCCTTTCTTGGTCGATGTGATACGTTCCTGCAAAGCGCCCATTTCGGTTGCCAGCGTCGGCTGGTAGCCTACCGCAGATGGCATACGCCCCAGCAGCGCGGATACTTCGGAACCCGCCTGGGTAAAGCGGAAAATATTGTCGATAAACAGCAGCACGTCCTGTCCTTCTTCATCGCGGAAATATTCCGCCATCGTCAGACCGGACAGCCCAACGCGCATACGCGCTCCAGGCGGCTCGTTCATCTGCCCATAAACCAGAACGGTCTTATCAATAACGCCGGATTCCTGCATTTCGTTATACAGGTCGTTGCCCTCACGGGTACGCTCGCCAACGCCGGTGAATACCGAAATACCACCGTGCTGCTTGGCAATATTATTGATAAGCTCCATAATAATAACCGTCTTGCCGACGCCAGCGCCGCCAAACAAGCCAATCTTACCACCCTTTGCATACGGCGCAATCAGGTCAACAACCTTGATGCCGGTTTCCAAAATTTCCGTGGTAGACTGCTGGTCTTCATAAGAAGGCGCTGG
>CAXHNU010000048.1:20849-22882 GCA_964017555.1 uncultured Butyricicoccus sp. | reverse complement strand
TCCGGTGGCGGCGGCGGATTGCGCTTTTTGACAACCTTTGTCAAAATAATTTCCTGGATACAAGTAAAGATATTATTGAAAATCCAGTAAATACCGACCGCAACCGGGAATTGAAACGCAAAATAAACACTCAGCAGCGGCATCATATACATCATGGTTTTCATGCTGCCCTGCACTTGGTTGCCCTGCACTTTTTGCAAAATCCAAGACGATAGAAATGCAGTCAAACCGGACAAAATCGGGATCAGCAGTAATATGCTAAGTGCAAATGTCGGTTTTGCGGACAAATCCAGCCCAAAGAAATTGAAATTAAGCGGATGCAGCAAATTTTTAATGCCTTCAGAAAGGTTTGCCACTTCGGGGTCAAGTACGCCGTCATGGAAAAAACCATTGCATTTATGTGCAATTTCCATTTGAATGGTATACGCATTTTGCGCTGTAATTTCCAGCCCAAGATGCTGTGCAAGCAGGTTGATATCTTCGCCGATATCATCCGGCAAGCCGCCGGAAAGCCCCATCATAAAGTTCAACGGTTTTACGACCGCATAATATAACCCCATCAGCACAAACATTGGAATAAAGCTCGGCAAACAGCCCGACATGGGGCTGACGCCTTCTTTTTCATATAGTTTGCTGATTTCCTCATTCATTTTTACCTGGTTCTTGGCATATTGCTTTTGTATTTTCTGCATTTTGCCCTGAAGGGCAGTCATGCGGAGCATACTTTTTTTACCATGGTAGGAAATCGGCAAAATAATCAATTTGACCAAAAGGGCAAATAAAATAATTGCAAGCCCATAGGATTCTACTGCACCATAGATCAGGTTCAGCAGCATACCCAGCGGACGGACAATCAGGATGCCAAAAAATTCACCCATATTTTTTATGATCCTCCAAAAAAGTTGTTGTCAGGAACCCTAAAGAAAGGGGGAAAACCGGCACCTCAGGGAACCGGATCATAGATATCATGTTTAGAAAACGGATGACAGCGAGCAATTCGTTTGGCAGCCAACAGACTGCCTTTAAGCGTGCCATATTTCTCCACTGCCTCCAGCGCATACTGTGAACAGGTTGGGATATAGCGGCAGCGCGGCGGCAAACCCGGAGAAATCCGTTTTTGATACAAGCGGATTGCGCTTAATATGATTGGTTTCACAGTCCCCCGCCTCCATTTTCATCAAGTCCCAACTTACGCACAGCGCGCAAAAGTTCTTGTTCTGTCTGGGCACAATTTGCCCGAACCATGCGCTGACGTGCCACCAACACAAAATCGTAACCTGTTTTGAGTTCCTGTTCATGCAGGCGGTAAGCCTCCCGCAGTAAGCGTTTGATGCGGTTGCGCACAACAGCGCCGCCCAATTTTGGGCTGACGGTTAAACCGATGCGGTTCATTCTGCGGCGGTTTTTGAGAGCATAGAGCACTAAAAAAGGGGTTGCCGCAGATTTCCCACGTCGGTACAGCCGACGAAATTCATAATTTTGTTTGATTCGCCAAGTTTTTTTCATGATAGAAAGGCGCGCCTCCTTAAAAGCGCGGAAAGCCCCTGATGCCCGAGGGGGCTGAAAAAGGGATACCACAGGTCAAATGAACGAAACAAAAGGAAATCTTTTGTTTTCCCATGGTCTGCCTGGCGGCATTTTGCGTTGTTCGTGAAGGTATCCGTCCCACAAACCGCCAGACCGAAAAAGACAAAATGGGTGGGACAGATATTCTGAAAAAAAGGACCGCACACAACCGGCGGTCCCTTTATACTTGGCATGGTAATTTAGGGAGCTGCCGCACCCCCAAAAACGCCCAAGGTAGAAAAAAAAGATAGGCGTAAATAAAACCCAATGTTTTATTTTTGCAGCAAATCAATGGCTCAAGCGAGCGCGGCCTTTTGCGCGGCGGCGTGCAAGCACCTTTCTGCCATTTGAAGTAGACATTCTTTTACGGAAACCATGTTCCCGGCTGCGCTGACGCTTTTTCGGTTGATAAGTTCTCAGCATAAACTGCACCTCCTAATCTAAAAAAAATTCAATAAACAAATGAA
>CAXHNU010000048.1:0-20749 GCA_964017555.1 uncultured Butyricicoccus sp. | reverse complement strand
CTGACGCTTTTTCGGTTGATAAGTTCTCAGCATAAACTGCACCTCCTAATCTAAAAAAAATTCAATAAACAAATGAACGGGCACCGGCACAAACCCGGCGCAACAAAGGGAAAATCCAGGGTTATGCCGCTGCCTGTCCAAAGCAGCCTGAATCAGTCTTATTATAGGCGCAAGCACTGGCTCCTGTCAAGAATTTTTTCTGCAATCATCACCGCCCTACGCGGGCAGCGGTCCTGCGCGGACGGCGCCAAAGGGGGCTTCCCCCTTTGGGAACCTGATTTTCACCTGCCGTTACTGCTCCCTGCGAAGCGACAGCGAGCAAAAGCCCTTTCGCTTAATCAGCATCGGGTTATGTGCAAAGCTATTGCTTTACTGTGAAAAGTAATAAATCATTTGACCCAGTATTGATAATCGTATGGCTTGCGCCCTTTGGGCAATAATGGCAATCCCCTGGCTGCAACGGCTTTTCTTCACCATCACAAACCGCACAGCCTGTCCCACTGATAATATAGTTCATTTCATCACTGGCTTGATGTTCACATAAATTGATAGACGCCCCTGCCGGCAACGTATTCAGCGTAATTTCATGATTGGCATTAATCAGCATTTTTGCCACAACACAGCCATCATATGGCTGCTCCGCCTTTGCTTTTAATTTTGCCTTTTTTATCTTATCAAAAAAAACTGGCAGCATGATCTTTCCTCCCGAAACCGCATTCTGCATTCTATCATAGCATATCTGTTTTCCACCCGTCAACAAGCAGATGCCGATCCTGTGGAAAACTTTCGCTTGGCTGCGATTTTACATTGAAGAAATCCACAGGTTGTGCTATTATTTATGTTGAATAGGAATCGGTAAAATGAGGAGAGATGATACAAACGATGAACGGTCCAAACGATATTCTCAAAATGGCGCTTTCCTATATGGAGAAAACAATCAGCCCTGTCACCCTTTCCGCATGGTTCGACGATGCGGAAGTTGTCACGCTAAGCGGCGACCGGCTTGTGATACGCGCTTCCGGACAATTTAAGAAAGAAATTATAGAAAGCCGTTTTCTGGAACCCCTATCGGCTGCGGTTGCCCAGCTTCTTGGCGGGCCTATACAAATTTCTGTCATTCTCGGCGACGAAGCCCCTGTAACAAATACATTAATCGGACTTTCTTTTGAAGATGAATATACCTTTGAACATTTTATTGTAGGGTCTTCCAACAAATTTGCACACGCCGCGGCAATCGCTGTTGCAAACAGCCCGGCAGAAAATTATAACCCATTGTTTATTTATGGGCAGTCCGGGTTAGGCAAAACCCATCTGCTGCACGCAATCGGCAATGTTGTACACCAAAACCACCCGAATTTTCGTATTATTTATGTCAAAGGCGAAGATTTCACCAATGAACTTGTCACTGCCATTCAAGAAGGCGATGTGCAGTCTTTCCGTGGCAAATATCGTGTCACTGATTTATTGTTAATCGATGATATCCAGTTTATCGCGGGCAAGGAACGCACGCAGGAAGAATTTTTCCATACGTTTAATGCGCTTTATGAATCAGGCAAACAGCTTGTCTTAACTTCTGACCGCCCACCAAAAGAAATGAATACACTGGAAGACCGCATGAAAACCCGGTTTGAATGGGGTTTATTAGCAGATATCCAACCGCCGGACTTTGAAACCCGCCTCGCGATCATCAATGCAAAAGCCATGAAATTGGGATTTGAATTGCCGCGGGATATCATGTACCAAATCGCGGAAAACTTAAAATCCAACGTCCGGCAGCTTGAAGGGACTGTCAAAAAAATCAAGGCAAAACATGAACTGAACGGCGAACCCATCACAGCCGAAATTGTAGAAACTGTCATTGAAGAAGTCAAGTCCATCAATCCAGGGCTAAACCCGACGCCGGATATTATCCTGCAAATTGTTTCTAATTTCTATTCCATCCCCATCGATCAGATCCACGCAAACAAACGGTCAAAAGACACGGTGCGCCCGCGTCAAATCGCAATGTATCTCATCCGTAAACTGACCAACAATTCCCTGCCCGAAATCGGCAGATATTTTGGCCGTGACCATACCACTGTCATGCACGCCTGCGACAAAATCGAAAATGAACGCAAACGCAACCCCGAAACAGATGATATCATCCGGACATTAATTGATAATATCCAAAACTTATAACCCACCACCGAAGCATATTTTACAGGGCGGCGTATGCACTGTTATGCAGGATTTCCGTCATGGGCTTTCTGCGTAACAGATTGTTTCCCCTGCCCCGAAAAGTAACAAAGTGTTACATCCTAGCGTGTGACCTGTGTGATTTGCCTGAAAAGTTATCCACAATCCGCCTGTGAAATTCACAGGGATAACCTGTGCATAAAATTTGCCTTAAAATTTCTATCCCAAGTTATCCCACACTATCCCAAACTGCCTGTGGATGAAATTCTTCCCGGATTCCCGGACAAAATCCGACTTATCCACAATTTCCACACTACTACTACTACTACTAAAATCATAAATAATATTATTATAGGTTCATTTCCCGGGAAAAGCGGTCACACTGCAAACCCTTCCCTGTGGAAAATAAGAAAGGAACAAATAAATCATGAAATTCTCTTGTGAAAAATCGACATTTCTCGACGCAATCAATATCACTTCCCGTGCTGTATCCACAAAATCTACTATTGCTGTATTAGAAGGCATCCGAATTACAGCAGCAAACACCCTGGTGCTGGCTGGTTATGACCTTTCTATTGGCATTCGCACTGGCATTGATGCAGATATTATAGAACAAGGTGAAATTGTATTAAATGCAAAACTGCTGAGCGATATCGTCCGTAAACTTCCAAATGATATTATATATGTAGAAACTGATGAAAAAATGCTGACAACCATCAAATGTGGACGCGCTGTTTTTAACTTAGTGGCTTCTGCGTCAGATGATTTCCCGCAAATGCCCGAAGTTGACCGGAATCAACAGATTGATATGCCGCAAACCACCCTGAAATCCATGATTTCTCAAACAATTTTCGCGGTTTCAGACAATGAAGCCAAACCAATCCACACCGGCTGTCTATTTGAAATCACACAAAACAATTTAAATATTGTTGCGGTGGATGGTTATCGGCTTGCTGTACGGCGCGAAATTTTAGAGCCAGCGCCAGAAAAAGATATGCGTTTTGTTGTTCCAGGAAATGCTTTGCGGGAAATCGAACGCATTCTCAGCGACGACCCTGAGAAAAAAGTTGCTATCTATCCCGATGAAAAACATATTCTATTTTCCATCAATGACACGATTTTCATTACCCGGCTGATTGACGGCGAATTTTTAAATTACCGTTCGGCAATTCCAACCGATTTTAGTTATACTGTGCCAATTCATACACGCGAAATGATTACCAGCATTGAACGTGTTTCCCTTATTATTTCAGAAAAACTAAAAAATCCGGTGCGATTATCTTTTGACGGGCCTGTCATCAAAATGAGCTGCATTACAGCCGTTGGTAAATCATATGATGAATATGCGCTGGAAGAACCGGTGGAAGGTTTGGAAATTGGTTTTAATAACCGTTATTTGTTGGATGCGCTGCGCGCCTGTCCGGATGATCAAATCCTGATGGGATTAAAAGGGGCACTCAATCCGCTGGTGTTAAATCCTGCGGAAGGCAATGCGTTTACCTATCTTGTATTGCCAGTACGATTAAAATCAGGTGAATAATAACGGGATTTTTGTTTAAGGAGCCGAAAAAATGGAAACCATAAAGGATATCCGCATTGTGGGCGAATTTATTAAGCTGGATGCTCTGCTGAAATTTG
Source organism: uncultured Butyricicoccus sp. (assembly GCA_964017555.1). GTDB lineage: Bacteria > Bacillota > Clostridia > Oscillospirales > Butyricicoccaceae > Butyricicoccus_B. Next base: position 16,936 of record CAXHNU010000048.1, on the reverse strand, counting down.
CAAATCTTGTATCTTCCGGCGGGGAAGCAAAAATCCGCATTGCAAATGGAGAAGTTTTTGTCAATGGTGAACCTTGCACCATGCGCGGCAAAAAACTGCATACCGGCGACAAAGTAAAACTGGATGATATCTTATTGCATATTATCAGTGCATAAAAATACAACCCTGTATGTAAAAGCAATGTCCACGAGGCATGGACAGCACTACACAAACTGTGTATCACGAGAAAAAAGACAACATGGTGAGGCGAATCATGAAGATAAACAGCATAAACCTGCATAATTTCCGCAACTATGCAGAGGAACGGTTTGTATTTGCGCCCGGCGTCAATGTGATCAGCGGCGAAAATGCCCAAGGCAAAACAAATCTGCTGGAAGCGGCTGCCGCATTGTCGACCATTAAATTATTTCGGACTGGGCAAAAAAAAGAAGGGCTGCGGTTTGGCGCGGCAGAATGCAGCATTGCCGGTGAATTTGAAGCGGAAAACACAAAATTTTCGGTTGCACTGCGGTTATTTGACAAACGCGCGGCAGAGGTTTGGCGCAACGGCGTGCGCATGAAGCGCCAGGGCGATGCGCGGGGCATTTTAAAAACCGTTTTATTTTGCCCGGATGATTTATATCTGATTCGGGCGGGAGCATCTGCCCGGCGGCGTTTTCTGGATACCGCATTATGCCAGCTTCGTCCGAATTATGATAAAATATCCCATGAGTATGAACGGCTGCTGGCACATAAAAACCGGATCTTGCGCGATTATGAAGAAAAACCCTCTTTGCTGGAAACCCTTGACGATTTTTCCCTGCGCATGGCGCGCCTTGGCGCTGCCATCATCCGTTACCGGGCATATTATATCCGTAAACTGTCTGAGAAAGCCGCTGTGGTGCATTCCGAGGCTGCCCCGCATGAAACTTTGCAGATTGTTTATAAGACCGTATCGGGCGTGTCAGACCCTTTTGCGGCAAGCGCGGCAATTGAACAGCAGCTCATTGACCATGCCATGAGTCACCGTAAATTTGAACTGGCAGCGCATAGCTGTTTGTCAGGACCGCATAAAGATGATATGGATTTGTCAATCAATGGCGTGTCAGCGTCTTCCTTTGGCTCACAGGGACAGGTGCGCACCTGCGCTTTGGCGCTCAAACTGGCTGAACGCGATATGTTTTTTGACGACTGTGGGGAATATCCTGTTTTGCTGCTGGATGATGTGCTGTCAGAGCTGGACAAAAAACGGCAGGATTTTGTTTTGAACCGCATTGGTGAAGGACAGGTGATTATCACCTGCTGTGAGGATGATATTGCGGAAAAAATCCATGCCGGCAAAGTTTTTACCGTCCATGCCGGCAAAATCGTGTCCCAACTGCCAAATGAGTAACCCTATTTTTATGCAATCCGCCATACAAACGGCGCGGCAGCTAAGGTTTATTGGATAAAGCCATAAGACCTGCATTCTCATAAAAATATTTGGCGTTTTTTCCGGACAAAATCGCAAAAAAATGATATAATAATAACGGTGGTATCAATCCATGCAAGGCAGGTGACAAATTTTATGTATATACATATCGGCAGGGATTATATAGTTCCCCTTCGGACGGTTGTTTCCATTTTTGATATGGATACGGCAACTGTTTCCGGGCGTACCCGCCGCCTGCTGGAACGCCTGACGGAAGAAGGGCGTGTCATTGACTTGTGTGATGATTTGCCAAAATCTGCTGTGCTTTGTATGGGTGAAGTCGGCGAAATTCTTTATATTTCTCAGATTTCCTCCCGCACCCTGCAAAAACGTGCTGAAGATGGCATACGTTAAACGGCGTTTTTTCCCTTCCCGCTGTTTACTGATATGCTGCAACTGTAAAGGAAAAAATAATTTATGAATGAAAACATTGAAAAGAATGAAGCTGAAAATCAGGAATTAAGTGCTGAAATGCTGGATTTGCGCGTCACTGAAACCTATGACGAAAACCAAATCCAGGTATTAGAGGGCTTGGAAGCTGTCCGCAAACGCCCTGGTATGTATATCGGGTCAACTTCCGCGCAGGGACTGCATCACCTGGTTTATGAAATTGTGGATAACTCGATTGATGAAGCGCTTGCCGGTTACTGCACCCATATCGAAGTGACAATCGAAAAGAATAATATTATCCGTGTGCAAGATAATGGGCGCGGCATCCCTTGCGGCATCCATCCGCAAATGGGCATTCCAACGCTGGAAGTTGTATTGACAGTGCTGCACGCGGGCGGTAAATTCGGCGGCGATGGCTATAAAGTTTCCGGCGGTCTGCATGGCGTTGGTTCATCGGTGGTCAATGCGTTATCGCTTTGGATGGAAGCCGAAGTCCATGATGGGCATGAAAAACATACCATGCGGTTTGAACGCGGCATTACCGTCCGTCAAATGCAGTCTGTTCCATTTGAAAGCGAAACCGGCACAACCATCCGTTTCCAGCCAGATCCGGAAATCTTTGAAACCACAGAATTTGAATATGAAACGCTGGAAAAGCGACTGCGTGACCAGGCTTTCCTGAATGCCGGCATTAAAATTACCCTGCGCGATGAACGCGAACAGGAACCAAATGAAGATATCATGCACTATGAAGGCGGCATTCGTCAGTTTGTAGAGCACTTAAACCGCACCAAAACCCCGATTCACAAAGAAGTGATTTACATGGAGGGCAGCCGCGAAGGTTCCATGGCAGAGGTTGCCATGCAATACACCGATGCTTACAGTGAAACACTGATTTCATTTGCCAATAATATCAACACAACCGAAGGCGGCACCCATGAAACTGGGTTCAAATCCGCGCTGACCCGTGTACTCAACGATTATGGCAAAAAGAACAATCTCATCAAAGAAAATGAAAAACCGCTTTCCGGCGATGACTGCCGCGAAGGGCTGACCGCGATTATTTCGGTAAAGCTGCAAGAGGCACAGTTTGAAGGGCAGACCAAAACCAAACTGGGCAACAGTGATATGCGCACGCTGGTTGAAACCATGATGAATGACCGATTGACCACATTTTTTGAAGAAAATCCATCGGTTGCGCGTGCGATTATTGACAAGGCACAGACCGCGGCGCGTGCCCGCGAAGCGGCACGCAAAGCCCGTGAACTGACCCGCCGCAAATCGGCGCTGGATGGCGCTTCCCTGCCCGGCAAATTGGCAGACTGTCAGGAACGCGACCCATCACTGACTGAAATCTATATCGTGGAAGGTGATTCCGCAGGCGGTTCCGCTAAGGAAGGACGTGACCGCAAATATCAGGCAATTTTGCCGCTTTGGGGCAAAATGCTGAATGTAGAAAAAGCCCGTTTGGATAAAGTTTACGGCAATGAAAAATTAACGCCAATGATTACTGCATTTGGCGCAGGGTTTGGCGAAGATTTCAATCTGGAAAAACTGCGCTATGGTAAGATTATCCTAATGGCGGATGCCGATGTAGACGGCAGTCATATTCGCACGCTGCTGCTGACATTTTTCTTCCGGTTTATGCGTCCACTGATTGAACATGGCCATGTATATATTGCCCAGCCGCCGCTTTTCAAGAACGAAAAAGGCAAAGAAGTGCGGTACACATACTCAGAAGAAGAACAGCGGGACTGCATTGCAGAAATGGGTGAAGGGGTGCGTGTACAGCGTTACAAAGGCTTAGGCGAAATGGATCCCGAACAGCTTTGGGAAACGACGATGAACCCAGCACACCGCATTTTGAAACAGGTACACATGGAAGATGCGTCCATGGCAGATGAAACCTTTGCCCTGCTGATGGGCGAAAAGGTGGAACCCCGCCGCGAATTTATCGAAAAGAACGCTAAGTATGTTGTGAATTTAGACATTTGACCTACTTTCTTTTATAAAAGAAAGTAGGCAAAGAAAATTTCACTTCGCGCTACCGCGCGCGGCATGCAGACGCAAAAGTGTTGTAATCCCTTTTGCGAAAGAAAGCAGGCAAAGAAAATTTCATTTCGCGCTGCTGGGCGCGGCACACAAAAGCAAAAGTGATATAACCACAAATAAATCCCATTTACCGCCGCCTAGGGGGCGGCGGTTCTATTTTTTTCCGAACACAAAATCAAATATTGTCCGCCTGTATGCAAAACCGGGATTCCAAAGGGACGTTGTCCCTTTGGCGCCCCCCGCGCAGGGGTGCTCCCCGCATAGGGGCGCTGTCCGCGTAGGACCGCTGTCCGCGGAGGACAATAGAAAGGACCCTAAATGAGCCAGGAATACGAAAACCAAAAAATATTACCGGTCGACCTTGACCGGGAAATGAAAAAATCCTATATCGATTATGCCATGAGCGTTATCGCTGGACGCGCCTTACCGGACGTCCGCGATGGGCTGAAACCAGTTCACCGGCGTATCCTTTATGCCATGTTTGAAGATGGACTGACCAGTGATAAACCTTACCGCAAATCTGCCACAACCGTTGGTAATGTGCTTGGGCGTTATCATCCGCATGGTGATGCTTCGGTTTATGATGCCCTTGTCCGTATGGCACAGCCCTTTTCGCTGCGCTATCCGCTGATTGATGGTCATGGCAACTTTGGTTCGGTCGATGGCGATCCTCCAGCCGCTTACCGTTATACTGAAGCTAGAATGGCGAAAATTTCGAATGCCTTGCTTGCGGATATTAAGAAAAATACTGTTAATTTTCAGCCCAATTTCGATGAGGAACGTAAAGAACCTGTTGTACTGCCCTCTCGCTTCCCTTGTCTGTTAGTGAATGGTTCCAATGGTATCGCTGTCGGTATGGCAACCAATATCCCGCCGCATAATTTGGGCGAAGTCATTGACGGCGTGTGCTATGTCATTGATAACCCGGAAGCCGATTTTGATGCGCTTTGCAGCGTGATTAAAGGCCCCGATTTCCCAACCGGCGGTATTATTATGGGGCGTTCCGGTATCCGTTCGGCTTATGCAACAGGACGCGGTAAAATTAAAGTCCGCGCACGCTGTGAAATTGAGGAATTGCCCGGCGGCAAAAGTCAAATCGTTGTCACTGAAATCCCTTATATGGTCAATAAAGCCCGTTTGGTTGAGGCAATCGCAAACCTTGTCAAAGATAAACGTGTGGAGGGCATCTCCAATATCATGGATCATTCTTCCCGTGAAGGGATGCGGATTGTCATTGATATCAAACGTGACGCCAATGCGCAAGTCGTGCTCAATCAGCTTTACAATTATACCCAGCTTCAAGATACTTGTTCCATGATCATGTTGGCACTGGTACCGATTCCATCTAACCCGGATAAAGTCCAGCCAAGGGTTCTTGCACTGCGGGAAATTATTGACTATTATATTGACTTCCAGAAAAATGTTGTGGAGCGCAGAACACGTTTTGACCTGGAAAAAGCACAGGCACGCGCACACATTTTAGAAGGGTTAAAAGTCGCAACCGATCAGGATAATATTGACCGGATTATTGCCATTATCCGTCAGTCAAAGAACGAAGCGGAAGCAAAAATTAACCTTTGCAAAGAACCGTTTTGGGTTGACCAGATTGCACTGTTAGGCATTGTCGATGGTGAGGAACATTTTGAGTTTCATCTCGATGAACCACAGGCACAAGCCATTGTCGATATGCGTTTGGGGCGGCTGTCTGGGCTGGAACAGCAAAAAATTGATGATGAATATCAGGAACTGGAAGGCAAAATTGCCGGATTTATGGAAATCCTGTCTAGCGATAAAAATATGCTGGATGTTGTGAAGAAAGAGCTTTTAGAGATAAAACACGCTTACAGCGATGAGCGGCGTACTGAAATTGCAAATGTTGCCGATGAAATCGACATTGAGGATTTGATTGAAGAACAGGACAGCACTTACACATTAACCCATTTCAACTATATCAAACGTATCCCGACTTCTGCTTACCGGGCACAAAATCGCGGCGGGCGCGGCGTCAATGCCATGTCTACCCGCGAGGAAGATTTTACCCGCGGTTTGTTTACCGCTTCTACCCATGACACCTTACTATTCTTTACTACACAAGGTAAAGTTTATAAACTAAAAGGCTATCAGGTGCCCGAAGCCGGACGTGCCGCAAAGGGTACCAATATTGTTAATCTGTTGGAGCTTGACCCAGAAGAAAAAGTGACCGCTATGTTTCCGATTCGTGAATTTTCTGAGGACAAATACATGGTATTTGTCACGAAAATGGGCATTGTCAAGCGTATTGTGCTCAGTGATTTGCAAAATATCCGTAAAGGCGGTTTACGGGCGCTCAGCTTAAATGAAGGCGACGTCGTTGTCGATGTCCGCCTGACTGATGGTAATGAAAACATCTTGATTGCAACTCATGAGGGTAAAGCCATTACCTTTGATGAAGTAGAAGTCCGTTCCATGGGGCGTGACGCAAGAGGTGTGCGCGGCATCCGCCTTGCAGAAGGTGACTATGTCATTGGCGCGGCGCGGGCACGCGCTGGCGCAAGAGTGCTTTCTATCACAGAAAATGGTTATGGCAAATGCACGCCGGTTGAAGAATTTACTGTGCATCATCGCGGCGGCGGCGGCATTATGTTGCATAGTTTGACCGAAAAAACCGGACTCGTTGCCGGTGTTGCTGTTGTAGACCCGGATAATGATATTATGATTATTACAGATGACGGCGTGATTATCCGCACACCGGTTGGACAAATCCGCGAATGCGGACGCGGCAGTCAAGGCGTGATCGTCATGCGCATTGCCGAAGAGGTGAAAGTAATTTCCATTGTACGCACTGACCACGAAGAAGAAACCGAGGATACAAAGCCCAGTGAAGAAACTGGAAACGAAGCATAAAAAAATTGCCGTCCCTGTATGATAATGCTGGGGCGGCAAAATTCTATTTATCGCTTGATTTAAGAATAATTCACTGGGTTGAATTCAATCGGTTTTGTGGGAATTACACCAGGTTTTTCTGTCTTGCCGGTGGTATCGTTCAAATCAAAATAAATCCTGCTGTCACCAGTAACGCCAAAATCTACATTGGAACCGGTTTCACGTACTTTGTTAAATGCCTCCCTAAATAAGGCATTATGAGCTTCTTCCCGGTTTAGAAGGAAGTCAATGGTTTCCCGGACGTGTTTATCCTCAATCTGACGGTAAAGGTATTCATAGACAACCTTTGCGCGCTGTTCCGATGCAATGTCAGACAGCAGGTCAGCGCATAAATCCCCTGTGACAGTGACATAATCTGCCGTCCAGGAATAGCCGGATGCGTTCATCAGACCGGGCGACAGCCCAAGCAGTGTATGGGTTTCAATCTGTCCAGGGCTGTGCATCGCGTCAAGCTCACCGCCATTGAGTAGGTTAATCGTCTGTGCGACCATTTCCATATGACTAAGCTCTTCCGCCGCAATATCCATAAACATATCCTTAATTTCCCGGTTTTCAATCCGGAAGGATTGTGCCATATACTGCATAGCGGCTTTCAGCTCGCCATTGCCGCCACCGAGCTGTTCCTGCATGAGTGACGCATAAACTGGGTTGGTGCGTTCGACCTTGACTTCACGCAGTAATTTTGTTTCATGTTTGAACATTGGTTTTTCATCCCCTTTCCTTTACAGCATGGCAGAAAGCTTTGTTCATTATGCGGATTTCTGCCCTTGTTTTTTTGCCCGGAACTGGGTATACTTTATCTATACGATATTTTTTTGTCATCCAAATTGGAGGGATTTTGATTTTATGAGCAAACAGCTTCCAACACGTGCCGATGTTTTGCCGCAGTTTACTTGGAATTTATCCGATATTTTTCCGACAGATGCGGCATGGCGCGAAGAATTGCAGCGTATTTCTGCCCAGGTGGATACTTTGCGTACGTATCAAGGCAAATTGGGCAAAGATGCAAAAACTTTGCTGACTTTTTTGCGTTTTGGCAATGAATTATCGCTTGCGCTTGATAAACTTGGAAATTATGCGCGGCGTAAATCTGATGAAGATACCCGCAATGCGGTATATCAGCAAATGAGCGCACAATTTACCAATCTTGCGATAGAAATTGGGCAGGCATCCGCCTTTGAAACGCCGGAAATTCTTGCGATTCCAGACGATGTGTTAAACCAGTTCTATGCGGACGAACCAGGGCTTGCACATTATAAACTGGTATTAACCCGCGTGCGTCGGCAAAAAGAACATACCCTTTCAGAAGAAGGTGAAGCCCTGTTGGCAGCGGCTGGACAGCTTGGACAAGCGCCAGATGATATATTTTCCATGTTAAATGATGCGGATATGGCTTTTCCAGAAGCAAAAGACACCGAAGGCAACCTGCATCCGGTGACGCATGGTTCTTATGTGCCATTGTTACAGTCGCCCGATAGGGAGTTACGCAAATCGGCATTTCAGTCACTTTATAGTGTGTATGGGCAGTTCCGGAACACTTCAGCATCTGTGCTGACAGCCCAAATGAAGCAGCTTCAATTTTTCGCAAATGCACGCAAATACCGGTCCACATTGCACGCAGCGTTGGACGGCAATGAGGTTCCGGTTGAGATTTACCATAATTTGATTCAAACGGTGCGTGCAAACCTGCCCGCAATGCACCGGTATGTCGGATTGCGCAAAAAATTGCTTGGGCTGGATACGCTGCATTTTTATGATTTATATACGCCGATTATTGCCGATCAGGACATTCATATCCCATATGATGAGGCAAAAGAACTGGTTTTGCAGGCGCTTGCACCGCTTGGACAGGATTATCTGCAAATGCTGCAGCAAGGGTTTGAAAACCGTTGGATTGATGTTTATGAAAATCAAGGCAAACGGTCTGGCGCATATTCTGCGGGCGCATATGGCGTGCATCCTTATGTGCTGTTAAATTATACCGATAAAATCGGTGATGTGTTTACCTTAGCACATGAAATGGGTCATGCGCTGCATTCTTATCTTTCCAACAAGAAACAGACAATAACCTATGCAAATTATGTGATTTTTGTTGCAGAAGTTGCATCAACCTGCAATGAATCACTGTTAATGCAGCATCTTTTAAACAAAACAGAGGACAAACGCCGCCGGGCATATCTGATTAACTATTTCTTAGAACAGTTCCGGGGCACCTTATACCGGCAAACCATGTTTGCCGAGTTTGAATTATGGTGCAGCGAACAGGTGCGCCAAGGTGAAGCATTGACAGCACAGGCATTATGTGAAAAATATGCTGCGCTGAACCATGAATATTATGGTGAAGAAATTGTGCTGGATGAAGAAATTGCGTTGGAATGGGCACGTATCCCGCATTTTTATTATGATTTTTATGTTTATCAGTATGCAACCGGATATGCGGCAGCCATTGCGTTAAGCCAGCGCATTTTACAGGAAGGCGAATCCGCTGTCAAGGATTATATGGAATTTTTGTCTGGTGGATGTTCTGCAAAGCCAGTAGAATTGCTGAAAGGGGCAGGTGTCGATATGGCATCGCCACAACCAGTCGCGGACGCGTTAAAATTATTTGACCAGTTGGTCAGTGAATTAGAACAGCTTTGCAGTTAAAGAAAATCCCCTGTCTTTTGGCAAACAAACCAAAATGACAGGGGGATTTTTTGCAAAAAAAATAGCTGACCATTCAATGAAGAATGAATCAGCCATCCTTTTTGATATATTCAAAAAGGAGTCACAATTATGTTTAAATGAAAAAAATGTTGTTATAAGTATAGCAATATATGATGGTTTTGTCAAGTGGTATTTCTAATATTCTTAAAAAAAATAGATTCGATCAATGATTGACGGATTTTGTCGGTTATGGTACAATAAAAGAGCCCTCCAAAGTTTTGAAGGGTAAAAAATTGGGTGCTGTGATCTGTAACGGCGGTTAGCTGCCTTCCCTTTCCCCAGCAAATTTCTTTTTAAGAAAGGGGGGCTGCAAATGTTGTATAAGATAATACGATTTTTCGTATGTATTGCATTTTTGCTTTACATCTTTACAATAAATGCAAGTTAACCGCCCAGCTGCAACCTGAGCGGTCAATGAACCTTTATTGACCTCAGGCAGCTGACCACGTTATGGAACAGCACCCTTTCTTTTATTATAGTAGAAGATTGATAGAATTGTCAAGGTATTTAAGGCGTTTGGCTGGAAAAATAAATAATGCAGGATTGACGGATTTTGTCGGTTATGGTACAATAAAAAAGCTCTCCAAGGTTTTGAAGGGCAAAAAATTGGGTGCTGTTATCAATAACGGCGGTTAGCTGCCTCTTTTTCTAACGCAAATTCCCTTTTAGAAAGGGGGGCTGCAAATGTTGTATAAGGTTCTAAGAATCTTCGTATGTATCGCATTTTTGCTGTACATCTTTACAATAAATGCAAGTTGACCGCTCAGGTGGAGCTGAACGGTCAATAAAGTTTTTATTGCACCAAGGCAACTGACCACGTTATGGAACAGCACCCTTTCTTTTATTATAGTAGAAGATTGATAGAATTGTCAAGGCATTTAAGGCGTTTGGCTGGAAAATAAATAATGCAGGATTGACGGATTTTGTCGGTTATGGTACAATAGAAAAGCCCTCCAAAGTTTTGAAGGGCAAAAAATTGGGTGCTGTTATCTGTAACGGCGGTTAGCTGCCTCTTTTTCTAACGCAAATTCCCTTTTAGAAAGGGGGGTTGCAAATGTTGTATAAGGTTCTAAGAATCTTCGTATGTATCGCATTTTTGCTGTACATCTTTACAATAAATGCAAGTTAACCGCCCAGCTGCAACTGAGCGGTCAATAGATTTTATTGACACTGGCAGCTGACCACGTTATGGAACAGCACCCTTCCTGTTATTCATTATATATGATTTTACTGATACTTGTCAAGCAATGCAGCAAATTTCCAAAGAAATCTAAAACCGCCAGACTTGACAGCCTCGCGGCTTTACGATATACTAATAACAGAATACGTACCGCGATGCGGTTCGCCAAAGTCTTATGTCAATTAGACAGTGTAGCCGTCCAACTTTTGACTGTGTGGGACGGTTATTTTGCATTTTCACATAAATAATCAATAAGGATAATAAGCATGGACGTCTATCATTCCCATTCAGAAGAAGAAACAGAACAAATTGGTGCTGCATTTGCACAAACATTGCATCAAGGTGATGTCATTGCATTCACTGGTGATCTTGGCGCAGGCAAAACGGCTTTTAGCCGTGGGATACTCCGGGGTTTGGGTTATACTGGACGTGTTACCAGTCCAACTTTTGCAATTGCAAATGAATACCATACCGCAAAAGCAAATGTCGTTCATTTTGATATGTACCGTATTTTGGATACCAATGCTTTATGGGAATTGGGGTTTGAAGAATATTTCAATGGACAATCAATTGTACTCATTGAATGGAGTGAAAATATTGCGGATGCTTTGCCGCCACATATTCAGGTTGAAATCTGTTATGGTGAATATCCGGATGACCGGATGATTTCAATCCGTGCCAAAGGTGAATTATGAAAATCTTAGCGTTTGAATCCTCCGCGGTTTCTGCCGCGGTTGCATTAATAGAAGATAAAAAATTAGTGGCACAGTCTTTCCAAAATTGTGGGCTGACTCATAGCCGTACCCTGCTTCCAATGGCAGAAAGCCTTTTGGCAGGCTGTGGCGTTCCCCTTTCCGCAGTAGATGCCTTTGCCGTTGCCGCAGGCCCTGGCTCGTTTACAGGGCTGCGTATCGGTGTTGCAACCGTAAAAGGGTTAGCATTCCCACTAAATAAGCCTTGCGTTGGCGTTTCAACGCTGGAAGCCATGGCATATAACTTGGAAGGCTGCCCGGAGGAAATCTGTTGTGTGATGGATGCCCGCGCCGGGCAGGTTTACAATGCCCGGTTCCGCTGGCAGCATGACAAGCTTTGCCGGCTTTGTGAAGATCGTGCCATCCGGCTGGATGAACTTGCCGCGGAAATTGCCAGCACACCCCAAATTGTCATTGGAGATGGCGCGGATTTGTGCTATACTAAACTTAACAGCATCTGCCCTGGGCTACGCCTTGCGCCGCCGCATTTGCGGTTTGCTTCGGCTTATGGCGTTGCTATGGCAGCATTGCCGGTTTTACAGCAAGGGCAGGGCATCAATGCACAGGCATTGGATGCACGTTACCTGCGTCCGCCCTATGTGGCGCAGAAACATCAATAAAGTGAAAAAAAAAAGGAGCAATTCATATGGGAACTGTTCATGTAATGGATCATCCGCTGATCCTGCACAAATTAAGCCTGATGCGTGACAGCCAAACTGGTGTCAAAGAATTTCGCGAGGCAACCCGTGAGGTCGCAATGCTGATGTGTTATGAAGCAACCCGTGACCTGCCGCTGAAAACCATTCAGATTGAAACGCCGCTTGCACGTGCCAAAGCACGCGTCATTTCAGGCAAAAAATTGGCATTCATCCCGATTTTACGCGCTGGTTTGGGTATGGTCGATGGGATGCTGGAACTCATCCCAACCGCAAAAGTGGGACACCTTGGGCTGTATCGTGACCCGGATACCATGAAACCAGTGGAATATTACTGCAAATTGCCGGTAGATGTTGCAGAGCGTGATGTGATTGTTATTGATCCAATGGTTGCCACTGGCGGTTCTGCAACGGCAGCGGTGCAAACCCTCAAAGATCGTGGTGTCAAACATATCAAGCTGATGTGTTTGTTAGCAACACCTGTTGGGTTGGAAGCCGTACAAAAAGCCCATCCTGATGTGGATATTTTTGTTGCGGCAATTGATGAAGGCTTAAATGACCATGGTTATATTGTGCCAGGCTTAGGCGATGCGGGCGACCGTATTTTTGGGACAAAATAAAAAGGAAAACTAAACCTCCCCTTGGGCATATGGATCATGCCCCAAAGGGAGGTTTTTTCTCATGCAGAAGTGTTTTCATCTTCTGTATCGTGTTCCGGCTGTGCCATGCCGCTGTACTGCATCAGCCCAAGTTTAACTTTCCAGTCCAAAACCCGTTTGACATGTTCTTCAATTTGGGTTTCGGTCAATGTGCCATCGCGCACAGCCTGTACCACAGATTCATGTTGGGTTTCCAAATCGGATGTAATAATCAAATCATTGCCAGCCTGCACCGCCAAAACAGCTGCCCAGCCGCTGCTGGCAATGCCGCCGATTGCTTCCATGGATAAATCATCGGTCATAATGACGCCGTCAAAATCCAGCTCATCCCGTAAAATTTCATGCACACGGGGGGAAAGGGAAGCTGGCGCACCAGTATCCATACAATTGACTGTCACATGGCTGACTAAAATCGCGTTTGCACCTGCTTCAATGCCTGCCTTAAACGGTAAAAAATCTTCTTGTCGGTAGGTTTCTAACTCCCGGCTGTCAGTTGCGGAACTTTCATGGGTATCCCCATTGTTGCCATATCCCGGGAAATGTTTCAGCACAGCGCCAACACCATCCTTTTGCATTTGCCCGACTACAGTCCGCACAAATTCTGCCGTTTCCGTTGCCCCTTTGCCAAGCGCACGTTTATACATCCAAGCATTGCTGTCAGTGATCACATCACAAACCGGCGCAAGGTTCACATTAATACCCATGCTTTTCAGCAACTGGTCCTTTTCCTGGGTGTCATAAGTAAACGCTTCTACCCCTGCTTCCTGATCCAATTGCTGTGGCGATTGGAAAGGCCAGCGCCGGTATGCACGGAATTTACTGATGCGGACAACGGTACCGCCTTCCTCATCCACGCCAATGAGCAATGGGATTTTTGATTCTGATTGCTGGTTGGTGGTGGTACGTAAAATATTTTCTGGTGTAGAACCCTCAAAATTCCGGGCAAAAAGGATAAATCCTGCCGGGTGCAGGCGGTTAATCTGGTCAGCGGCGCCAACTTCTGGGCAGCGCGCAAAAAACATTTGACCGACTTTTTCTTCCAGTGTCATGCCGGCAATGATGCTGTCCGCTGGATGCGGGGCAGCAGGTTCCGGGACAGGTTCTGGTTCTGGCGTATCTTTTTCAGGTTCATCTGGTTGTTTTTTCTCTTCCCGATGGAAAAAAGACGGGATTGCAAGTGATTCATCCTCAAGCAGGGTGGGCATAAGAAAATATCTTCCTGTCACTGTTAAAAGCAACAAAATGACCAAAAAAAGACCGAATTTCCTCATAAAATGACCTCCTTATGCGATCATCTCAACCCATAATATCATAGAATCAGTGAAATTGCCACAAAAAACAGTTGCCAGGGATTCTATACCATTTCACAAAACCAGGAATCATACGCAGTGCAGTTGAATGGAGTGTAATAAATTGTATTTTTCTGCTATCCATTGCGGCAAACTGATTTTTATGTTATCATTGATTTGTTAGCGTGTCTGCCTTTGAAAAAAAGGGCAGAAATCATGCGCATATATGATGAAACGAGGTTTTTTTTATGTTTATCACACGTTTCCCTTTATTTGCGGCTTGGGTCTGCTGACCGGGAGGTTGGCAAAATCTTATATCCTGCCATTCCTCCCGGATTCGTGTTATCCATTTTCAGGAGGAATAAAATGAACCGCGAAAATAAACGCAAACAATTTGAAAAAGGTTATTACAAAACCCATCCATGCCAGCAGACTTTTACCTGTAAAGTTTGTGGGCGCATGGTCGTCCCGCATGGCGCGGGCAGCAATCATCGCAACCATTGCCCAAATTGTTTATGCAGCCTTCATGTTGATCATGAACCGGGCGACCGGGCTGCTGACTGCGGCGGGCTGATGGAACCTGTCGCTGTATGGGTGCGCAAAGGGAATGAATGGTCTATTATTCACCGTTGCCGCCGTTGTGGTGTGCTTCATACTAACAGGGTGGCTGCTGATGATAATCCGATGAAATTGATGAGCATTGCGTTGAAACCGCTTTGCCAACCGCCTTTTCCATTGGAGCGCATTGAAGAAATGACCGCGCTGATGGGCGGCGATGTATCTTTTAAATAATCAATACAGGCGGCATATTGCTTTTCCAGGCATATGCCGCCTTGCTGCTGCAATGAAAACAACAAGCTGTCCTTTTACCATATGGCTGTTACATAAACAATACAACGGGAAATAAAGGAAAATTGATAAATTTGCAGGGCGATTTTATCGGTTTTTTAAGTGAAATAATTGACTTTAATCCAATTATCCGATACGATATATAGTAGAAATGCGCAGCATATGCGCTGAATGCAAAAAGGGGAGATTTATTTTGAAAAAATCCTTGCGCCAGCTTGTATCTATTTTATGTGCAGGCTCGCTATTTATTGGTTCCGCAATGGCAGCTACAATTGATAGCTTTTCCGATGTTGCGGGGCATTGGGCTTATCCTGAACTGAAACAAGCGGTTGACAATGGTATGCTTCAGGGGGATAATGGACAGCTTAACCCTGGCGGCAGCTTAACAACGGCTCAAATGACCGCAATTTTGAACCGTATGTTGGGCGCTGTCAATACCAGCCGCGCTTATCCGGATACGCCGGAAGGACAATGGTATACAGAAGATGCGAAAAAAGGCGCGTCACTGGGCATTCTGCCAACTGATGGCACGCTGAAATTAGAAGCAAATGTAACCCGTGCGCAGGCATTCCAGGCGCTTGCTGCCGCTTTTGGTTTGGAAGAAGCTGAACCCAATGAATCTGTGCTAAATTCATTCTCTGACGCATACCGGCTGACGCCTGCACAGCGCCGCGCCGTTGCTGTGTTGGTGCGTGATGGTATCATTGCCGGGTCGGAAAACGGCACGCTGGACGGCTCACGCGGTATTACACGAGCTGAATTTATTTCTCTGGTTTACCGTATTTTGAATGGTACATACGTTTCGGCTTTTACAACAGCAACCAAAGAGCCAGAACCTGAAGCGCCAGCGTCAGAACCGGCAGAAGATGAATCCAAAAACCAATCGGATGAACAAAATCCCGATGAAAACAACGAAAATGATGAAAAACCGCAAGGAATTGCACCAGTTTTTGCAGAAAATGATGCCGAAGATGAAAATCAGAAAATAGACAATCCGATATCAGATGATGCGGATAAGAACGCGGATGCTTCCGACAAAAATGCGGATGCTTCTGATAAGCAGGATGATACTGACAAAGACGCGGATGCTTCCGACAAACAAGATGATACGGATAAGAATGCGGATGCTTCCGACAAACAGGATGATACTGACAAGAGCGCGGACACATCCGACAAGCAGGATGATACTGACAAAGATGCAGATGCTTCCGACAAGCAGGATGATACTGACAAAGACGCAGATGCCTCCGATAAGCAGGATGATACTGCCGATAAAAACGACAATTCCGGCAAAAATGACACAGTAAACACACCAAATGTGCCGCAAAACCCAACAACCCCACCGCCTGCAAATGTCCTGTTATATACTGTTTCGCCACTGCGTACCAGCTATAATCCGGATGGTGCAAACCGTGTTGTACTCCGCGGCGACAACATGGGACAGGTTTTCCCTGTCAATACGCCTATTTCTATCCAGTGTTTGGTCATTGCAATGACCGGGCAGGATTTTGAACTGAATGATAGAAATGGCAGCAAATTTGATACGATTTCCATCGGCGGCGGTACCCATAAAGTCACGCTCGCTGGTGAAATTACCCGTAAAGTTGAAATTACTGGCTCAAGCCGTGTGGTAGACCTGCGCGGTATGTCGCTGGACAGCCTTGTGATTAGTGGCGTTGGCAATACAATTACTGTGGATAGTGCAACTTCTATCCGGAATTTGAAGGTATTAAAAGGTGCGATTTATAACCATGTCACAGTGGATGGCGATGTCAATGCCGCATCTTTTGCGGGCAATTATACAACCGCAACCGGTAGCGGACGCACAAATTCCACTGAAATTACCGGCAAATATTGTTCCAATACCCTGCCTTCTGATAATCTGAATGACCGGTCAGATATTGGGCTGGATAAAGTTACTTTGTCCCTGAACTCGCCAACGGTCGTGGCAGGCGGACAGCTTGCGGCAACTGTTACCATAAATGGTTTGGATAAAACCCGCGTTTGTGCGGCACAATGGTATTATGATGG
>CAXHNU010000047.1:0-23004 GCA_964017555.1 uncultured Butyricicoccus sp. | reverse complement strand
CGTCCTTTGCTGGACAAAAGCGGGAATAAGCTGGCAGAAACTCGCCGTTTATATAATTCCCGTAAAAACATTTACCATCGTGCAGCAGATAAATCTGTGCGCAGCCCCAGGCTGAGCGAACTGATTGACAGACTGCTGCAATGTATCTAAATTTAGAAGGGATTCCAATATGATTTTCTCAAAGGCAAAACGAATTCTCGCAGGCTGTTTCATCTGTGCAGCCCTTTTTACTAACTCAGCTGCTGCTTTA
Organism: uncultured Butyricicoccus sp.; assembly: GCA_964017555.1. GTDB lineage: Bacteria > Bacillota > Clostridia > Oscillospirales > Butyricicoccaceae > Butyricicoccus_B. The sequence continues at coordinate 22,754 of CAXHNU010000047.1, read as the reverse complement.
ACTGGCGGGTTTACCTATTCCTATCCAATTGGTTCTGGGACAACCTATTCCCGTCAAGAGGGCTATAATGCCAACGGGCTGCAAAAAGCTTCTATCATTACATATTTACCAAACAGCGCAGTATCCCCCATCGGCATCCGGTCTGGCAACCAGTTTTATGGCAGCCGTTTATCGCTTTCGCAAGCTGCAGCTTCCTTATCTGAACGCGGCTACGATGTACTTGGCGGCATTAATGCAGACTTTTTCTCTTTTTCAGATGGCGTACCAACTGGGTTATTTGTTGATAACGGGCGCGTTATTACTTCCACTGACTGGGAAGCTGCTGTAGGCTTTATGCCGGATGGCTCTGCCATTATCGGCGACCCGATTACCAATATTGTTGTTTCTGGCGACAGCGGACGGATTGCTGTTTTTGATTATAATAAAACACGTACTGACCGCGGGCTTGTCCTACTGGACCGTTATTATTCTGACAGCACACATTTTGCATCTGCTGGGCAAAGCATCATTATGGAATATGATGATTTTTCTACTTTAAAAATTGGACAACCAATTACACTCACTGTCGTTGATAAAGTGGCTGGAAGTGATTCCTTTGCAATTGGGGAAAACCAAATGATTCTTTCTCGCCGGGATGACTGCACCAATATGCCTTGGGTTGACTTTCAGGTTGGTGAGAAGATTACCATCAACTTTGAAACCAATGATGCACGCTGGGGCGATGTACTATATGCGGTTGGCGGCAAAAAACTAATGCTCAATGGCGATGTTACCACAAATGGCATTGATTCAGGTTCATCCGCAACTGCCCGTTCTGCTGTTGGTGTTAAAAATGATGGCAGTGTTGTAATTTATGAAGTAGATGGGCTAAATTCGAGTTACAGCAAGGGGCTAACGGCAAAGCAGTTAGCCGATGAACTTGCTGGACTTGGATGTGTTTCTGCTGTTGCGTTGGATGGCGGCGGTTCTTCCGCGCTAACTGTAAAAAATCCCTCTGTCGGGAAAACCGCAACAGTTACCCGCCCTTCTGACGGCAGCGAGCGCCGGTGTTCCACATTTATTTTCCTTGTAAACAATGCGTCCCCTGATGGCGTTCCTGCTTATCTCCATCTGGAACCTTCTACGCATTATGTCCTGCCAGGCGGCACAGTGGATTTTACAGTCACTACGCTGGATAATAGTTATAACAAAACGACTACATCTGAAACAATCACTTATTCTGCTTCCGCAGGCAGTGCCGCAGCCGGAAAATATACCGCACCTTTGGAACCTGGCAGTGTCAAAATAAATGCTGCCGCTGGCAATGCTGCTGGCAGTATGGATTTATTCGTAACAGATGAACCAACTGCCATGTCCCTTTTAAAAGACGGCAAAGCTGTTTCTTCTTTATCCATGCAGGCAGGTGATACCGCGCAAATTGATGCCATAGTTTACCGCAATGGGATTTCTATTGCATCCCTTAATTCACAAATGGTTTGGAGTGTTTCCGGCAATGTCGGCACTATTTCCACAGACGGGCTGTTTACAGCTACGCGGTCTGGCACAGGTAAAATTAATGTTTCCTGCCATGGCGTTTCTAAATCGGTTTCTGTTTCGGTCGGCATTGGAGAACCGCAGGATTTAATGTCCATTGCAGATTTTGAAGATGAACAGCCCTTTACCTCATCCAATGCAGCCCTTTCCTTAACAGAAACCCCAGAACACGTTTCCCGTGGCTATGGCGCGCTTGCTGCCGTTTATGAAGGAAATACAGCCGATCTCGTTTTGCCGGAAACAAGCGTAAACGGAAAATCCGCTTTTACCTTATGGGCAAAGCTGTCTGCTGGCAGTGGTGACCTTGCTGTTATATTCCATGATGTGGCAGGTAATGAAATTACTGTTCCATGCAGTGTTTCTGTACAATCTTCATACCGACAGCTCCAAGCTGAAGTTCCCGAAAATGCTGTATCTTTAATTGGACTTCGCTTATCCCATGCCAGTGGCGGGACGTTATATCTCGACCATATCTTACTAAGTGAATACGCCGCAGTGAATACTGATACACCTGCTATTACCATTACCGACAGCAAAACAACCGTTGATGCTGAGGAAAGTGCTTATGTAACAGCCCGCATTACACAAGATCACGATTCTTCTCCTCTGCACCCAGACCGCGTCCATGCTTTTATTGATGGCAATGCTGTCAATGCGTCTTATTTCACCTCAACCGCAGCAATTGATGTAAAAACAGAAGCGCTCTCCGTTGGTTCCCATGTTATCATCATTGAAGCGGAAGATGATGCAGGCAACCGCAGCCGAAAAGCGGTTACTGTTACAGCAGGCAGCCACACCGCTTCAAAATTTACTGATATCAGCACATCATGGGCTGCTGGGTATATTAACCTGTTATCCGATCGCGGGATTATGAATGGTGAAAAGCTCTCCAATGGCACCATGCGTTTTAACCCAAACAAAAACCTCAGCCGCAGTGAATTTGCCGTGCTAATGGCAAATGTCCTGGGACTTGATACATCTGGTGATATAGCGCTTCCTTTTACAGATGCCGATTCCCTGCCCAAATGGGCAAAGTCATCTATTGCCGCTGTGGTGCGTGCGAATGTAATGAGCGGGCAAGCCAGCACTTCTGGTGCTGTAAAATTCAACCCTAATGCGGAAATCACCCGTGCTGAAGCAATGAACGTTATTGCAAGATGCCTGCCAAAAGGCTATGCTGGCAACCCTGACTCCTTCAAAGACAGCAAGTCTATTGCTGCCTGGGCAAAAGAAGCTGTAGGGTGTGTAACTGCTGCCGGTATCTTTAACGGCTATACAGATGGCAGTATCCGCCCCAATGCAAAAATTACCCGTGCCGAAATTGCCTCGGTAATCTGTAATTTCAGATAATGAAAAAAGCGCCTGGTTTTCAGGCGCTTTTCCTATATTTCATAGCAATGGCAGTTGAATTTCCACCATAAATGTGTTTTGCTCTGCAAGAACATATAACTGCCCATAGTGCATTGCAATCATTTTTTCAACACTACGCAGCCCAATGCGATTGCTTTCTGTGCCGCTGTGTTCTTCTTTGGTAACATTGAAGAATATGATTTTTAATTTTTGCTTTTCTACCAAACTGGTAATCACAACCTGCTGCCTCTTATCCCCATATTTTAGTATATTGGAAAACAAATTATTAAACACCCGTTTCAGGATCACGGCATCCGCAAGAAGGTTCCCTTGCTGAATGTGACAGTTTAATTGCACTTGAAACCCTGCAAGCCGAATAAAATCACAATTTTCATTTAAATTTTGTTCTATCCATTGCAGCGGCAGCGGCTGCAAGCTGAGTTTTTCACTATCTTTAAATACCAGCGCATATTCAAACATTTTATCTGTCATTTCTTTGATATCTGCAACTTTATGTAAACAGCGTTTTAAATAATCTGCCTGCAAATCCGTCCGTCCAAGCTGTAAAATCTCCAAATAACCATTTAAAATCGTCAGTGGTGTACGTAAATCGTGGGATATTGCTGTGATTAAATCCTGATTTGCTTTGCGGCTTTGTTCTTCCTGACGGATATTGGCATCCAGTGCGATCCGCAAATGATCCAATTCACGCGCTAATATGCCAATTTCATCCTCGCCAAAAGCGGGGACTTCTTTTTGTAAATCCCCTTCTGCCATCACCAGAATTGCATCTTTCAAAGTGCGGATATGCCGCATTTTCTGGCTGATAAACCCAAGGACACAAAATAAAAATACAAGGACACTCAATATAAAGGAAATTAAACAATATGGATATGCAACTTTATACCGGTGGAAAGAATAAATCATGACCTCTGCTTTTTTGTTCGCAAACTGCATAATATCCGAAAAATACATCTCTCCACGCCCGCCTGTTACCCGATATCCAATGTCCAAAATACTCCGTTCCGCAATATTATCCATCATCGGTGCATAAGCGCCAGCAAGAAATGTCCGGTATACACTATCCTCTGGGTCATCTGCATGATAAAGATAAACACTCGTATATTCATCCCGCAAATCAAAGAAATCTTTCATGGCCAGTTGAATTTCTTCTTCATCTAAGCTGTCATCTTCCGGGATAACAGTTTCCCGTGCCTTTTCCCGTAACTTCTCCTTAAACACTTCAGAATTCCAACTAAGGCTGGGGAACCTTTGACAAAAAATCCAAACGTCCGGCTCATGGTGCCACAAAAACCCAAATAACCATATCGCCAATACGCCACCTAAAATAATCACCACCAAAAGCTGTGTGCGGATTTTCCATTTTCGCATTGCTTTAATCACAACAATAACCTCTCCCCCATACCGTTTTAATGACAGAAGGGTTTTTCGGGTCTGGTTCAATTTTTTTGCGCAGGTTCCGAATATGTACCATAACAGTATTATTTGCGCCATGATAATAGGGTTCCTGCCAAATGATTTGATAAAGCTGCTGTGCAGAATAAACTTTCCCACGATTCTTTACCAACAGAACCAGCACAGCATATTCTGTATCTGTTAATATGACAGGTTGTCCATGCAGCAATACTGAATGATTGGATTCATCCACTTGTAAATCACCATAATGTAAAACTGAAGAAACTGGTGGCATAACTACTGTTTCCTTGCCTTTATAAACCTGATAACGGCGGATCAGTGCCTTTGCTCTGCTGATCAGCTCATTATAAGAAAACGGCTTTGCCAGATAATCATCTCCACCGCTGGAAAACCCAAGGGTTTTATCCCCATCTTTTGTTTTTGCGCTTAAAAACAAAATCGGCGCATTGCTGGTTTTTCGTATTTCCAAACAGGTCTGGTACCCATTCAGCCCAGGCATCATAATATCTAAAATAATCAAGTCGAAATCCTGTGTGTGCAGTTTTTCCAGCGCCAGCATCCCATTAGATGCTTCCTCAATGCAATACCCTTCACCGCCCAAAAGGATATGCAAGATTTCACGAATTTCAGGATTATCATCGACAACCAAAATATGGTCCATATTGTTATCGCCTCCGTTATGTAATTATACATGATTTTTTGCAGAGATTTTGATTTTCTTAAGAATTTTTAAGGATTTCTTTTGTGGAATTTAATAGAATTTGTGCTATACTCTTTTTAGCAATAAAAAAGAGCCGAGGGGGAACCTATGAAAAGAAAATGTTTTTATCCAGTGATGCTTATTATCCTTGGGCTTGTCTTGATTATTTTGACTTGGAAACCAGGTTACTTGTATGGTTCTGAAATTGATTGGTGCAGCCAACATATTGGGCTTGCGGAAACCATCCGCAGTGCCTGTCTTGCCCAAAAGACCATTGCGCCAGCATTCCTGCCGCTTGGCGGCGGCTGTAACGGCTATCAATTTGCCTATTATGGGTATTTCCGCCCTGATATCCTGCTGGGCTGTCTGCTGCCACAAATTCCAATGGAGATCCTTTTGCCTGCTTATATGATTGCTGGATATTTGCTTTCCGGCGTTCTGTGCTACTTTTGGCTAAAGCATGACATGGAACCTTTCTTTGCATTCATCGGTGCCGCATTGTTTTTAAGCGCCGCCTGCTTTTTCCACTTACACCGGCAGGTTATGTTTGTAAGTTATATGCCATTCCTGATGCTGGCATTCTTATCAATCCGGCGGCGCCATACCCGCCTACTGCCAGTCTGGATACTGCTGATTGCACTGCATAGCTTTTATTACGCGCCCGCCAGCTTACTTGTACTTGGCTGGTACTGGTACCAGCAGGAGCAAAAAGCATTTTTTCGCCCCTGGCTTCGTATGTCATTGACTGGTACCTGTATGGCTGCCATGCTTCTGCTTCCTGCTGGTCTGGCAATTTTAGAACACCGCCATGCAGAAGGCGGTATATCCCCGCTAAAAATTCTTTTGCCAAACCTCACTTTAAATGGTTTTCTTTATGATTATTATGGCATTGGATTGACAGCCATTTGTTTTTATGCACTGCTGCTTGGGCTGACACACAAAACCTTCCGAAAAAACAGCATTATCCTTTTGGTTTGTGGGATTTGGTGCCTTGTGCCTTATCTGCTGAACGGGACATTATATGTGCGTCCTAAAATCCTGATGGTGCTTTTGCCTCTGTTTATCCTACATACTGCACAAATCCTTTTCGTGCTGTATCAAAAACAGATTGCATGGAAAATACCGCCGTGTATTGTGCTGATATTATGCTGTATCCCCTTTCTCCGGTCGAAACGATTATTGCCATTTGTTTTATTGGATATCTTAATTGTCATCTGCTTTACAGCATTGGGGACTAGAAAGAAAATCCTGCATCGCCCAGCGTATCTTGTGCTTTTGGTTATGCCGTTCATCTTATTTATTTGCAATGCAAAAAGAGAAGATTTCCCTTTCCCTCGCACCAATACTAACCGCTCTTTCGCCGCGCAGCAGCCCCAAATAACAGATAAACAATATCGGTTTGAAACTCTTTCCGTCCCGCTCGATCACAGCAATCGGCTTTTTGCCGATGGGCAGCAAAAAAGTTCCATGTATTCTTCCGTTACAAATCAGGGCTATAATACGCTATATTATGACTTATTACAAACCCCAATCCGTATCAATAACCGCACCGCAATCCTCATGGAAAATAACCCTTTTATGCTTCGACTGATGGGTATCCGCTATCTTACGACGACATCCAATGCCCTGCCTGCTGGATATCACATTTTAACACAGCAGGATAAACACATTCTTGCAGAAAACCCAAATGTCCTACCAGTTGCATATACAACAAACCAATGTATGGGACTAAAACAATTTGAAAGCATCTCTAAAAACAATAAACTAGAAGCCCTAACACGTTATACAATTGTACCAGATGCCGCCCCCATTGCATTTACATCTGAAATAACGCCTTATTCCCCTATCCTCACCGCAAAATCCCTGCCAGATACACTTCAAATCACATCAAGCGGAAATGGTTATGATATCCATGCACAAAAAACAACAACTGTGGAATATCCGCTTGATAAACCCATCCAAGATAAAATCTTGTTGTTATCATTTACTGTGGAAAATAAAACCCGTCAAGCTGTCCGGATTGATATCAATCATATCCGCAATCATCTTTCTAATGCCAGCGCGCCATATCCAAATGGCAACAACCATTTCCATTATCAGATTTCGGATTCGGATGAAATCTCCTCTCTGAAAATTACCTTTTCAAAAGGGCATTATCATATTAAGGATATCAGTTGGCGTGAAGCCCCTATTTCTATGCTGACAGAACAGACTTTCTCTCCAGCGGCATTGCTGCCAACCCAGGGAAGTGAAATCCTTACCTGTCAAGTCACTGCACAAGCTGGCGATTATTTTGTGACATCAATCCCAATGCAGCGCGGCTTATCCCTAACAATTGATGGAAAGAAAATCCCGCTTGAGCGGGCGAATACAGCTTTTGCTGGGGCAAAGCTGACAGCTGGTAAACATACCCTTCGGCTGTCTTTTACACCACCCGGACAAAATATAGGCTATGGCATCAGCCTATTATCCTTCTTATATTTTTGCATCACAATATGGAAAGAGGAAAAGAAAAATGCACACCAAAAATGAACTGATACGCTATATTCTGACTGGCGTATTGACAACTGCAACTAATTATGCATTATATAGCATATTATTGCTAATGAATGTTGATTATCTGATTGCAAACAGCATTGCATGGCTTGGCGCGGTATTGGTTTCCTATATAGCAAACCGCTTATGGGTATTTTGTTCCCATGGAAATATTCTGAAAGAACTTTTTTCCTTTACTGCGGCACGTCTACTGACTTTCGCGGTTGAAACTGCGGGACTTTGGATGTTTGTCAGCAAACTCCATTTCCCAAAGATGTATGCCAAAATACTGGTCAGCGTTGTTACTGTTATTGGGAATTATATCTTATGTAAGTATAAAATTTTTGCAAAGGAAGGTGTCCGGCATGGATAAAATCAGTATTATCGTTCCCTGCTATAATGAAGAAAAAGTACTGCCGCTTTTTTATGCGGAAACCGCGAAAGCTGTTGCTGATATTCATGATGCAGAATGTGAATTTTTATTTATTGATGATGGCAGCAGCGACCATACCCCAGAAATCCTGCAAAGTTTAACCTTTCGGGATAAACGGTGCCGGTACTTATCCTTCTCGCGGAATTTTGGCAAAGAAGCTGCCATGTATGCAGGTTTACAAAATGCTGCAGGGGATTATTTTGTGTTGATGGATGCGGATTTACAGCATCCCCCTGCTTTGCTGAAAGAAATGTATCGTGTACTGAAAACAGAAGGGTATGATTGTTGTGCGGGCTTCCGCGAAGACCGCACAGGCGAAGGGCATTTACGGAATTTCTTATCCCGCAGTTTTTACCGACTTTGCGAGCGGCTTTGTGATTTGAAAATGCAGGATGGCGCTGGGGATTTCCGCATGATGAAACGCACAATGGTGGATTCTATTTTATCCTGCCGGGAGTATAACCGATATATGAAAGGGTTATTTTCTTTTGTTGGGTTTGATACCAAGTGGATTCCCTTCCATAATACGCCGCGTGCCGCTGGCGAAACCAAATGGAGTTTCCGTAGTTTGTTCCGTTATGCAATGGATGGCATCTTTTCATTTTCAACAATGCCAGTTACTTTAGCTGGCATTACAGGCGGATTATTGTTTACTGTTTCCGCTTTGATGGGCATTGTCCTGCTGGTTTTGCTGTTGCTGCACCATACCATTGGCAGCCTTGCTCCTGTCGTTTGTTTAATCCTGTTCCTAAACAGCATACAACTGCTTTTTATCTCTGTTTTGGGGCAATATATCTCCAAAGATTATATGGAAAACAAAAACCGCCCAATTTATATTGTCAAACGGACAGGCGGATTCTAAAAAGTGATCAGCCGCATGAGGTATCTTATCCCATGCGGCTGATTTTTTCTTTTATAACGTGTTATTCTGTTTTTTTAATTCAAACATTTCCAGGTCTGAGAACTGGTAACGTACTGGGACGCGCCATACTTCGCCTTTTCCTTCGGCTGTAATATAGATTTCCCCACCCACATAACGCGCAAGCGATTCATTTTTCACAAAACTGAACATATCCAAGGGAAAACTGAACCTGCTGTAGTTCTTATAAAACTGAAGGTTATCTCCCCATAAGCGAATATCTTGCCCATCTTCACTGATAAATCGTGCTTCCAACTGACCAAACGCCTCTGTATAATCAATGCTTATCTGTGTATCATGATTAATTTCATAAACGCCGTCCTTCATCTGAATCGCACCACCACCATCTTTCATCAGCTTTACCGGAAAACCTTCACTTTCAAAATTTTTCTTTTCAATATTTGAAATCCGACGCTGTCCCCGCGCATCCAGTGTATAATACAGGATATATTTTGTTTCAAATCGCATCCCGCCATTTTCTCGTTCCCAATATTTCAAAACAGTCGCTCCTGGTATTTCTGCACCATAAGACAAACCAGAACCAAAACCAGTTGGACTGGAACCGCCAACTTTCCAATACCATGTGCCGTCAGGTTCGCCGGATAACTGCTGCTGATGTGCTACGAAAGCATTCTGTTTTTCTTCTGTCAGTAGTGGGAGCAGTAAGTGTCCATCTTTTAGCTGCAGCCCTTCAACCCATTGTTTTGCCAAATCAAGCGGGGTTCTTGGATGTTCATCGTCCACATACCAATCTACGGGATACCAATAGGAAGGCGGGGCATTTGTATATTTGTATCGTGTCATAAAAATCGAAACCGTGCCGCCTTTTTCAAAGGCAAATTTCACTTCGCACATGGTTTCATTGCCTTCTTTTTCATATACAATGGGTTCCCCCTGCATGGTACAGCCTTTCAGCTTGAACGCGAACCGTGCAGCATCTTGGGCATCCATCAGGTCATATCCCTGTTTTGACGCACACCGTGCAATAAACAATTCCTGATCCATTTTCATGATATCTTCTTCGGGCAACGACCCCATCGCATAAAAATAACGAAAAGCGGATGGGATACCGATATCATTTTGATAAAACAGCAGGAAATTTTTCGCACTGTCCACATCCTGAGGTATTTCTCTGACAGCAATCAACGGGTTGCCATCTATCTGTGAAACCTTCCATTCCCCATGCTCTTTTTTGAAAGTCAGCCGTTCCAATGTGCGTATGCCAACATCATCCGCTGTCCGCCAAGCATAAACAATGGTTGCTTGTTTGTGCTTTGCATCGGGAATAACATCAAATCTGTCCAGCCTACGCTCATTTTCCGGGTACATTTCATCCATTGTAATCTGACTGGCTTTCACCTGTTCCGCCTTTTTCTCGGTCATCATGGGATACCATTCTTCTATATTGGTATTTCATATTTTCCCTGCCCATTGATAACCCAGCTCTTGAAGTTCTGCTTTTACTACGCCGTTTACGGCAAAGCCATCTGTTATCGCAATCGTACTGCCGAAAATAATCGCTAATGCCATTGTCAGCACCGTAAACCATATGCCATGTTTCTTTTTCCCTGCAAAAAGTTCGGACAACCGTATTTTTATCCCCTTTTTATCACCATGGAAATATGTTGTCAGTTCTGCCCGCCTGCGTATTTGACATTCCATATTATCAAGGATATATGCACCATATTGTTTTTTCTGTTCCAAATCCATATCTGAAACCACTTCATTGTCGCAAGCCATTTCAATATCCTCGCTTGCTGCCCGCACCAGCCACCATGCCAATGGGTTAAACCAATGTAAACAGCGTGCCGCAACCAATAAAGCTTTTCGCCATAAATCATGCCGCTTATAATGCGTTAATTCGTGCCGGAAAACCATTGCGGCTTCTATTGGCTGCATTCCCCTATCAGTAAGCAATAAAACCGGATGAAAAACCCCCATCAGCATAGGACTGGGCACTTCAGCAGCATATAAAAGTGTAATATCTCGCTGGATATTTAATCTGGCTTTTTCCTCAGCAAAACATTGCAGCAAAGTTTGTTCCTTAACTGGACTTGCAAACCGGAGGACTTGTTTCCTATATTGTTTTCCGCGATATATCGTATTGCCAAGCAATAGCACCGCAATCCCTGCCCAAAGTAATGACAAACCTAACATAAATGTCATATGTACAGACGGTTTCGTTTTATTTTCTGTTTGTGATTCATTCACGGTTTGGCTGCGATCCTGCGGTATGGGGGCATCCTGTATGCCGGACGCTTCCATGTTTGGAATGATAATATCTCCTTGATGATATGCTACGCCGGGCATAAACGCCACTGGTGCATCAGGCAATGTAATCTGTACCGGAAACAGCAAACGGATTGACAGCGCAGTCCATAAAAGCACCAATATCCGTGCCGGATAGCGTTTCCGCAGGCAGGCGCGAAGGCAGAATAACGGCATTAGTATGATAGAAACTGTCAAGCTGACTTGTAAAATATTCATCATCAGTTTTTCCATAACACTAACCCTCCCCCTTTTGTCCATCCAGGAAAGCGCGCAGTTCTGCGAAATCATCCTGTGTCATAGCGCCAGCATCTGCTAGCGACGCAACCAAATCTTTTACTGAACCATGATACAGCCGCTGAATAAACTGAATGCTTTCCCCATGCTGATAATCCTGCTCTGTAATGCAGGCTGTATAAGCATTCATCTTCCCCTGTTTTGCACAGGATAGAAAACCTTTTTCAGTCAACCGTGCCAAAAATGTGAGAACCGATGTCGGTTTCCAATGATAACTTTGTAATACCTGTTGGATTTCCGCTGAGGTCACCGTTTTTCCGGCTTGCCATACTGCCTGCATCACAATCAGTTCCGCATCAGGAAGCCTTTTTGAAGTTTTCATAAACATTTCTCCTTCTATGTTTGTAGAACATCTTCCTTCTTATATTCTACAACTATAGAAGATAAATTGCAAGCATTTTTTTAATAGTTTTATAAGTAAAGCCCTCTGGCATGATAAACCAAAGGACTTTTATCTTCAAAATTTTACAGCCAGTGCATGGCGGATAAACAATTCCCGTACAGCATCCATATCGCCTAAACCACGCAAATCCGCTTCTACCTGATATCCATCTGCTTCTAAAATGGATTTCCAACTATCAGGTTCTTCCCCTGCAAGGTCATTCTGCGCATGATCTCCCGCAACGATCATAAATGGCGCAAGCGTTACTTTGTGGATATTATGTTGTTTCAACCGGCGGCGAATGTATTCCAAATCCGGAAAACCTTCTACTGTCCCAACAAATACCCGCTCAGCGCCAAGAAAACGGAACATATTTTCCACTTGGCTATATGTCGCGTTGGCAAAATGCTCTGTGCCATGCCCCATATAAACAAAAGCCTGCTGTGCCTCAAGCGGCGGCATTGTTTGTAAAAGCTGTCCACAGATATGCGCATAATCATCCGCACAAAAAAGCATTGGTTTGCCCACCGCAAATACTTTGAATTTTTGCCGGAAAGGTGCAAGTTGTGTCAACATTTTTTCATATTCCTGTCCTGGCATCACGTGCAGGCTTTGACATAAGACCTCATCATATCCTGCTTCCGCAAGCTGTTGCATCAGTTCTGACGGGTTGGGGATTTTTATGCCTTCTTCCCGCGCAATTTTACGGATAACCATACCAGATGTAAACGCACGGTAAAAATCATAGTCCGGCAAGGTTTCGCATAAGCTTTTTTCAATTTGGCTGATTGCGGTGCGTGCCTGCGGATAAGTTGTACCAAAGCTAATCACTGCCAATGCTTTTTTGCTCATTTTTCAAAGCCCTCCCTGGTATAAATCTGATATAACAGCGCGTTTACAATTGCTGCGGCAATATTACTGCCGCCTTTGCGCCCACGTGCAATAATATATGGGATATTCCCACCGATAAAAAGTTCCTTGGATTCCACCACATTCACAAAACCTACAGGTACACCGATAACCAACGCTGGGGATATCTCCCCTGCTGCTGCCATTTCATGCAGGCGGATTAATGCAGTTGGTGCATTGCCAATGGCAAAAATCACTGCACCTTCTAATTTGGCTGCATATTCCATAGATACAGCCGCTCTTGTTATCCCGCGTCTTTTGGCTTCATCCGCAACCTGTTTTTCTGCCATAAAACAAACTGCTTGTCCACCGAACTTTCCTAAAACTGTTTTGTTAATGCCTGCAAGCGCCATATTGGTATCGGTTACAATTGTTGCGCCCTGGCGCAGTGCTTCTGTTGCTTTTTGGACAACATCGGGTGAAAATACCAGATTATCTGCATAATCAAAATCTGCCGATGTATGGATCACCCGTTTGATAATATCTTCCTGCCCTTCTGGGAAGGTGCGCCCGCCTAATTCTTTTGTAATTATCGCAAAACTATTTTTTTCGATATCTGCTGGTTTCATTGTTGGATTCATTTTTCAATTCCCTCCCGTGCATAAACGCCCTGGTCAAAAGGATGTTTCTTCTTATGGATTTCAGAAATATAATCTGCTGATTGCTGCATACGCAATGTTGGGTTGCGTCCAGTCATGACTATTTCTAAATCTTTTGGTTTGTTTTCGAGGAAATCAAGCAAAACTTGTTCCTCCAGCATATGGTTTGTAACAGCGGCACAGACTTCATCCAACACCAGCATCCGCGCATGGTTTCTGACTGCAAAATCTGTTGCTGCATGAAATGTGCGCGAAACTGCCTGTTTACATTGTTCCCGTTCTGCTTCCGTCATTGCTTTAACGAATTTACGACATGGATTAGCCGCAAGCAAGGTGACATTCTCCAGGCGTGCTAACATACGGCTTTCACCAGAAGTCCCATCTTTTAAAAATTGTACAATTACAATTGGTTCGCCATAACTTGCGCAGCGCAAAGCCAATCCCATGGCACAAGTTGTTTTCCCTTTGCCATCCCCGCAATAAAGATGCACCAGCCCTGTTCTGCTCATGCCTGCCCCTCCAAAACCTGATAAATATAGTTCATATCCAGTGCAGACCGCACCATATCTGCTAATTTATCATACTGCATTTCTTTATAACGCTGCATATCAAATGCTTCTGTATGAAGTGCAATACCTTTTTTTGCTGCAAGGGCTTGCGCAAGCCATTCAAGCACCTGCTGGCTGTCAAAAATGCCATGCAAATAGCTGCCATAAGCATTTTGGTGCTGACACCCATCTAAAACCGGCTGTCCTTCCCGCATTAGTTTTTGCAGTGGCTTTGCCCCCTCTAAAAACGCCGTTTCACCCATATGTATTTCATAACCAGTTGTTTTGGCGCCGCTCAGCATGGCAAGGTCGCCCTCTATGTCAAGCAATTCCCCTTGTGCCTGTACGGTTGTTTTTTCCGCGCGGAAAATTGTTTCTGTGGGAAGCAGTCCCATGCCGCGTATCTGCCCACCACCTTCGGTGTTTTCCGGGTCGCTGATAGACTGCCCCATCATCTGGTATCCGCCACATATTCCAAATACAGGCACACCTGCGCTGTGTCGTTTCAAAATTTGGGCTTCCAGCCCACTTTCCCGCAGCCATTTCAAATCACTGATTGTACTTTTTGTGCCTGGGATTAAAATAAGGTCTGCCTGTTCTAATTGGCTGGGTTTATCCGCATAACGCAGCCCAATGCCTGGTATACGCGGTAAAGCGGCAAAATCCGTAAAATTAGAAATACGCGGCAACCGAATCACCACAAGATCAATCATATCTTTTGCGTCTGTTTGTCCTAACTGTTCGGAAAGACTATCCTCATCATCAATATCCAAATGGGCATATGGCACCACACCAACAACCGGTTTACCAGCTAAATCCTCCAACATAGACAGCCCTGGGCGCAGGATTTCTACATCCCCGCGGAATTTATTGATGATAAGCCCTTTAATGCGTTCTTGTTCCTCCTTTTCCAGCAACATCACCGTACCATATAACGATGCAAATACACCGCCGCGGTCAATATCCCCAACAAGCAGCACAGGGGCATTTGCCAGCTTTGCCATGCCCATATTGACGATATCGTCCTGTTTCAGATTGATTTCCGCCGGGCTTCCCGCCCCTTCAATAACGATAATATCATATTCTGCCGCAAGGCTTTCATAAGCCTGCTGCACAGCCGGAATCAGCGCACGTTTATTACCCCAGTATTCCTGTGCGGTTTGGTTGCCAATTGCTTTGCCGCATATAATAACCTGCGAACCGCAATCGCTGGTTGGTTTTAATAAAATCGGGTTCATCCGCACATCCGGCAAAAGCCCTGCCGCTTCTGCCTGCATCACCTGCGCACGACCCATTTCCAGCCCATCTGCTGTGATAAAAGAATTGAGTGCCATATTTTGTGATTTAAATGGCGCAACTTTATAACCATCCTGCCGGAAAATACGACATAATGCTGCTGCAAGCACACTTTTCCCAGCATTAGAAGCTGTTCCTTGTATCATAATTGCTTTTGCCATATTGCCTCCTGAATCTTCCGGATAAGATAGTCATTATCCTCTTTATTTTTGACCGCTATGCGGAAATAACCAGATGAAAGCCCTTGATAATCCGAACAATCCCGCAGCATAATGCCATGCGGAAGCAGTTTTTCCCGCAAATCATGATAATCTGTATAAAACAGCAAATAATTCGCCTGGCTTTCAAAAACGCTCATCCCACAGTTTCTTAACTCTTCAGCAAGCTGCCGACGCAATGGCACAATATAATTTGCTGTATAGGCTTCAAAACCATCCATAGAAAGTGCCGCCTGTCCGCAAGCCTGCGCAATCACCGATACTGCCCATGGCTGCCCAACCGCATATAATTGTGCAGAAAGCCCCTCAGCAGCGCTTGCACACCAACCAAGGCGTACCCCTGGCATAGCATATATTTTGGTAAACGCGCGCACAACAATCAGCCGTTTAAAGTGCTGTAAATATGGCAAAAGCGTATACTGTTCCCCATTCACCACAAAATCCATAAAGCATTCATCGACAACCAGCCAAATATTTTCCCTCTCACAGCGGCGAACAATCTGACGCAAAAGCCCTGGTTCAATGATACATCCTGTCGGGTTATTGGGACTGCATAAAAAGCAAATATCAATATCCTTTAACGCATCTAAAATCCGTTCTGTCACTGCAAACCCTTCAGCAGGGGATAAAAAATGATATTGCACCATACAGCCTTGCCGCGACAATGCAGCAGCATATTCTGAAAAAGTGGGCGCGGTAAGCAATGCTTTTTTCGGGCGCAGGACATCCGCAAGCCGGAAAAAAACATCTGCCGCTCCATTTGCACAAAAAATCATTTCTGGGGCAAGCCTGTATTTATTCGCAAGTGCCTTTGTCAATTGGCGGCAAAATGGGTCTGGATAATGGCTGCATTGCGCTGCCGCATCCCGTATAGCACATCGTACTGGTTCTGGTGTACCAAGCGGATTAACATTAGAGGAAAAGTCCAATACTGCCTGCCCTGGGAACTGTTCCGCATAAGAATAAATATCACCGCCATGCCCATACTGCATCATGGAACCCCTCCGCCAATTTGTCCTTTCAAGATATGCCCAAGCCCTGCATGAACACGTACAACAATTTCTGCCCGTTCAGCTAATTCACAGCATATTCGCCCGGTCTTTTCCCGCCATAGCTCTTGTTCCTGTTCTATTGGGACTACACCGCAGCCAATTTCATTGCAAATCACAATTTTTCCATTGAGTTTCTGCAATATTTCACTGTTATCTTGCTCCATAAAGCGGCGGATATAAGAATGCAGCCCATCCACTGCTTTTGCATGGGCAAATGCCGCAGGTGTACAGGTTTCACCTGATACGAAATCCATATCCTGAAGTCCGAACTTATCTTTTGCAAATTGGCATTTGCCTTGATAGGCACCTCCTATGATTAAAACTGTCATAATATCAGCCCTCCAATTGCAGCAATGGCAAGGAAAAGAAGTTCAGTCAGCGAAATAAAAAAACCTGTCAAATCGCCTGTAATACCGCCAAAAGCAGATAAACACATCTTATGATGCAGCAGATACCAAAGCACTGCAATTCCAGCCGCTGCCAGACACAGCCATGCACAAACAAAGTACAGATAATATGCTGTAAGTGCAAAATAAAGCAGAATTTCTAATATAAGTGTCACAAAAACTATTTTTTTATCACTATTTTCCGCGAAAAGATATACAAGACCGCTGTCTTTTGCACATGGCATGGTAACAATCTTGCAGCCCCCCATAGCCCGTGCCATTGCAAATCCTGTACATACAAGCGGAAAGGCTTGCGGGCTTTCATATACCTGCGCAAAGCAAGCAGTTTCTGCCATCAAAAATGCCATTAACCATAATGGTCCAAATGCCCCTACATGAGAATCTTTTAAGATTGCCAACCGTTTTTCTCGGTCGCCAAAGGAACAAAGTGCATCACAGGTATCACATAAGCCATCCAAATGGATTCCACCAGAAATAATCAGCGGCAAAAGCGCTGCTATGACAGCATAAAAGATAACAGATGCGTTAAAAACAATACAAAAATGAAACCACAACCACTCTGTCCCGCCAATCAGCAATCCAACCAGCGGCAAAAAGGACAATGCCCATCGCATGGTTTTTTTCTCCCATGTCACCTGTGGTACCGGAACTGCAGAATATAAAGAAAATGCAACTAAAAAACCGCTGAAAATACTTTTCACAGCAAAGGTTCCCCCTTATATGGAATCAGGATACCACAAACGGATTCAGCCGCTGCATCTGCCGCACCGAAAAGCGCACAGTTAATATTCCCCAGCATTTTGATATACTGCATAGTTTCCGGCGGGTAAGTTTCGCCATCTGAAAAGATTTCACCTGTGACAATGACAAGTGTACTGCATTGCTTTTCCAGTCTATTGATGCCTTCAAGAATTGCCGAAACTGCATTTTGCCCCGCGCCTTCCGGAGAAAATAACTCATTTGCCAACAGATTTGTTATACATTCCAGCAAAATACCATCATAATGTTTTACCGCTGTAAAGTGTGCCAAGCTGGTATATTGTTCTGCGGTTTCAAAACCTTTACCTGCACGGAGTTTGCGATGCCGGGCAATCCGCGCCTGACCAGCGTCACCAAACGGCTGCATGGTTGCCATATACAGGCGTGAACCGCCAGGCGTATGCCTGCATAAAATGCGTTCCGCATGGGCTGACTTTCCACAAGCCGCACCGCCTGTTATTACAATTTTCATAAATTTTTCCTTTAAGCAAGCGGCTGATATGCTTCAATATTTGCCTGTTCAAAGCTGACCATACCAAGATACGGCGCAAGCGCCAAATCCAACAAGACCACTGCCGCGACAGCGCCAGTACCCTCACCAAGCCGCATTCCCGCGGTGATAAATGGCTTTGCATGAAGTGCTTCCAGCAAAATTGCGCCAGCAGGTTCTTCAGATTGATGGGAAACCAACATATAATCCCGTACCGCAGGGCAAATACGCACCGCACATAATGCTGCCGCGCAAGCAATCACGCCATCTACGACAACTGGCAGCCCATAAATTGCACCACCTAAATATAAACCAACCATACCTGCAATATCCAGTCCACCAACTTTGTGCAGCACATCAATCGGGTCGTTTGCATTTGGCTGATTTATCGCAATTGCCTGCCGGATTGCGGCAATTTTCCGTTCAAACCCCTCGCTGGAAAGCCCTGCGCCCCGTCCTGTCACCTGCTCTGCGGGCAGATGCAATAATGCGGCTGTCATTGCTGCTGTACTGGTTGTATTGCCAATGCCCATTTCCCCTACACAAAGCAACTGATATCCTTTTTCATAGCACTCCTGCGCCATTAAAATACCAGTTTCAATGGCTGTAAAGGCTTGCTCCCGTGTCATGGCTGGCATTTGGGTCATATCATTTGTACCGTACATGATTTTGCATTTACGTATTTTGTCACCATGTACTTCCTGTGCAACACCGATATCAACTGGGATAACATCCACATTTGCTTTTTGTGCCATTAAACACACCGTTGTCCGTGCACAAGATAGGTTTTCTGTCACAATCGCAGTGACTTCCTGACCACATTGGGTCACGCCTTGTGCTACAACACCATTATCTGCACAAAATACCACGACGGCACGTTTGTTGATTTCCGGTTTGGCACGGCGCTGAATACCAGCAAGCTGAATAATTGCATCTTGCAGCAAACCCAAACTGCCAAGCGGGATAGCGATATTGGAAAACCGATGGCGCGCCGCTTCCATACTTTGTGCACATAATGGCTGTATCCGTTCTATTTCCTGCTGTAAATTCATCTTTTCACCTCATAATTGGCACATTTTCGCACAAACCGTTCTGCAAGCGTGTGCCCAAAATATAAATGGGGATATCCTGCATAAAAACTATCTGTCATATGCCCACAATTCCATGACTTTCCATTCGGCTTTTCTGCACAAAACGCATTCCCCATATGATCCGATACTGAATAATGAAACTCATGAGCGCGCAATTGGCTGCCACACGAGCAAAGCAAACCATCTTTTTGTGCTGTCAATGTTACATATCCAAAGTTTTGCAGTTTATTGGACAACTGCGCTGTACCTGGAAGAACACCAACCATTGGATATTGTTTTTGCCCATCGGCAATTTGCTGATGCAAGTACATAAATCCGCCGCATTCAGCAATTGTTGGCAAGCCATTTTGGATATGAAGCGCAAGCTGTGTACGCAGGCTTTCATTTTGCGATAATTTTTCCAGATATAATTCCGGATATCCGCCGCCAAGATACAACCCATTGATATTATCCGGGAAATTTTCATCAGCAAGCGGCGAAAACATAACCAATTCTGCCCCGCACGCACGCAGCATATCAAAATTATGTGCATAATAAAAACAAAATGCCTTATCATAAGCAACCGCAATGCGGACATTTTGCTGGTGCATCGAACGCCCCGGAAGGCATTCCAACGGTGGCGCTTGCTGCGCAAGGGCAAGTAACCCATCCAAATCCAATGTTTTTTCTGCGCAATCTGCCAATAAATTTAGCTTATGCTGTAAACCTTCAATTTCCCCGGCGGTCACAAGCCCCAAATGTCTGTCTGGAATTTCCGCTTCTGGGATGTGCGGTAAATAACCATATACTGAAAGCCCGCTTTTTTCGGCAATCGACCGATAAAATGGATACATTCCTTGTGACACCCCATTGAGTATCACACCGCGCAATGTATTTGGTGCAAATTCAGCAAACCCTTTCAGTGTCGCGGCAAGCGAAAATGACTGACCTTTCGGGCTGGCAACAAGTACCGCAGGCGTATCCGTCACACGGGCGAGATGCGCCGCTGACGCGGTATCTGTTGTACCAGAAATCCCATCATAAAAGCCCATTACACCTTCTATAATACCGCAGCCATCTGTCGAAATCGTATGTGCCAACTCTGCGCGGCATTCATCTTCCCCCATAAAGAATAAATCCAGATTGCGGCTGGGTATCCCCAGAACTGCGGTATGGAACATTGGGTCAATATAATCCGGCCCACACTTGAACGCATATAAACCTTTACAGCGCCGCTTTAACGCCCGCATCAGTGCTGTTGACACCGTTGTTTTGCCGCAACCGCTGTTTGTGCCGCCAATTAGTAAGCGCGGCATTGTTTTATTCATCATAGATCTGCAAACACTGCATCAACTGCACTGCAAGCCGCAGCAATATCTGCGTCCTCATGGCTGACGTTGATAAATACTGCTTCAAACTGACTTGGCGCAATATAAATGCCATGTGCCAGCATACCATGAAAATACCGTTTAAACTGTTCTAAATCGGATTTTTTTGTATCTGTAAAGGTGTTTACCGGTTCATCGGTAAAGTACGGACACAGCAATGCGCCGCACTGATTCACCGTCAGCTTTATGTCATGTTTTTTTGCACTATTGCGCATTGCCTGTGCCATTACTTTGGCTTTGCGTTCAATATCAGTATAGTATCCTGGATTCTGATCTAATATCTGGAGCTGTGCAAGCCCTGCTGCCATTGCAACCGGATTTCCCGATAATGTGCCTGCCTGATAAATTGGCCCTGTTGGGGCGACCTGACGCATAATCTCCCGGCTTGCTGCATATGCGCCGACTGGCATACCGCCACCGATAATCTTGCCAAATGTCACAATATCCGCACGTACATTAAAATATTCCTGCGCGCCGCCGCGTGCCAAACGGAATCCTGTAATCACTTCATCAAAAATCAGCAAGGCATGATACTTATCACACATGGCACGCAGCCCCTCCAGAAAGCCTTTCTGTGGTGGTACAACCCCCATATTTGCCGCAACTGGCTCCACAATAATGGCTGCAATTTCATCTGGATTGGCATCAAACAATGCCTGTACAGAATCTAAATTGTTATATTGCGCTGTAAGGGTATCTCCTGCCGCGCCTTGTGTTACCCCTTTGGAATCCGGTTCCCCTTGTGTCAGTGCGCCAGAACCTGCCCCAACCAACATAGCATCTGAATGTCCATGGTAACATCCTTCAAATTTGATGATTTTTTCACGTCCGGTAACGCCGCGTGCTACGCGCAATGCAGACATCACCGCTTCTGTTCCAGAATTGACCATGCGCACCATTTCAATATTGGGCACCATAGCAACCAGCAATTCTGCAACATCCACTTCAATCGCTGTCGGCGCACCAAAAGAAAGCCCATTACGCATTGCTTTTTCAACTGCTTGCAACACTGGCGCATAGCTATGCCCAAGAATCAGCGGTCCCCAGGAACCAACAAAATCAATATATTCTTTGCCGTCCAAATCCCAAATACGGCACCCTTTGCCTTTGGTGATAAATGGCGGCGTACCGCCAACCGCCCGGAATGCACGCACTGGGGAATTTACCCCACCAGGCAATACACGCTTTGCACGTTCAAAAATTGCTTCCGATGCCCTCATTAACCAATATCTCCTTTCCGGATTGCTTCTGCCAATTCACAGGCATAATATGTGATTAGGATATCTGCGCCTGCACGATACATACAAACCGCACTTTCACACATTATCCCATATTCATCCACAAGACCTGCTTTTGCGGCACTTTTTATCATCGCATATTCGCCGGAAACCGCATAGCAGGCAATTGGCAAATCAAACCGCTGTCGTGCTTCACGCACCAAATCCAAATATGCAAGCGCAGGTTTAATCATTAAAATATCCGCGCCTTCCTGCACATCTAATGCACATTCGCGCATTGCTTCCCGTCCATTATGCGGATCCATTTGATAGGAACGGCGGTCACCAAAAGATGGCGCCGATCCAGCCGCTTCGCGAAATGGGCCATAAAAATATGATGCAAACTTTGCGGAATACGCCATAATCGGGATGTTTTGAAACCCATTTTCATCAAGTATCTGACGGATTGCGGCAACCCGCCCATCCATCATATCACTTGGTGCAACCATATCCGCACCAGCCTGCGCATGGCTTAAGGCTGTCTTTTCAAGCACTTCCAATGTTTTGTCATTATCGACATCATGCCCGCATAAAATGCCGCAGTGACCATGGCTGGTGTATTCACACATACAAACATCTGTAATAATATACATATCAGGGTCAAGTTCCCGTATTTTACGGATGCCCTGCTGTACAATCCCATTTTGTGCCCAAGCGCCAGAACCATATTCATCCTTTTCTACAGGCAACCCAAACAAAATAACACGTGATACCCCATATTGATGGGCACGATCCACCATACGGTAAAGCTGATCCGGGCTATAGTGGTACTGTCCTGGCAATGATTCAATTTCCCGATAAATCCCTTCGCCTTCCGCAACAAAAATTGGCCATATCAAACTATCTGGGGAAATACGGGTTTGCCGCACCAAACGGCGCAAATTATC
>CAXHNU010000046.1:0-23055 GCA_964017555.1 uncultured Butyricicoccus sp. | reverse complement strand
TTATGGCTGGTGAAATCCCCTTGCAATATTTGGCCCGACCACTACCGCAAAATCCTTTCCGCAAAAGAAATTGCGGCAGAATATGGCGTGCGTTTTAATGATTTCAATTCTGCGGAATCCTATGAAGCGATTGGCATTACTGCACGCGACCATTTCTTTGATGAACGGCATATGGATATTACCGGCGGTACTTTATTCACAGATTATTTCTGTCAGTTATTACAGGAATACTATCCGGATCTGCCAACACAGCCAGATGATGCAAATTGGCAGGATGCTTATGAAACCTATCAAAAAGATGTGGAATTTGCCATTGCACACCCAGTCAAAGCGGAAAGCATCCTTGCCGCGGAAGATCGCAACGAATAAGAAAATGGTATATTTCAATACAAAACCCCCTGCTTTTGTGATAAAAGCAAGGGGGTTTGTTTTTGATTCGGATATGATAATCAGCCCAATTTTGCTTGCGCTTTGGCTTCAAAGCGTGCTTTGTCAACGATTGCACGCTGATGCGTGCCTTCGCCAATCAGCCCTTTTTCATCATATGCGGCAACTTTAAAGGTCAAAATCTTACCATTTGGCGCGATTTCAACCAGTTCCGTTTCAAAATGCACTTTCATGCCTAACGGTGTTGCCGCAACATGGCTTACCTCAATCCGCATTCCAACCGTTGTCTGACCGGGTTCCAGCGCAGGCGCAACAGAACCCGCCGCGGTGCCTTCAATGCCAGCAATCATCATCGGGGTTGCATAAACTGCAACCAAACCGCTGCCCACCTGATTGGCAAGCAATTCTTCTGTTACGCACAATTCCTGTGTCCCTTTCATGCCGATAGAAACCATATATAACCTCTTTTCATAATATTTTCTTATTTTCCCAGGTTGAATTTTGATAAAATGGCGCACCCGCAAAATGCGTGCGGCGAATGCAAGCAGTGAAAATGTTATTTAGCCATTGCTGTCCAGCGCACGCAGCGGACGCAGCCGCCCTAAAATGACAATGGGAGAACGCGGGTTTTGCTGTTTGAAATTATTCCGGATGCGGTCAAGAACCATCATGCCGCTTTCATATGTCACTGTGGGCAGCAATAAAACATACTGCGATTCGCTGAATTGGGAAATAATATCGCCGCGGCGCAGCGAATTACGGGCAACTTCAAGCAAAACCGCCATTTGCCGGGATAAAACTGTGTCGTTAATTTGTTCCCGATGTGTTGCGGAAATGGTCAGCAATCCCAAATAAATGCGCCCGCCATAACGATCCAAACAGCGTGCTTCAATACGATATAGCTCGCGAAATATATTATATTCGCAGACAAAAGCGCCAGCTCCTGGGGTTTTCTCTTCTAACTGTTCGCCGATGCTGTCAATATCCAGGCGTGAGGCCTCTTCCGCATCCAGAATATACTGGTAAACTGCACGCAATTCCTCCGAAACCTGCACGCCAAACGCATCAAAATAAGCATTTGTCACATAGCGGTATTGCTCCAATGCTTGCTGGCTGCGCCCGCACGCAAGCAGCCCGACAATCAGTTCCCGGTTAATGGCTTCATCCAAAGGATTATATTGCAAAGCCTGTTGGCATAAATTCACAAGTTCTTCACTTTGTCCTTCTTCTTGATAAAAAGTACACATAATATGTACTAATTTTAAGTAAGATTGATGCAGCTCCGCAGATGGCGCGTCCATCCAGCTTTCCGTTTCATCCAGGAACTTTCCTTTATATAAACTTAATCCCAGCGCCGCAACCTGTGCTTGATGGCCGCGGTCGAGCTGCCCAGATGTTGCATCCCGGAAGCACGCAAGGAAACGTTCTGTATCAATTTCGGTTTCCAATGCAGGGTTCCACGCGTAACCGCCCTGCCGCTGGATGATACATTCTACATTTTCCGGCACGCCGCCCTGTATCAGGAATGCCCGCAGGCGATGCACCAATACCTTCAGAGCATTTTTCGGATTGGCAGTATCCGCCCAAAAAACATGAAAAAGTTCCTCTGCTGGCACCAAATGATGAAAATATAACAGGTATTGCAACAAATTCTTTGCTTTTTTAGAACGGCATACGACCTCGCTGACCAATTTCCCATTCATATAAATCTGGAAATCACCCAGCATGATTATGCTGAACTGGTATTTGCCCATAGCATACTCCTTTCCAAAAACCTGCCTTAAAAGTATCGTCCTGTGAAAATCAACCCCAGTGTAGAGCAGTATTCACGCAAATGGCACACAGCCTTTAGCGAGCGGTATGGCGTTGGTGCGGGCATCGCGCACGCATCCAGCCCTGCCTGTACCATCAGCCTGCGTGCGCGTGCCAAATGAAATTCATTTGATATGACAGCCGTTTTTTGCCCTTCCAAATGGAATTTTTCTTTGGCATTTGTGATATTTTCGATGGTATTTGTCGATGTATCTTCAATCAACAGGCGTTCTGCGGCGATTCCTTTTGCTAACAGGTAATCGCGCATCATATGCGCTTCAGGCATAATTTCGTTTTCACCCTGTCCGCCGCAAAGCACCAGCTTTGCTTTTGTGTTCTTTTCCAGCAGTGCCGCACCCGCATCAAGCCGGGTCTGCAATGCCGCAGACGGCCTGTCCCGATAGATATGTGCCCCTAAAATCAGTACATAATCCGCCTCATAAATGGCTTTATCGGTATGTTCCCCGGCCAAAATCAAACCTTGGATCGCAAAAAATGATAACAGAAACAGCCCGAAAAGCACCCGTCCCAACATGGCAGCCTGCCGGTATATGGCAGCCTCCCCAATGTGTGCAACAAAAAATGCTTCGCACGCACAGCCGGTTGCCAAACCGCCTAAGAAAAGCGTGCCAAATCGGATCGGGCTCCATGTAATGCACGCAGCCGCAGGCACCGCAAAAAGTACCGCAAGCGCCGCCCAAAATTTAATTTCCAGTTTCATTGCCCAATGCCTCGCTTAATTGCTCCCATTCTTCCATTTTTTCAAGCAGAATGCCATCTATTTCATCCTTTTCTGCCAGCAAACCCATTAATTTTTCCGGATCGGCGGCATTATGGTTGATCCTGCTGTCCATATCGGCAAGCTGCATTTCCAGCTGATTGATTTCCCGTTCTAAAACGGCAATCCGCTTTGCCATATTTTTGGTGCCTTTTCCTTTTGGGCGCTCTGCCTTTTTTTCCGGCTTTGCCTTTATGGGAACCGTGGCTTTTTCCGCACGCAAACGCTCCCGATAGGCTAAAAATTCGCTATAAGTGCCTGTATAATCAAGATATTCACCGTTTTCCAGATAAATGACCCGTGTGGCAAAGCGTTCCACAAAATACCGGTCATGGGATACAAAAAGCAGCGTGCCTGTGAACGCTTCAACCGCTTCCTCAATCCATTCGCGGCTCATCAGGTCTAAATGGTTGGTTGGTTCGTCCAAAACCAGCATATTTAATGGGTCATACATGAGTTCACACAGCCGTAAACGGCTTTTTTCGCCCCCAGATAAGGTGTTTACGGTTTTTAACTGGTCTTCTCCGGAAAATTTGAACGCACCCAACCGGTTACGTGCAGTCTGCATTGTAACATTTTTGTCATAAATCAGTGTATCAATTAAGTTTCGCCCTTGTTGGGCAAAGTGTACCATCTGCGGCAGATAGGCAGGGCGCAGCCCTACACCTTTTTTGACTGTGCCCGCATCGGCAGTTTCTTCTCCTAATATAATCTTAAGCAGTGTGGTTTTTCCTGTTCCGTTGTCCCCTAAAATGGCAACTCGTTCCCCATTGCGCACATTGAATGTTACGTTTTGTAATATCCTTCGCCCATCATAACTTTTTGTAATATCCCGCACTTTGAGTACATCTTCGGTTTCATAATTGGGGTCGCCAAAAGAAACATTCATTTGTTTGTCCCGGCGTGGGCGGTCAGTCACTTTCATGCGTGCAATCCGCTTATCAATCGACGCGGCACGCTTGGCAAGATGTTCGGTGCCATGCTCGTGCATGATGCGGGAAACGGCTTCCAGCCGCTTTTTTTCTGTCATTTGGTTTTCATGTTCGCGCAATTGCTGTTCATAGCGGCGTTCACGTTCCACCGCATAAAAAGAGTATGACCCTGCATAAAATTCGATGATATTGTCATGGATTTCAATAATTCGGTCACAACACTGATCCAAAAAGTACCGGTCATGGGACACGGTCACGACCGTGCCCTGATAGGTTTCCAGGTAATCGCCTAGCCAACGCACCGCATCCATATCCAGATGATTTGTTGGTTCGTCGAGCAGCAAAATGTCAGTGTGTTCCAAAATAATGCGTGCAAGGTTTACCCGCGTTTTCTCGCCGCCGGAAAGCTGTGCAAATGGCTGCACGCGGCGTGCAGCCGGGATATCCAGCCCATTGCACACTTTATCCACCTCGAAATCGTGGTTATAGCCGCCCAATGTTTCTAATTTTTGTTGGCATATGCCATACCGCCGCAACAAGGCTTCATCTTCTGGATGGGCTGCCATCTGGGTTTCCAGCGCGGCAAGCTCCTCTTGCACGGCTTGCACCGCACGGAATGCTGTGCGCAGCACATCTTCCACGGTGACTTCGGGCGGGAACTCCGGCATCTGGTCAATCATGCCAACGGTTTTCCGGTCGCCAATGGCGACATGACCGCTGTCATATTCCAGCCGTCCGGATAAAATATGCAGCAAAGTTGTTTTTCCGGTGCCGTTTGCGCCTAAAATTGCAACTTTTTCACCCGGTTGTATGTCAAAATTCAAATCGGATAAAATCAGCCGGTCGCCATAATACTTTGTTAAATTTTGTACGGTAATATCAGCCATCAGGCAGGCCCTCGCTTTTCATGGATTGTGAAAATGTTGTTTTCCAGCCCGGATACCCTGCCTGCCTTTTTCCAGCAAACCAGCTTGGTTTTATGGTTCTTCTGCCAACTGCGGCAGCAGGGCACACGCCAAATCCGGGCGTTCTGTTTCAATAAAATTGACGCCAAAGGACAGCATCCGCGTGATTTCATCAATATCTGTGGATTCTGTCGAGGCTAAAAACAAGCCGCAGCGCAATGCCTCAGCGCACAGCTCGCGGGTCAAGGCGGCAGGTGCTGCACGCAGTCCAAACAATCCAGCTTCCTGTGCCGCACGCACCAGCGCGGCGGCATCCGGCGGCGCCGCAGACAAATCGCCCATGATATGTAACGCCGGGTTTTTGCGTGCTTCTTCGGCGGCTTCTGGCAGTTCCAGCCCGCCAAAATACGCATTATCCAAATAATCGGCATGGCTGAGCGCAATTTTCACCTGTGGGCACACATGGCGGTTGCATAGCTGCACGCAGATTTTTGCCGCGCAGGATTTTGCCAGCTCCACAGCTTGTCCAACAGTAACCAGTTTTGGGTACACACGGCGCAAATCAACGAAATCTGTCCCCGCCGCGGTATGGAATTTGCCATCAGTGCCGCGGAACCCGCCCCGCGCGCATAGGATCACAATGCCATCCTGCGTCATATCCAGCATCATGGTGCAGCCATTTGCGCCATTTTCGTTGCCTGCCATGATGGATTCCAAACTATCCGCCTCTGTATACATACACCCGGCTGCTGACACAATAAATTGATCCCGGTTGGTATAATGTATCATTTGCTTCGCACTTCCTTCCCAAACAATGGGAGGGGCAAGCCCCTCCCCCTTTTATTTCTGCCCTTTTTCCAAGGGAAGGATGATTTTAGATGACCTGTGGTGCCGGATATTCTACACCAAAGGTGTCTACTGTTACCTTTTTCATCACTTGTTTTTGCCGTGGGCGGTCTTTCCAGTCGCGCGGTGTATTGACAATTTCGTCCACGTGCTCTATGCCTTCTGTGACCATGCCAAACGCGGCATATTCCCCATCCAGATGGGGGGAATCTTCTGTCATGATGAAAAATTGTGAACCGGCAGAATCCGGCGCCATCGTCCGCGCCATGGACAGCACGCCGCGGCTGTGTTTCAAATCATTTTGGAAACCGTTTGACGTAAATTCGCCTGCGATTTCATAACCGGGGCCGCCAACGCCAGTGCCTTCCGGGTCGCCGCCCTGAATCATAAAGCCAGGGATGATCCGGTGGAAAATCAAGCCGTCATAAAACCCTTTGCCTGCCAAACTGATGAAATTATTCACCGTATTGGGCGCGATTTCGGGATAAAGTTCGGCTTTGATGATGGAGCCATTGTCCATTTCGATTGTCACAATTGGGTTTTCCATTTTATTGTTCTCCTCTTTTCCGGCAGCGGCAGGCAAATCCTGCCTGCCATTGCCCTTTGAAATGGTTCTCTCTTTATTTTACCAAATAGAAAGGGCTGATACAAGGGAAACCCACCTTTTTTCTATGGCTATCGCAAAGAAAAGCAAGGACATACGGCAAACCCGCCAAAATTCGGGGTGAATAACCCTGCCCCCTTTGGCATAGTTGCCACTGTAAGTTTGGCATATTTCCTGTTATACTATTTATGTATACCGTTTTTGTTTATTATTTATTTACAGGAAGGGAAGCTTCATGAAAATTAAAGCATACACACCCGTTTTGGTTGGGCTTGCGGCGGTAGCCGGTGCGGTACTGCGCGGGCTGAATTTAATCTATGGTTATGAGGTTGGCACGCGCCTGCCGGCACGTGGGGATATCCCTGGCATTGCGCTGATTGTGCTCAGCATTGTTTCCGCGGTGCTTTTGATTGGCGCGGCTGCTTTTTTCCATGAAAACAGCGGCATTGTATTTGAGGATGCGTTTTGGGGGGCAGGCACCCTGTTTAAAATGGTTTCTGTCATTGCGGGGCTGGCGATGCTGGTATGCGGCGCGGCTGGCTTATACCTGGCGGTAACGGACAGTGAAGTCCCGATTACCGGCAATATTACGGCTTTGCCGTTATGGCTGCTTGCCATGCTGACGGGCGGCTGTTTTATTGGCGCGGCATCGGCTTTAAGCCGCCGTGCCATTACCGCGGCGACTGCTACACTGCTGATTGTCCCCATGTTTTGGGCTTGTTTTGATCTGATTACCACCTTTAAGGACAATGGTGCTTCGCCATTTATTGGGCTTTATGGTTTTGAACTGCTCGCTGCCATTGCGCTGACTTATGCGTTTTACTCGCTGGCAGGTTTTCTTTATTCCACCAGCAGCCCAAGCCGTTTTGTGATATCGGCAGGATTAGCCATTATCTGGTGCATCGCGGTAGCGGCTGGCGCTGGCATTTCGATTGCGGCTGGCGCGCAGGCGATTGTATTCCCGCCGCAGACCCTGCTGCGGTATGCCTGCTTTTTCGCCTCTGGGCTTTGGCTGTTTGCGCTGATGGTATTGTTGGCACGCGGCACAACCCGCCGCATTCCACAGGCGACGATGGAATATTGATGCTGTGCAAATGATTCCGGAAAATTGATATGAAATTCTGAAAAATCAACTTTTATTTTTCTGCTGAGGGCAAAGGATTCTTTGCCCTTTTTTATTTTACATTGAAACCCATGTTTATTTTATGAAATCTTATCGTGAAAAATGAACGTCATTTGCGGTTTCCCGCAGAGATCCGCCAAATTCCCGCGCATTGCTTTAGGCATAATGCCAATAGCAACTTTCACAAATTCGGACATTTTTACAGCAAAGCAGGTTTGCACCCTGGCAAAGGTTATGCTACAATAATTGCAAGAGAAGAAATTCCTTCAATCTGAGCTGAGAAAGGAACTTAGAAGATATGAATATTGATCAATTTGTTGGTGAAAATCGAATTGACCAGGGGCAAGGCGGCAACTTAATGGTACACGGCTGGCCTCTCGAACAGTGTGTTATTTCCGCGCATGATAAAGAAATCCTGCAAGGCTTAGGGCGCCGGCTGAAAGAGCTGGCAGAACGCCCCTGCGAACCGGAAAAAGCAGCGCTTTGGGTTGCGCACAACGGGTTAAAGACCGAACAGCCCGTGATTTACATCGACTGTGAAAACGGCTGGAATGAAATTTTCCCATGGAAAGAAGCCATCCAATGCGAAGGAGAAATGGCACAAGACTGGGAAATGTGGCTGCGCAAGGAAATCTACTGGGCAGACACAATGAAAGATGACAAAGTCGTTGAAGCGAAGTTATACATTCCATATCATGCCACAGACAGCGGCTGGGGCATTGAAGAAGAACGCATTGGCGACCCGACAAAGGGGGAAGCCTATGTTTGGAAAGCACCATTTGCGGACATGGAAGAAGAATTTGAAGAATTAGACCTTTCCGAATATATTAAGACACCGCAAATCAGTGTCGATTGGGAAGCCTCCAACGCGGCATTCCATCTGGCAGAGGAAGTATTTGACGGCATTTTGTCCATTGAGTTCCGACACAAATGGTGGTGGTCACCGGCATTATCGCTGTCTTACTGCAACCTGCGCGGCATGGAAAATATGATGTGTGATTTTTATGATTATCCGGATCAGGTTCATGCCATGATGCGGTTATTCACAGATGGTTATCTGAAAAAGTTTGCATATCTCGAAGAACATGGACTTTTGCCGAACAACTCCGACAGTATGTATATTGGTTCAGGCGGCATTGGTTTTACGGATGAACTGCATGGCACGCCAGGACAAGTAAAGCTGATGGATATGTGGGGCTTTAATGAAGCCCAAGAAACCAGTGAAGTTTCACCGGAAATGATCAAGGAATTTTTCCTGCCTTACCAGCGTGAAATTGCAGAATGCTTTGGGCTGAACTATTATGGCTGCTGTGAAGGCTTAGACAAACGTTGGGAGTATGTAAAGGAAGCGATTCCGCGCCTGCGGCGCGTATCGGTTTCGCAATGGGCAGATCCGCGTAAGATGAGTGATTATCTTGGCAAAGATTATGTCTATTGTTACAAGGTCAGCCCGACAGACATTGCGGTGCCGCATCCTGATGAAGATTACATCCGGAAGAACCTGCACAGCATTTTGGAATACTGCAAACAAAGCGGCAACATTGTCGAACTGCTGATGAAGGACAACCACACCTTAGGGCACACGCCAGCCAACGCCGCACGCTGGGTACAAATTGCCCGTGAAGAAGTCGCTCGCGTCTACGGCTAACCTACTTTCTTTTATAAAAGAAAGTAGGCAAAGAAAATTTCACTAC
Organism: uncultured Butyricicoccus sp.; assembly: GCA_964017555.1. Classification (GTDB taxonomy): domain Bacteria; phylum Bacillota; class Clostridia; order Oscillospirales; family Butyricicoccaceae; genus Butyricicoccus_B. Next base: position 13,974 of record CAXHNU010000046.1, on the reverse strand, counting down.
TGCCGCGCGCAGCACGCAGACGCAAAAGCAATATAACATCCGCATTTCTCAAAACGCATACAAAAAGGCTTCCGTTATCAAACGGAAGCCTTTTCTTATACTTCAAACCGATAGCCATAGCCACGCACAGTTTCAATTTTCCCGCCATAATCCCGCAGTTTTGCCCGCAATTTTTTGATATGCGTATCCACCGTCCGCAAATCGCCAAAATAATCATAGCCCCAAACCGCATTGAGTATTTTTTCCCGCGAAAGGGCAATCCCACGGTTATTTTTGAAATAAATCATCAGTTCATATTCTTTGGGTGTCAGTCCGATATTTTCCCCGGAAACACGCACTTCATGCCGTGCCTCATCAATATCCAACGCACCAAAACTTGTTTTTTCCTCCTGTGCCGCGCCTGCCCGCAGCAGCAGATTTTTCACCCGTGCGCATAAAACAAGTGGGGAAAATGGTTTGGTGACATAATCATCCGCACCGCCTTCCAACCCATGGAGCTGGTCTAATTCTTCCGCACGTGCTGTCAGCATCATTACAGGCAGGCGGCGCGTGCTTTCCTGTTCCCGAATGCTTCGCAAAACAGCAAATCCATCCGCGCCAGGCATCATCACATCTAAAATTGCCAAATCTATGGGGATATTCCCGGACAAACTATCCAGCGCTTCTTTTCCATCTGCCGCTTCAATCATGGTATGCCCATCCCGTTTGAGAAAATCCGCAACCAGCCGCCGGATACGGGCTTCATCATCCGCGAGTAAAATCGTTGCCATAAAAAAATGCCACTCCTTTCAGGTTATCATATAGTATACCGCAATAATTTGAAAATCCCGTGAACAATAAACAGAAAGCCTGTGTTTTTTGGCGCAAAATTCACCATGGCGCAGTCCCTGAAATTCCAAAAGAAATAAAACATGGTTTTCTTTGTATAAACACCGTATGGGCTGTCCATAATAAGCCCGGAGGTGAAAAAAACATGCGAAAATACGGAAAGCGGACTGCTGAACGTACTGCGGAGGAACGAGGATTTTACATAATCCTAATCCTTTGCGTTGCAGCAATTGCGATTTCGGGTTATGTGCTGTTTTTTGCGCCGCTGTCAGGCGGCGCGTCTATGGAGGATGTTGAATATACGCCGGATTTGCCCCACCGGGAAAACCGGGCACAAACCGCAGCATCCATCACAGAACAGCAGGAATCAACCAGTACCCCGCCAGTAGATACTGTCTTGCCGGAAGACATTCCAGGTGTTGGGGACACAAACGGTGGACAAACAGCGACAGCGGTACCACCACAGCCACAGCAGCCATCCACACAGCAGACAGCTACACAGCAGCAAACGGCTGCACAGCCGGAAGAACCCACATCCCCAGCGCAGCCGCAGCAAGAACCGGAACAGCAGCCTACGGCGGCTCCTGCGTGGGTAAAACCGGTCAAAGGGGAAATTGCGCAAGAATTTTCCGGGGACAAGCTGGTTTACCAAAAAACCTTAGGGGATTGGCGTGTTCACGCGGGGACAGATTATCTTGCGCCTTCAGGCACACGGGTATACGCGGTATCTGATGGTGAAGTGACCGATGTTGTATCTGACAGCTTATGGGGTGTTTGTGTGACAATCAAGCTGGAAAATGGACAAACTGCCATTTACCGCGGTTTATCTGAAAAGCCAAAGGTCAAAAAAGACAGCACGGTCAAAGCCGGGGATGTCATTGGTTCTGTGGCAAATGTTGTGCCCGCGGAAGCGGATACTGGCGCACATCTGCATTTAGAACTAAAAGATAAAGATGGGAAATCCATCAATCCAGAACAATAAAACAAACGGGACGCCAGCAGTTTTTTGCCGGCGTCCCATACTTTTTTTATTCTGCCAAATGGTAAATTTCCAGGATTTCCGCATTGCCCAGCGGGATATAGCTTTTCACTGGGCTTGTGCCATTTTTGGTGGTCAAATTGATGATGGCGTCATAATCTTCAGGCTGCAAGCCAAGCTGTGCCATAGTCACTGGCATACCAATTTCGATAAAATACCGTTTCATGGTTGCAATACCGCTTGCCGCAGTCCGTTCCGGATGGTCAAAATCCATTTCCACACCCCAAACGCGGTTTGCAAGCTGCGCAAATTTCATCACGTCAATATTTTTAGACAAGATAAATTGTGCCCATGCGGGGAACAGTACCGATAACCCTGCCCCATGGGAAATATTATCATGCAGTGCAGATACCGGGTGTTCCAGTTTATGCACCGGGAACAGACGCGGTTTGCCGCAGCCAGTCAAATCGTTATGGCTCAGGGAAGATGCCCACATCAGCGTGGCACGCGCTTCATAATCATCAGGATTTGCAATGGCGCGCCGCCCTGCGTCGCGCACGGCAATCAGCAGTCCTTCCGCAATGCGTTCGGTCAAATCACAATCGGGCGTGCCGAGGAAATACCGTTCCATGGTGTGCATCATGATATCGACAATACCACAGCCGGTTTGGAATTTGGATACTGTGAATGTATTTTCCGGGTTCAGGAACGCAACCACTGGGCGCACCGTTTCCGAGGTAATGCCTTGTTTTACCCATGGGGAAATCAAGTCATTGGTAATAACATCCGAATTAGACATTTCACTGCCTGCCGCGGCAAGCGTCAGCACCACCCCAACCGGGAAAATCTGGTTTGGTTCCGGGCGGGTGCCTGTGGAGGCATATTGCCAAGGATCATTGCCCGTTACCAGTCCAACACCAATTGCTTTGGAAGAATCAATCACACTGCCGCCGCCAACGGCTAAAATAAAATCAACTTTTTCTTTTTGGCACAGTGCAATGCCCTGATGGATAAACGAAAGTTTTGGGTTTGGCGATACGCCGCCGAGTTCCACCCATTGCAGCCCAGCCGCCTGCAAAGAAGCAATGACTTTATCCAGCAAGCCGGTTTTTTTCACCGAACCGCCGCCATAATGGATGAGCACGCGGGATGCGCCATATGTTTTGATGGTTTCCCCGATTTGGGATTCGATTCCTTTGCCGAAAATGACTTTGGTTGGCGTGCAAAATGTAAAATTATTCATAATTGACCTCTCTTCCGAAACCTGTCCGCATTTGATAATACCTACATTATATCACAATCAAAGAAAATTTCAATTCGCCGGCATTCTTTTCTGTGGAAATCCGGCTGGATGAAAAAAAGAAAGGGGACTTTCGTCCCCTTTCCATTTGTCCCTTGCGGGTGTGTGATTAGCCCAGTTTTACACCGGATTTTGCGATTTTTGCTTCGAGTTCGGTGCGGAAATCAGCTACGTTGTCCTTGTTCAGTACAACAACATCCAATGGCTGATCTTTTTCAATATTTTCGCCCTGCAAAATCTTCACAGCGTTCATCACGCCCTGATAACCTTCTTCAACAGGAAGCTGTGCTACAGATGCAGACATTTCATCCTTTGCAATGGAGTCCATTGCGTTGAATGTGCCGTCAAACCCAACAACAACAACATCCTTTAGGTTTGCTGCTGCAACAGCCTGGTATGCGCCCAGTGCCATGTCGTCATTGGTTGCATAGAATGCCTTGATGTCTGGATTGGACTGGATAATATTTTCTGCTACGTTGACAGCCTTGCCGCGGTCAGAGTCTGCTGGCTGTACAGCAACAACTTCGATGCCTGCTGCCTTCATCGCTTCTTCTGCGCCAGCGCCGCGGTCATCATGCACGGTCTGACCTACTGTGCCGCGGATAATCGCTGCCTTATCGCCGGATTTCAGCTTGGAAGCGATAAATTCGCCGCCCAGCTTGCCTGCCGCCTTGTTGCCTGTGCCAACAAAGCAGGAATACAGGGAATCATCATCTGTATTCAGCTTGGTGTCAATCAGGATCAGCGGGATGTTGGCTTTCTTAACGGTCTGCGCTGCGGATACCAGTGCGGTTGGTTCGTTTGCTGCCAAAACAATTGCGTCTACCTTGTTGGTGACAGCATCTTCTACCATGTTGATCTGGGTTGCGGAGTCAGATTCTGCGTTCGGGCCAATGACATTGACTTCAACGTTAATGCCTTCTGCCTTGAGGTCTTCGCCTGCCAGCTTTGCGCCAGCTTCTACCATATGCCAGTAGTCGCTGTTGAGCGCCATGCAGATGGTGGTGACTTTGTAGCTGTCGCCAGATGCTGCGCCGCCGCCGCTGGATGCTGCACCGCCGCTGGAAGCCGCGCCGCCGCCGGATGCTGCGCCGCCGCCATTGTCGCCGCCGCCACAGCCAGTAAGCATGCCAGCCATCATAAGCCCGCTCATTGCAAGTGCTAACAGTCTTCTTCTCGATTTCATCTTTCTTTCCTCCTTGATAATATAGGATGTATCTTTTCCTCATTTTTGAGGGGAAAAGCCTGAAATTACGCCTGTGCTGCCGGTTTTTCGTCCTTCTTCATGCGTTTCACACGCTTGAAGCCGCCGCCGCGCACAACGTCAACAAATACAGCAACGATGATGATGCCGCCAAGGAAAATGGTCTGCATATCCGACGATACGTTGAGCAGGTTCAAGCCGTTGCGCAGTACCGCAATCAGCAATACGCCGGTGAATGTGCCAAGCACGTTGCCCTTGCCGCCGAAAAAGCTGGTGCCGCCAATGATAACTGCTGCAATCGCGTCGTTTTCGAGCAGGTTGCCGGAAAGCGGATAAGCCGAGTCAGTACGCCCGGTCAGCATAATGCCGCCCAACGCCGCCATAACGCCTGAAATCACATAAACACTGGTGCGCACAAAATCCACATTGATGCCCGAAAGCCCTGCTGTGTTAATATTGCCGCCAACGGCATAAATATGCCTGCCAAGGGTTGTGTAATTGAGGAAAATGCTGAACAATACATAGACAATCAGCATGATGACAAAGGAAATCGGGATTTTGCCGAGCAGGCTGTCCGGGTTGGAGCTGAGGAAGGAGGAACCTGCCCATTTAATGGCAACCGGCATGCCTGCAATTGGGGTCGCGCCTGTGATAACAAGCCCAATGCCCTTGTAAATATTCTGGGTACCCAGAGTGGAAATAAACGGATGAGGCAGTTTGAATTTGGTCAGCAAAATGCCGTTGATCAGCCCGAGCAGCGCGCCAGCCACAATGCCAATAATCAGGCAAAGCACAGGGTTCATGCCTTTTTCCACGGCGCATTTCGCCATAATAATGGTAGAAAGCGTCATGGTATAGCCAACAGACAGGTCAATGCCCGCTGTCAGGATACAAACCATCATGCCAAGGGACAAGAAGCCGTTGAGGGCTGCCTGCCGCGCGACATTCAAAAGGTTTGTGGATGTAAAAAAGTTCTCGTTTTTAAACGCAAGGAAGATACACAGCAGGATGAGCGCAACCAGCGGGCCTGCCTTGTTCATCAAATCCTTTGCCTTTGCCGCGACACTGTTATTATTATTCATTCGAGTTTCCCTCCCGTTGCCAGCGTCAGGACTTCTTCCTGACCAATTGTACCATCGTTATCGACAATGCCGGTCTGTTTGCCTTCATACATGACCATGACCCGGTCACTCATGCCAAGGATTTCTTCCATTTCTGACGATACCATAATAATTGAAGCGCCCTTTTCCAGCAGCGAGTTCATAATATTATAGATTTCAACCTTTGCGCCGACGTCGACGCCTTTGGTTGGCTCGTCAAAAATAAACACCTTCGCGCCGGAAAGCAGCCATTTCATAATAACAATCTTTTGCTGGTTGCCGCCGGAGAAATTCACCGACAGCTTGTCCGGCTGCAATGGGCGCAGGTTCAAATCCGTGCCATATTGCTCCACCATTTGGCGGCGTTTTTTGTTGTCAATCAGCCCTAGTTTATTTTTAAACTTTGGCAGGGTGACAATCGTGCCGTTTTCAATGACATCATGGATGAGGATAAGTCCTTCTTCTTTGCGGTTTTCGGTAATCAGCACAACGCCTTTTTTAATCGCGTCCTGTGGGTTTTTGATGCTGATTTCCTGCCCTTCCATATACATATGCCCATCGGCAAGCGGGTCAGCGCCGAAAATCGCGCGCATGGTTTCGGTACGCCCTGCGCCAACCAGACCGAATACGCCCAGCATTTCGCCTTTGCGCACCGAAAACCCGATATTATCGAACTTTTCAGCGCTAAGGCCTTCACAGCGGAACATTTCGTCGCCAATCGGCACATTGCGTTTGGGGAATTTTTCTTCGAGCGAACGCCCAACCATCATTTTAATGATCTGGTCTTCGGTCACGCCTTCAACATCGATGGTCGGCCCGGAGTTCTGCCCGTTTTTGAGCACCGTAACTTTGTGCCCAACTTTTTTGGCTTCGTCAAGTTTATGGGTGATAAATAAAATCGATACGCCATCCTTCTGGTTTAACTCTATCATAAGATCCAGCAGGAAGTCAATCTCTTTCCGGCTAAGTGAAGAGGTTGGTTCGTCCATAATGAGCAGTTTGGCATTGCGGTCAATGGCGCGCGCAATCTCGACAAGCTGCCGCTGCCCCATGCCAAGCTTTTCCATTGGCATATCCAAATCCACATCTGCAAGCCCCACGCGCTCGAGCGCCTTGCGCGCACTGCGCTTTTGTTCTTTCCAATCAATAAGTCCGCTTTTTTTCTTCTCGCAGCCAAGGTACATATTCTCGACAACACTCAGGCAAGGGATATTGCTGAGTTCCTGATAAATCACCGCAATGCCCAGGTCATAAGCATCCTGCACGCCGCGCATTTTAATTGGCTTGCCCAGCCACAGCATTTCGCCGCCTTCGGGCTTGTTGATGCCGATGATGGTTTTGATCATTGTGGATTTGCCTGCGCCGTTCTCTCCCAGCAGCAAATGGACTTCCCCCTGGCCGATGGTGAGGTTTACATGGCTCAGCGCAACGACACCAGGGAATATCTTTGTGATGTCACGCATCTCCAGCAGTGGCGGCACCTGCGAACCTGTGGGCTGTCTGCTTTCCGACATTTCTATGCCTCCTTCTTCTTCTCGGTGGATGGTTCCCCCATCCAGGCCTCTCCAAACGCGTATTGAAGCTGTTACATCCAGTATATTTTAATATTTGTAATATGTCAATCACATTATTCATAGTAATTTCAACAATAAATTCATAGGATTCATATGCAATCTGCCGATTTTCTTGTTTCCCTTTTGTGGCTTTTCATATAAACGCATCACAAATATGCGCAATTAAGATGTGAAAAATCATCATTTGCCCGATATTCTGCACTTTATTCCGGATTTCAGGTTTTATTCCCTTTAATACAAAAATTAAGGTTCATAATATTTTCCGCGCTTTGTACTAATTTCACAGAATTTTTTCTGCACATTTGTAATATTAAAAATCTTGACTTTTCATCTGCTTGTGGTAAGATAGTATCAACAGGTTATTTATGTGGGGCACACCCCATGTGAAATCGGATCATCACATTTTTAGGAGGTTCATTCTATGAAAAAGACACTTGGTGTTGGCGTTATCGGGCTGGGACGCCTGGGCTACCAGCATACTGTCAATGTTACCCGTACCATGGGCGCGCGCCTGGTTGCTGTATCCGACCCGTTCCCGGCTGCTTTGGAACGCGGCAAAGAAGATTTCGGCGTAACGGCTTATGCCGACTATAAGGATATGCTGAAAGACCCGGCTGTGGAAGCTGTTGTTATCGCAACCCCAACCCAGACCCATTATGATGTCCTGATGGACGTTATCGCGGCTGGCAAGCCGATTTTTGTTGAAAAGCCAATCACCTTCACGGTTGAAGAAGCGGAAAAAATCATGGACGCTGTCCAAAAAGCTGGTCTTTACCTGCAAGTCGGCTTTATGCGCCGCTTTGACCCAGGCCATGTCGCTGCCAAGAAAATGATTGAATCCGGCGCCTGCGGCAAGCCAATTTATATCCATGACTGCCAGCGCGACCCCAACGGCCCCCCTCCGGCATATGTACCGCAGTCTGGCGGCTTGTTTGTTGACATGGGCATCCATGACCTTGACGTTGCACGCTGGCTGATGGGCTGCGAAATCACTGAAATCTATGCGCAGGGCGCTGTCCTCAAACATGAGTTCCTCAAAGAACTGAACGACGTGGACGACGGTCAGATGCTGCTGAAGTTCCAAAACGGTGGACTTGGCATGATTGAAATCAGCCGCAACGCAAATGACGTTTATGATACCCGTACTGAAGTGATCGGTTTGGAAAAGAGCGTATTTGTTGGACAGGAACAGCTCACTCCGTTCAAAACCGTTGGCGGACAGGAAATTACCTTTGACATGGCAAACTGGTGCCTTGGGCGCTTTAAGGATGCTTATGAACTGGAAATGGAAGCCTTTGTCCAGAATGTGCTGGAAGGCAAACCATCCCCTGTTACCGCATATGACGGCATGATGGGCATTAAACTCGCGCTGACCGCAACCGCTTCCTTCCGTGAAGGCAAGCCGGTGCAGCTTACTTATTAAGATCATATCTTTTCTTTTCTTCTCTTATCTCGATCGCAGGCGGCAGGGCAGCAGTGCTTTGCCGCCTTCGGCACGCAAGTAAGCAATATCACAGTGAAATGCCGCTCATCAGCCGCAATATCACGATATTGAATAACCCCTTTGGGTATGGTACTATAAATATATGGTTTACGGATTTATATTCGCATAAAGGAGACGAGGATTATGTTGAAATTGGGATTTAACGAAGCAACCTGTAAAGAAAATTCTTCTGTGGAACGCGACCTGGAACTGTGTGAAAAGTATGGGTATGATTATATTGAGCTGCGCCTTGATATGCTGAAAGAATATTTCAAAACCCATACCATGGATGATCTCAAGGCATTTTTTGCAAAGAGCCACCTGAAACCTTTTGCCTTTAACTCTATTGAGGACATCAACTTCAACACCCCGGAACAATGGGATAAACTGGTTGAGCTGTTCACCTTTGGCTGCGAAGTGGCACAGGCAATTGGCAACAAATATATGATTGTTGTACCAACCATGGGCCCCGACATGGATCGCAAAACAGAAAAAGAAGTGTTTGACGATTCTGTGGAAGTGCTGAACAAACTGGCAGATATCGCGGAGCCTTATGGCGTTTGCTGTTCTTTTGAACCAATCGGCGACCGCCGCTGGTGCTGCAACTCCCTGCGTCAGGCTTGGGAAATTGTACAGGCGGTAAACCGTGAAAGTGTTGGGCTGACGGTGGACTGCATCAACTTCTATATGCACGACAAATGCGCAGATGTGGATTATATCCGCAAAATCCCGAAAGAAAAACTGTTTGTTTATCATATTAACGACTGTGAAGACCTGCCGCTGCGTGTACTTGACCATTGCCACCGCATTATGCCGGGCAAGGGCTGCATCCCGGTTGCGGATATCAGCAAAGCGGTTATGGACGTGGGTTATGACGGGCCTGCCTGCCTTGAACTGTTCCGCCCAGAATATTGGGATATGGACGCAGAAGAAGTCATTAAAATGGGCGCAGAATGCTGCGCACCATTCCTCAAATAATTGTAATCATCGCAATCCGCCTTGTGGCGGTCACATACCTGAAATCTTTTATAGCGAGAGCCGGCGCGGTGTAAAACCCGTGCCGGTTTTCGTTTTGGAAAGCCTCACCAGCGAGCGAGGGCACCACGGCTGCGATAATCGCAAACTGAACCCGAGCGAGCGGCGCCACGGCGCCGCACCTGGAAAAGCGGCATCCCCCGCCGCGGCGGGAGTGCGTTTTCTTTGCCCTACTTTCTTTTTCTAAAAGAAAGTAGGTTGACATTTGTGGCTGAACATTTTAATATGTAAAGTGGTATTGTATAGATATTAAGGAGGATGGTAAAGATTGAATCAGAACCTGGTTGACTTGATCGACATCAGGAAAGAATTTGACGGCGAACCTGTATTAAAAGGGATTTCCTTATCCATCCGCAATCGGGAATTTGTCACGCTGCTTGGCCCCTCTGGCTGCGGCAAAACAACAACACTGCGGATTATTGGCGGGTTTGAAACGCCGGATTCCGGCGACGTATTATTCGATGGCAAACGGCTCAATGACGTTCCGCCTTATAAACGGGAAGTCAATACTGTGTTTCAGCGGTATGCACTGTTCCCCCATCTGAATGTTGCCGAAAATATTGCATTTGGACTGCGTATCCGAAATATACATGAAAAAGATATCCAACGTAAAATTCAGGAAATGCTGGAGCTGGTCGGGCTGCGGGGCTTTGAAAAACGCAATACAACCAGCTTGTCCGGCGGTCAGCAGCAGCGCGTCGCAATCGCACGCGCCCTGGTCAATCAGCCGCGTGTATTGCTTCTTGACGAACCCTTGGGCGCTTTAGACCTCAAACTGCGCAAAGATATGCAGATCGAATTAAAACGGATTCAACAATCCACCGGCATTACTTTCCTGTATGTCACCCATGACCAGGAAGAAGCCCTTACCATGAGTGACCGCGTTGTGGTCATGAACCATGGCAGCATCCAGCAAGTCGGTTCCCCTACCGATATTTATAACGAACCCGAAAATGCGTTTGTGGCTGATTTTATCGGGGAATCCAATATCATTGCTGGCATTATGCTGGAAGACTGCAAAGTCAGCTTCTGTGGGCATGATTTTGAATGTGTTGATAAAGGCTTTGCCAAAAAAGAACCTGTTGATGTTGTCATCCGCCCGGAAGATTTACGCATTGGCTTCCCTGGGGACAGCCAATTGCAAGGTGTTGTTGAATCCATTGTGTTTAAAGGCGTCCATTATGAAATGATGATCCGCACCGAACAATTCACCTTTATGGTGCATTCCACCGCGGCTGAACCCGTCGGCAAAACCGTTGGATTGTCTGTTGTCCCGTTTGATATCCACATTATGAAAAAAAGTATGGAGGATAACCGTTGAAAAAATCATTTGCTTATCCATATGGCGTGTGGATGGTTATCTTTATTTTAGCGCCCATTTTACTTGTCGGCGTCTATGCGTTTACAAGTGGGGATGGGCATTTTACCCTGCATAATTTCACTTATCTGCCCGGATATCTGCCGGTTTTTGGGCGATCTTTTTGGCTTGCGCTGATCTCCACAGCCGTTTGTCTGCTGCTTGGCTACCCTATGGCTTATCTCATGAGCCAGCTTTCCGCCAGCCGCCAAAGCTTATGTATGATGCTGATTATGCTGCCCATGTGGATGAATTTTTTGCTGCGCACCTATGCGTGGATGTCTATCCTGGAAAACAACGGCTTTCTAAACCAGTTTTTCCGTCAAATCGGGCTGATTTCCTTTTTGCAAACGCAGTTTGCTTATCCCCTTGATTATATCCCGCTCATTAACACATCAGGCGCGGTGGTGCTGGGTATGGTCTATAATTTTTTGCCGTTTATGGTGCTTCCAATTTACACCGTTCTTATCAAGCTGGATTCCAAACTGATTGAAGCTGCTCAGGATTTGGGCGCGCCAACCCATTTGGTGTTCCGGCGGGTGATTTTCCCGCTCAGCCTGCCCGGTGTGATCTCCGGCATTACCATGGTCTTTGTCCCTTCTGTATCCACCTTTGTCATTTCACAAATGCTGGGCAGCGGCAAATATTTGCTTGTCGGCGACTTGATTGACCTGCAATTTATGGGCGGCGCTTATAACCCGCATTTGGGTTCTGCCATTGCGCTGGTGATGATGATGCTCATCTTCCTTTGTATGTGGGTCATGAATAAATTTGATGACGGCACATCCGAACAGGGAGGGCTGATGCTGTGAAAAAATTCTTGAAAGACTTTTATTTGCTGCTCATCTTCCTGTTTTTATACGCGCCAATTGTCGTATTGATGGTCTTTTCCTTCAACGACTCCAAGTCCCGGCGGCTTTGGCATGGCTTTACCACACGTTGGTATACCGAACTGTTCCAAGATGCGGATATCCTGCATTCTTTGTATGTCACGCTATTGGTTGCCGTTTTGGCAGCTGCCCTTGCCACACTGATTGGCACCGCGGCAGCAATTGGCATTCACAATATGCGCCGCCGGACACGGTCTGTTTATCTTGCTGTCAACAATATCCCCATGTCCTCCTCTGATACGATTATGGGTGTTACCTTTATGCTGCTGTTTGCCGCACTGCATTTAGACAAGGGGTATTTAACCCTGCTGCTTTCCCATGTGACCTTTTGTGTGCCTTATGTCGTGCTGAATGTGATGCCTAAACTGCGTCAGCTTGACCGCAACGCTTATGAAGCTGCTCTCGATTTGGGCGCCACACCCTATCAGGCGTTATGGAAAGTCATTTTGCCCGAAATCAGGCCCGGCATTGTCACCGGCGCCATTATGGCATTCACCATGTCGGTTGATGATTTTGTGGTATCCTATTTCACAGCAGGCACAACCAGTCAGCCGCTTTCTGTCGTGATTTATTCGATGACCCGCCACCGCATGACCCCCAAAATCAACGCGGTATCCACCATTTTGTTTTTATTCGTGCTGGTGCTGCTGATTGTCATCAATATGCGGCAGGTGCGGGATGAAAAACGGCGGCAGGCACAAAAGGGAGGCAGGACATGAAACGGAATGTTTGCTTATTTTGTATGGTATTATGCTGTCTGCTCTCCGGCTGTGAAACAGGCAACCATGCGGCGGTACTCAATGTCTACAACTGGGGCGAATATATTGATACCGATTTAATCGAGCAGTTTGAACAGCAAACCGGCATTGATGTTGTATATAATACATTCGATTCCAATGAGAATTTATATTCCCGCATTCAGACCACCAGTTATGATGTCATTATCCCATCGGATTATGCCGTTTCCCGCTTTATCAATGAAGGGATGCTGCGCCCGCTCAATTACGAAAACATCCCCAATATGGCATATATTGACGAGCAATATACCCATCTGGCTTTTGACCCGGAACAAAAATATTCCGTGCCTTATACTTGGGGCGTTGTCGGCATTGTTTACAATTCCAAATATGTAGACGAAGCGGATATCGGTTCTTGGGATTTGCTTTGGAACCCTAAATATAAAAACCGCACCGCTATGTTTAACAATTCCCGCGACGCGTTAGGGCTTGCGCTGATGTATCTCGGCTATTCGCAAAATACAACAGACCGCGACGCACTGCGGCAGGCAGCTGATTTAATCAAAGCAGGCAAACCAATTTATCAAGGGATTTGGATGGATCAAATCTTAGAAAAACTCCCTTCCGAAGAAATTGTTGCCGCGCCTTATTATAACGGTGACGCCGTAACCATGATTGATGAAAATGAAGATCTGCGGTTTTATGTGCCGCGGGAAGGTACAAACCTGTTTGTCGATGCCATGTGTATCCCCAAAAACGCGAAAAATGTCGAAGGGGCAGAAAAATTCATCAATTTCCTGTGTTCCACCGAAGCTGCCATGGCAAACTGGGAATATGTCGGCTATTCCAGCCCACATACCGGCGTATATGAACAGCTTGACGCGGAAATACAGCAAGACCCCTTATATTTCCCCGATGTCAGCACATTCAAGACCGATGTGTTCCAAAGCCTGCCAGAGGAAACCAACCAATATTACAACGATTTATGGGTGGATATCCTCACCTGACGATTGCCCGCGCATGGCAAACGAATCTTGCTTATAATAGACAAAAACACTTGCAATTTTGCAGGCAAACGGCTAAAATAAGGGTTAGGAAATTTTGACGGGGCAGGTTTTGCCGTCTGCCCGTTGAGGAGCGAGAAAAACCATGAATGATCTCATGTCGAAAATCCAGGCGAGCCTTTCTGAATTTTCAAAAGGGCAGCGCCTTATCGCCCATTATATTGCAGAACATTATGATAAAGCTGCTTTTATGACAGCGAGCCGTTTGGGTGCAACCGTCGGCGTCAGCGAATCGACGGTGGTACGCTTTGCCACAGAACTTGGCTATGATGGTTATCCGCATTTGCAAAAAGCCTTACAGGAAATGATCCGCAACCGGTTGACTGCCGTACAGCGCATGGAAGTGGCTGGCGACCGCATGGGCGGCCGCGATGTTTTGGAAACCGTGCTTTGTTCCGATGTCGAAAAAATACGCATGACGCT